>PLIU01000414.1 GCA_003140095.1 Verrucomicrobiales bacterium | reverse complement strand
GAAGAATTATGTCTTACGCCCCCCCGATGTTTGGTTCGCCGTATGCATTCGTTGCCGAACTGACCGTTTGGCCGTTTGGAAGGTGAATGGAATTTCCCCTTTGTTGCGGCGTGTCGGGCATCACTCCAATGGCCCAGTTTCGCAGTTGTTTCGGGTCAACATCTCGATTCAGCCTATCTCTGACACCCTCAAGAAATGCCCTTTGATCGCCACCCATGCCAAGCCAGACGCGCAGACTCGTAAAGCCGAGAAGAACAAGGATTGCTGCGGTGGAGACTCCCGCCGTCATCGCGCCCCACTTTGGGCTCACGATTCGAGGTGGAACCCTGGGCCTGAACAAAGAACGCGCAAGCCCGGCGAACATTCTGATCGCCCATGCTCCGGATTCAACGACGAAAGAAGCCAAAAAATAGCGACAACGGGACCCCCCAGGCAAAGAAACGCCCATATTGCGGCAAAAGGAAAGCACGGCGCCATGTGATATCCGGAACGATAACAAAACAATCTCGTTCCGAAGAGCACCACAATACAAATTGTGGCGGTCAGGGCGTATGCTATTTTCCTCCACTTGCGCACTGCCATAAAATACATCCTCCAGTTCGTTTATTAAAATGCAATTCCAACCATTACGTGGCAATGTGCCATGTGTGCGGCGCTCATGCGCCTGTTCTGTTCTTTGAAAGTTGGCAGTCGAGAATCCGGCCTCGCCAAGGTTGTCCGCAGATCCGACTCCCAGCGATCGGGTTGGACATGAGTAGATATGAGGTGCCGAAGGATGTTCATCAACGCACATGGCTTAACCAGAGCTGTGAAGGCGTTGCGGGTTGCGTGGTTTTCACGCGGTACAGGCCCTAATGACCCGGTCAGTCAAACCAAATCAAACCAAATCAAACCAAATCAAACCTGCGGAGGTAGGGTGCGTGTCCCAAAATTGGACAATTTGAGGGCGAAATCGAAGAAGAAGGAAGCAAGTGGAGGCAAACCAGGCTAGGTCACATCTGCGCGGTCAAACCCAGTCAAACCCAGTCAAACCCGATCAAAGCCAAACCGGGGACTCGCAGGAGTCAGAACAAATTCAGAACGGCCCGCTGCGCGGGCTGCTCGTCCCTCCCGAATGGTCAAAGCCGGTCAAACCATTAAAATTGAAAATGGAAGGCAAGAGGCGCATGGACAATGAAAAAGAACCGCAAACCCACCAGAAACTCGAAGATCGCGAAACCGTGTAGGGAGAAGGCGCCGGCGGGAAGCCCATATGATATTATAGTATTGACATAATCGCCGCATCCGTTGATGCCGGAAATCTAAAAGCGAAATGCGCCGGCCGGGCCGTTACAACAATATTTTTTGATCATTTTTTTCTCATTGTCCAAACAGCCATGAGGGGCTTAAGATGGCGTTTGAACAATCTGGCCTGGAAAGAGTCAGTGATAGGCAGCCTCAGGCCCTGGCCAGAGCGGATTCATACTAATGATTAAAGTTGAAAATTTGAGCAAGTCCTTCGGCACCAAGGTGGCCGTGGATGGGATTTCATTCACGGTGGAACGCGGCGAGGTGCTGGGATTCCTCGGGCCCAATGGCGCCGGAAAATCCACTACCATGCGCATGATCACCGGCTTTATTCCCCCTTCCGAAGGCCGGGTCACTGTCGGCGGATTCGACATGGTCAAGGATCCGATCCCAGCCAAACGCCTCATCGGCTACCTGCCTGAGAATGCCCCGGCTTACGCCGACATGACAGTCTCGGGCTTCCTGGGTTTTGTGGCCGCACTGCGCGGATTGCACGGCGACGCCAGGAAAAAAGCCGTCCAGCGCGTGATCGAGATGTGCTTTCTGGAATCGGTCCGCTTTCAGAGCATCGATACTCTTTCCAAGGGCTACCGGCACCGCACCTGTTTCGCGCAATCCATTCTGCACGACCCCGACGTGCTGGTGCTGGACGAACCGACCGATGGACTGGACCCGAACCAGAAGCACGAAGTGCGCGGTTTGATTCGCCGCATGGGCGAACGCAAGGCCATCATTTTTTCGACGCACATCCTGGAGGAAGTCGAAGCGGTTTGTTCCCGCGCCATTATTATTGATCGCGGCCAGATTGTCGCCAACGGCACGCCGGCGGCATTGAAGAAGAAATCCGACGTGGCCGGGGCGGTGCTGTTGGTGGTGCGAGGCGTGACCGGCGCGCAACTGATCGAGCGAATGGGCGCGGTGCCCAATGCGCGGCGCGCGGCCATTGTCAAGGAAGAGTCGGGGAAGGTGTGGGCCAGGGTTTATCCCAAGAGCGAAAACCTCAATGGCGATCTCGCCCGCGGCGTCCTGGTGGCCGCCTCCGCCTGGCAAGTGGAGGAATTGCACACCGAGGAAGGCCGGCTGGACGAAGTCTTCCGCAGCATCACTTTGCCTGAAACCGCCAACGAAGCCAAAAAATGAATTCCACCAGCAATATTAAGGCCATCACCGAACGGGAACTGGCCGCGTATTTTTCATCACCGGTCGCCTATGTGTTCATCGTGATTTTCCTTTTTTTAATGGGACTTTTCACTTTCATGGCGGGCGGCTTTTTCGAGCGCGGGCAGGCCACGCTGGAAGACTCCTTTTTCATGTGGCATCCCTGGCTGTATCTGTTCCTAGTGCCGGCCGTGGGCATGCGCCTGTGGGCGGAGGAGCGCCGGGTGGGCACGCTGGAACTGCTCCTGACCCTGCCTATTACCGCATGGCAGGCCATCGTCGGAAAATTCCTGGCCTCCTGGATCTTTTTGTTCCTGGCCTTGTTCTTGACATTCCCGATCGTCATCACGGTCAACTACCTTGGCGCGCCCGACAACGGCGTTATCTTCGCCGGCTACGTCGGCAGTTTTCTCATGGCCGGCGCGTATCTGGCCATCAGTTGCATGACTTCGGCCATGACGCGCAA
>PLIU01000289.1 GCA_003140095.1 Verrucomicrobiales bacterium | reverse complement strand
CAGAAGAATTCTGTCTCACGCCCTGTGGCGGCCCCGGTTGCGATTGTTGTTTGACGCGGCCAGCGGCCTAAGAGAGGTTACCTGATTTTGCTTGCCTTCCGGCCTTTAATTTCTCATCGTTCGTGCCGGGTAGAAATAGGTGAACGGTGACTTTACGTCCATGAAAGTCCATCTCATGACACTCCATGTCGGACGTAGAACCCGCGCCATGACCGAGCCAGTATTTGGCCGGAAGCCGGTTTCTGCTGTGCCCATCCGGCGTTCAGCCTGTAGTCGCGCCGTAGCGGAGTGGCGGCGCGTGATGCGACTGTTCTGGGCCGTCTTTCTCGTGCTGCCGATTTTTGGCGCGCGGGCTGGCGTGGTCTTGACCACACTTTACTCGTTCACCAACGGCAATGATGGCCCAACGTCCCCCCCTAACCGCCCTGGTGCAGGGCAGCGACGGCAAGTTCTATGGAACGACTTCGGGCGGCTTTGGCACCGTATTCCAAATCACCACCGATAGGGCGTTAACCATTTTGTATGCCTTCCAAGGCGGGAATGATGGGGCGGGTCCCAGTGGCCTGGCGCAGGGCAGCGACGGCGATTTCTATGGCACGACATCGGCCGGCGGCACAAACAACGTTGGCACAGTGTTCCAAACCAGCACCAATGGAGGGTTGACCAGTTTGCACTCATTCACCGGCATCGATGGTGAGCAGCCCTCTGCCGCGCTGCTACGGAGCAGCGACGGCGATTTTTATGGCACGACTTCCGGCGGCGGTGCGCATGCGAATCAATTCGGCCAAGGTGGCACCGTGTTCCAAATCAGCACCAATGCGGTGTTCACCAGTTTGTACTCCTTCACCGGCGGGGATGATGGCTACGGTCCCAATGGGCTGGCGCAGGGCAGCGACGGAAGTTTTTATGGCACAACTTTCAGCGGCGGCTCGAACTCCGTTGGCACAGTGTTCGAAATCAACACCAATGGGCAGCTCACGACCCTTTATGCTTTCGGGACGGTCACCAATGCAAGTGGCGGAGCGTTGGATGGCGCAAATCCCCAAGCCGCTCTGGTGCAGGGGAGCGACGGCAATTTCTATGGCACGACTGCCAACGGCGGCAGCCACAACCAAGGCGCGGTTTTCAAAATCACCGCCAGTGGCGCGCTGACCAGTTTGTATTCATTTAGCGGCAATGATGGCGCAAATCCATCTGCCGGCCTGATGCAGTGCAGCGACGGCAATTTCTATGGCACCTCTACAAATGGTGGCGCGCAGGACAATGGTACCGTGTTCAAAATCAGCACAAATGGAGCGCTGATCAGCTTGTATTCATTCACCAACTGTGATGACGGGGTAAATCCCCAGGCCGCTCTGGTGCAAGGCAGCGACGGCTATTTTTTATGGCACGACGTACGGCGGCACGAACTGCGATGGCACCGTATTCAAAATCAGCACCAACGGGGCGCTCAGTATTTTGTATAGATTCCATGGCTACATTGACGAAACAGGCGGAGGCTATGAACAATGGCCTGGCAATGATGGCGCAAATCCCGGCGGCTTGGTGCTGGGCCGCGACGGGAATTTCTATGGCACGACTGCCTATTGCGGAGAGAACTACCCTGATGAAGATAGCGGCTTCAATACCTCGACTTGCCCCACTGACGGCACCGTGTTCAAAATCGGCACCAATGGGGGCGGAGACCATTTTGTATTCCTTTGGCGATCTCAGTGTATCGGCATCCTCGAGTTGGCTTATAAGACCTGCAGGCTGGCTCATACAAGGCCGTGACGGGAATTTATATTGCATGACCACCGAAGTTCCATACCCCGGTGGCCTGCCCGGCAGCGTTGAAAACAGCTTCGCCCCATTCGTACTCACCATGAATGGGGTGCCGCTGATTCCATGGTTTCCCGCCCTATTAACCAGCCGATTCAGGCCAGCGACGGGAACTTCTACAGCACATCTCCAGGCAACTATGGCACCGTAATCGAATTCAGCACTAATGGGACACAAACGACCCTTTATGCTTTCGGCACGGTCAATAATTCCGCGGGCGACCCACTGGATGGCGCAAATCCCACCTCTGCGCTGGTGCAGGGCAGCGACGGCAATTTCTACGGCACAACTTCCCAAGGCGGCACGAACGGCTTGGGCACTGTATTCCGGCTGACCATTGTGCCGGAGTTCCAGGCCGTGACCCTGACCAACAATATGCTGAATCTGACTTGGAGCACCGAGGCGGGAACAACGTATCAGCTGCAGTACAATTCCGACTTGAGTTCGGCTAACTGGATCAACCTAACCCCCCGTCACCGCCGCCGGAGCAACCCTTAGCACCACAGACTCCGTCACCAACCCCCCGCAACGGTTTTACCGGCTGGTACTCGCCGTAGGGATGCTAACCGCCGAATGTGCCTTGACGCTCCTTCACCGCTCGACGATACTGTAAGCATGAAATACGCGAGGATTTCGTTTCCATCGCGCGACGTGGCAGTGCGTGCATTTCACGAGTTGGCGCGACGTGGCCGCATAATCAGCCTGCCGGACGGCCAGTTCATTGTGCCAGAGGCGGCAGCGGCTTTTTTGCAAACTCGGGGACTCACCTACCAAACGCACGAATGGATGAGCGAGGATTATGTCACGCAGGCGCTACGAAATCCTGCTCCCAATGCGGTATAATGACGGCAGTCCCGTCGAACCCGAAAGATTCTTCGAGACCCAGGAAGAACTCGTGGCTGCATTCGGGGCCTTGACAACATCGCCGGACCTGTTCCGTGGCACGTGGATGCACGAAGGGCAACGGTTTGAAGACGAGCACTTCCGCATGGTTGTCGATATCGAAGCCACTCCCGAAAACCGGGCGTTTTTGGCGAGATTCAAGGAACGATTGAAAGAACGGTTTCGCCAAATAGATATTTGGATTGTGTCTTACGAAATCGAAGTGCTCTGAATCCGCCCGTCTTACCGGCTGGTGCTCTCGCCGTGAGATTTCAACAGAAGTAAACGAAGTCAACGAAGCCGAAAGCTTCCGTCATTCACATTACTAACTGCCAAATCGCCGAACGACGCAGCAATTTGATCCCAGTTTCTCTTCGTTTCCTTTGTTTCCTTCTGTTAAACTCCCGACTTCTGCTGCTCTGGCGTAACGACGGAGAATCTGGTAACGGTTTTCGTTGTTGAGCGACGTTACCCGCATTCTTGAGTCCATCGAGCATGGCGATCCCAAGGCCGCCGATAAATTGCTTCCGTTGGTCTATGAGGAGTTGCGCAAGCTGGCGGCGGCGCGCATGGCGAATGAACCGCCCAACCAGACTTTGCAGCCCACCGCGCTGATGCATGAAGCCTGGCTGCGGTTGGTGGGCAACTCGAATCCCAACTTCTCCGGCCGGGCTCATTTCTTCGGGGCCGCCGCCGAGGCCATGCGCATAATTCTTATTGACAATGCCCGCCGCAAGCACTCCCAACGCCACGGCGGGGACCGCCACCGCGTGGACCTTGAATGTATTGAAGTCGCCGGGCCTGGCGACGACGACCAACTCCTCGCTGTGAACGAGGCGCTCGACAAGCTCTCCGCCATCCACGCCGCCCAGGCTGAGGTAGTGAAGCTGCGTTGTTTTGTCGGAATGACCAACATTGAAGTCGCCCAGGCCCTGTGCCTCTCCGAGCGCACCGCCAAGTATTATTGGACCCACGCCCGCGCCTGGCTTATCCATGAAATAAACGCCACCCGAATAACCAAGTAAACTTTCCTAAGCGAAATGGTAGTCGAACGGTTTGCGCATCTCGCGCGCGAGCATCTTGTTCGCTTCCTTGGCGCCTTCGCCGGTGAATTTTTCGCGCCCGGGATCCCACTCCAGTTTGCGCCCCAGACGCAACGCCATCACCCCCAAATGACAGACCGAGGCGGACCGATGGCCCGTTTCCACGTCCGCCACAGGCGGCTTGCGCGAGCGCACGCAGTCGAAAAAGTTGCCCATGTGGTTGTCGCTGGCGTAGAGGCGCGTCGCCCCGGCGGGCAACGGCGTGGACAGCAGCGCGTCGTCGCTGGCTTCGATCTCGTCGCGATTGACCCAAATCCAGCCGTTGGTGCCCTCGAACTTGATGCCGTTGCGCTGGCCTTTCTCGTTGACAACGGAGCCGTAGATGGTGTCATCGTGCGTGGTTTTGACAGTTTGCCGGACGCCGTTGGCATAGGTGAAAGTCACCTCGTAATCGCTGAAGGCGGTGTAACCGCCGGGAATCGGCTGGGTGGACGGCGCCCCTTCAATATTTACCGGCCCGTCCAGGCCGACTGCCCAGCGGGCGATGTCGTTGTGGTGCGCGCCCCAGTCGGTCATGGTTCCGCCCGAGTAATCGTACCAGAAACGGAACGTCTGATGGCATCGTTGCGGCACGTAATCCACGTTGGCCGTCTGACCCTGCCAGAAATCCCAATTCAATTCCACCGGCGTCGCTTTGGGGGAGAACGGGCCTTCGTGCAAACCGGCGGGAAGCCAGACGGTAATTTGCTGGAGCTGCCCGAGGCGCTGGTTGCGCACCAATTCGCAGGCCAACCGGAAACGCGCGCTGCTGCGCTGTTGCGTGCCCGTCTGCAAAACAATCTTGCTTTTCCGCACCGCCTTGATGACGTGATGCCCTTCGTCAATGGTCAACGTCAGCGGCTTCTCGCTATAGACATCCTTCCCCGCTTTCGCCGCCGCGAGATTGACCAGCGTATGCCAATGGTCGGGAGTGGTGTTGAGGATGATCTGGATGTCGTTACGCTCCATGACTTTGCGCAGATCGTTGAAAATGGAGGGCGTCTTGCCGCCGTCGGCGAATTGTTTGGCCGCGGCCTCGGCGTGCTCGGAATCGACGTCGCAGACGGCCACGATGTCGCCGAAAAGTTTGGCATGGGAGGCATCGCCGCGACCTTGGCCGCCGCAGCCGACCAGTGCGATGGCGGGGCGGTCATTGGGGCCTAATGTGCGGACCGGCGCCGCCTCGGCGAGATCCCGCTCCATGAACCAAGCCGGCAGGCCCGCGGCGGCGCCCGCCAGCGAACAGCGTTTGAGGAAGGAGCGGCGTGAGATGAAAAAACTCTTTGTTGTCATAATCGGTGTCAAGACCACCGTGTTTTGCTTAGGATGGCCGGGCACACAGGATTTTGTCAATTGTCTTGTGCAGATCAGGCTGGCGCGATGCCGCAGTAAGAGTGATCCACTCCAAATTCAATTGCCGTCGAAACCACGTCAACTGCCGCTTGGCAAATTGACGCGTGCGGATTTTCACCAGTTCCATCGTCTCGGCCAGGCCGCGCTCCCCGCGCAGATGTTCCACCACCTGCCGGTAGCCCAAAGCCTGCAACGCCGAGGGATTCTCCGCCAGGCCTTGCGCCAATAGCGACTCCGTTTCGCCCACCAGCCCCTGGCGAAACATCTCCTCCACTCGCTGATGGATGCGTTGGACCAACTCGCTCATGGGCCGGGTCAGGCCAATCATTTGGGCGCCGGCCCGCTTGGCGCCGGACCACGGTGCGCGTTGCGTGGAGAAGGGCCGGCCCGTTAGGCGGATGACTTCCAACGCGCGAACAACCCGGCGCGGATTTCGGCGGTCCATGCCGCGAAAGGCTTCTGGATCGCGGCGCTCCAATTCCTCCAACAATTGCGCCGGCGGCGTCGCTTCCAATTCGGCGCGGATGCGCGTGTCCCTTGGCGGCGCTGGTCCCAAACCTTCCAGATAGGCATTGAAGTAGAGTCCGGTGCCGCCGCAAAATATGGGTCGCCGCCCGCGCGCCCGGATGTCTTGCGCCGCGACACCAGCCAGACGGACAAATTGCGCGGCGTCGAAACTCTCCTTGAGCGTGACCACGTCGATGAGGTGGTGGCAGACGCGCCGACGGTCTTCGGCGGAGGGTTTGGCCGTGCCGATGTCCAACCCCTGATAGACCTGCATCGAATCGACGGAGATAATCTCACCGCCAAGCCGCTCGCAGAGTTCCGCGGCCAGGGCGGATTTGCCTGCGGCTGTGGGGCCGGCCAAAAAGATCGCGAGCGACGTTTCAGTGGATTCTCGCACAGAACCACTCGGCTCGGGGAGCGCTACCGGCCCGGTCGCGGCAGGGGCTGTCTCTCGCCCCGCTTCTTGGCTGATCACCTTGTTTGTCACAACTCAGGCTTTGTGCGGCACGGCGGACTTTCCGGCGGTATTCGCAGGCGGGGCTTTGTTCCACTGTATCCATAACAGCAGGATGCCGGCGGCGCAGATGCCGATGCTGACCAATTGCGCCGGCGTCATTCCTTTCCAGTAGTGTTCTTGCGTGTAATCGCCCCGGAACATCTCCACGAAGGCACGGAGCACGGCGTAACAGATCAGATAGACGCCGAAGACCTGCCCGTCAAATTTCCGCCTGCGGAAGAGCCACGCCAGCACTCCGTACAAGGCGAGGTTGAGCAGCGAATCGTAAATCTCCGTCGGATGGACGTAATCGGGGTAGGTGTCGTGATCCTTGGGGAACTGGATGCCCCACGGCATCGTCGTGGGCCGGCCGTAACAACAGCCGTTCATCAGGCAGCCCCAGCGTCCGAAAAAACTCCCCAGCGCCACGCTCGGCGCCAGGACATCGGCCAGCCTCCACAGCGGCAATTTTTTGAGCCGGGCAAAAATAATGCAGGCCACCGAAGCGCCGATGAGGCCCCCATAATAAACTATCCCGCCCCGCTGCACCATGAAGATTTCGTAAATCGGATGCCCGGCAAAGTCCTCGGGCCAATAGGTGGCGACAAAAAAGGCGCGCGCTCCCACGACGGCGCCCAGCAGCAGCCAGGGGCCGAGATCGAGAATCGTATCCGGGTGAAAGTTCGCGCGGCGGGCGCGGAGGCTGGCGGTCCACAGCCCCGCCAGAAAACCCAACGCCACAAAAATGCCGTACCACGTCACCGTCACCGGCCCCATTTCAAAAGCAATCTTATGCACTGCGCCCCAGAGTACGAGAAGAGAGGCAAAATATCAAACCGGCTGCCAAGACGCCCCGTAGCCGCCGACGTGAGGACTGCGTTTTGCCTCTGGCGCGAGCATCCTTCCAAAGTCCTATACGCATAATCAATTTGCATTCAATCGAGCGAGGCGTAAAAATGTCAGCATGGCACCCATGCCGTATCAGTGAACCAAATGCAATTCGTCAACTCTTATGAAAAGCAAACTGCACAGTTTCTTGTTCGTGCTGGCGTTGCTGGCACTTTTCACTCTTAACTCAGGATTCTTCACGGCCTACGCCCAAGGCACCGCCTTCAGTTATGCGGGCCAGCTCCAAGACAACGGCAGCCCGGCCAACGGCACCTAACGACTTGGCCTTCACGTTGTTCTCCAATAGCAATGGCGGGGTCGCCGTCGCCGGGCCGGTGAC
>PLIU01000392.1 GCA_003140095.1 Verrucomicrobiales bacterium | reverse complement strand
CTTCCGGCCCTCGCGTTACGGCGGTCACGGCTAACCGCATTCTCCTGCGCGATGGGTTGCCCATCGCCGTGCTCAATGCCGGTGAAGTCAAGCGGTTGACGGAAGCCGGCGACTTCAATGTCACCACCATCGAGCAGTCATTGATCGTCGGAAAAATTAGCCCGGAATTACGGCCTTATTACGCCTAAACTCATGGGCGCCGCCTCAGCCGGCGCAGTCATCGCGTTCAAATATCATGATTAACAGAAAATCCACGTTTCGCCTTTCCCGTCCGAAATCAATCCGTTCACGGGCGTAGTCGCACCGAAAGAACACGCGCGAATCCAGACTTAGTTATATGTCGCCGGTCGTCGCATCAAGGTAGAATTCCCCTGTTGCCCCGGAATTTCCACCTTGACCCGCCGCCCGACTCCTGGGCCTTTCCGTTTAGGATTTCGCGCTGGTGAACTGCTTCCGAAAAGAATAGCCAATCTGCTCCTGTGGCGATGATTTGAAATTCTGCCGTGCAGCGTGGCCGGAAAGGGGAAAATCAGCCTTCCCCGCACTTCGGAAATAGTCGCATTAGAGGGTTGATTTTGGGTGCTGGCTTGGGCGAACGATTCCAGATAAACCACAAAGCCGCTTACAGGGTTATCAAATCACGGCTGAAGGGAAGAAGTGGTTGCAGAGCGCGACGAACCGAGCCCCAACCGCATAAATCTGGAGTCGGCAAACGGACACCAAAACGGACACCAAACGGATTAAAAACGATAGGATCGGATTAAACCGTTTTTGCTTGAATACCCAGTAAAACCCGGCATATTTAAGTTGCAGCAGCGGTGAAAAACGCCCAAATCCGGCAACTGGCTACATTCCTAACCGCTTGTGCGGCAATAACTATTACAGAAAATCTAGTTCTCAACACGCCGCTGCAAGGCGATTTTGCCTTCCGCGGTAAGGTCGAAGATAATGAAGAGAGTCTTACCCCCCGTTTCAAGCCGGTACACGTAGGTTTCTACGGCTTTTTCGCCATGCCCGGAATCAACTGGCGCGTGTCGAGTATGCTCCAGCAATTGGAAGGACCTGAGATGGGCCAGTCGTTCCCTCCACTCTTTTCGGGATACATCAGGATACGCCTTCCACATGGCTTCGGTGATGGACGGCGAGCCAGCGCCTCCTTTCGCAACATCAGCCATCGCCTTTAAGAGCATATCGCGGATTTTTGGATCATCCTTAATCGGTTTATACGAGATATAGGAAAGGCCCGGATGCACAGCGTTCACCGCTCGACACTCGACATTGCCAATGCCTGTCGCGGTTCCAGAGTATAGGTTGCAAAATACAACGACCGAGAGGTCGAGATCCTGAAAACGGCGGTAGTCGCAAGAGAAACCTGCGGTTCCACCGGAGTGTTCGACGCAGGGATGACCGCGCCAGTCGTCGATGAACCAACCCATGCCGTAACTGTTGGTTTCGCCGTTGGGAAGCCGGGTCTTTTCCCACATGAGCTTCTGTATCGCCGGCTTCAGGAAACGATTGTGAGTGATCGCCGAATCCCACTTCGCCATGTCCCCGATAGTGGAAACGATGGTCCCAGCCGCAAGGCAGGCGGTCGGCTGCATGGCGTCTCGGTTGGCCAGCCCTCTGTCAGTTAGCTGGTATCCAGCGCATCGGCCCAAAATCACGAAGGCCGGATCGCTTTGCCGTGTATGGATCATACCGAGGGGATTCAGGATGCGTTCATGGAGAATCTCATCGTACGGCTTACTCTCAATCTTTTGCAGGATATGGCCGAGGAGGAAGTAACCCGTGTTGCTATACCGCATCTTCGTTCCGGGAGGGAAGTCCATGGGCTTGGAATTCGCCACCGCGATGATTTGATCGAAAGTATAAATATTCCGATATGAGTCGTAGCCGAAGATGTCCTCGATGTCCGGGATGCCAGAGGTGTGATTCAAAAGCTGTCGAATCGTGACGGCGCGCCATGCGTCGGGAAGATGATCCAGGTAATTGTCGATGCGATCGTTCAGCGCAAGCTTGCCTTCATCCATGAGCATGAGCACGAGTGTGGCGGTGAATTGCTTCGTGACGGAGCCGATTTCGAAAACGGTGTTGACGGTTGCTGGAACTTTGAGTTCGACGTTGGCCAGACCAAACGCACCACTCCGGAGAATGCTGCCGTCCTTGAAGACTCCAAATACAATCGCAGGAACACTATTTGTTTTCATGCTGGCGCGGATGTAATCGTCCAACTCGTCCGCTCCACAAGTTCCAGCAAAAGCTAGCCTGGCAATCAGCAAACAAACACTGAGATTCATGCGTGGCGATCCGGCGGGATTCAGAACCGAATTGATTGAAATATTCATACTCTGCACGAACTCTAGCAGAGGCGCGCATCCTCGGTCTTGAACGATTGAAATGGCCTTGTTCGCCTCTTACCGTCGTTCTGTACGGCCGAAAATTGCTCGAAATTGGCCTGGGGTCATGCCGGTGAGCCGTTTGAATGTCCTGGTAAAGTGCGCTTGATCGGCGAAGCCAGCCGCCAAACCGACCTCCGTCATCCGCGCATCCCCAGAGCGTATAGTTTCGCAAGTTGACTGGATGCGGACTTGGCGGATGAACTCTCCCACGGAACAGCGGAATGCGGCGCGGAATGCGCGCGCTAAACGAACAGGATGAATCCCAACAGCGACTGCTACATCAGATAACGAAAGCGGTTCGGCAAAACGAGCGTGGATCAAATCCCTGGCTTGAAGTAACCAGAGTGGGCGCTTACCAAGGGAATCCGGCCTCCGGAGACGGGACGATTCCGCCAGAATCTCCAGGACTAAGCCTTCAATCGCAGCCGGAGCAACGTCGTCCAGGCAACAAAACTCTTGATGAATCCTGCCCGCGAGCCAGCCAATTCTGCCGCCATCGACGTGCGATCCGTCTTCCAGGAAACGGGAAATCTCCGCATGACGTTCGATCCATTGCGGGCTGAATTCGACATGCAGACAACGCATTCCCATCGAACCAACCTTTTCGCTGTGGGGCTCACCTCTTGGATGAAAAGCCAAAGTGCCGGAAACGTAGGTCCGATTGCGTGCTCCGAATGACTCTTCTTGACCGCCGCGTAGCGCAAAGATGAAATACGAATTTTCATGCGCGTGCTGGGGAATTCGAACCCCCGGAGCGTAAACACACTCCGTTAAAACTAAAGGTCCCACCTTCCGGAGCGTGTTGCAGCTTCCATAATAATGGCCTTCCTGTAAAATGGCTTTCATAGATGTCCTGGACAATTCGCCTGGCTTTCGCCGGTTCACGGTATCGAACCCACGTTTTGAGCAGCGAGTACGTTCTTTACGCGAAGCTTTTGATGCGTGCATATCGCCCTGGCCGAATGATGCAACGGAGAGAAAATTTCGGAAAGAGAATTTCGTGAGGCGTTGCTAAAGGCGCGGCTGTTCGTTTCGTACGTTTCGCCTTCGCGTTTCTGTCAGTTGACTGCCAGTGAAAATACTCTAGCTGGATGTCACTGTGCCAGCGCGCCCCTCAATCGGCGCACGGCCTCCGCGTCCGTGACCGTGAACTCCTCCTCCGATTGCTTGACAGCCCCGCCAAAGGAGACTTGCGGCCGCCCGGAGGCCGAAAAATCCCTGCAGGCCGCGCTGAGCGAGGCGTGTATTTGATTGCAGCCGGTTCTCTTGATCACGTCGGCGACCGTGAAACGATTGATGCCTCCGGCCGGGAGAATTTCGATGCGGCCGGCGGCGCGGCGGACATACTCGGCGATCTGGGCCGCGCCATTGTAGGCGCTGGCTTCCTGGCCGGAAGTCATGATGCGGGTCAGGCCCATGTCAATCAATTGCTCCAGGGCCTTGAGCGGGTCTCGGACCACATCAAACGCTCGATGAAACACCGCCTGCCGCCCGGCGGCCAGCTTGACCATTCGCCGGCAACGCGGCACATCCACCGCGCCGGCGGCCGTGAGGATGCCGAAGGCGATCCCGTCGGCCTTTTCGCCAAGCGCCAATTCGGTGTCGCGCTGCATGACGGTGAATTCGGCGCGGCTGTAGCAGAATCCCGCCGGCCGTGGACGAATCATCACGATGATCGGCAAGCGGACCGCGGCGCGGGACTCTCGCAAGGCGCCGAGGGACGGGGTGAGTCCGCCCAAGAGCAGGGCGCAATTCAACTCGACCCGATCGGCGCCGCCGCGTTCCGCCTTGACGCAGTCCTCCACCGAAGCGGTGCAAACCTCTAATTTGATCGGGCTGTTCGTGGAATTTCGAGGTTTGGAGGAATTTGAACTCATTTGCTACCCTCTGAAATAGAGATATGCGCCGAGGATGCAGGCGAGAATGAAAAGCGAACCCACCACTTCCCGGGCGCTCCAACTGGCGCGCGTTTTGGCGCGGTTTTCGGCCGTGGCGGTGGCGAAAGTCAATCCCGCGATGGCGCCATAGTCGGGTTTAGCGGTGGCGTAACTGACCGCCACCATGACGATGGCGGAAACAAGCGTGATGAGGATGCTGAAGTATTGGAATTGAATATTATTGACGATCCACAGAAACGATCCTTCCGGAAAAATGGTGCCGGTGGTGACCATGGTGTCCACGCCCATACGGAAGAGGCCGATGATAAAACCGATGATCATGGCCCACAAGCAACCCTGCGCGTTGAGCCGCTTCCAGAATACGCCAAAGAAAAAGACCACGAAGACCGGCGGCGCAAGATAACCTTGGACCGATTGCAGGTATTCGTAAAGCCCCGTCTTGCCCCGCACCACCGGAATCCAGAGCATGGCGATGATGACCATGATGGCGGTGGCGAGCCGGCCCATGCGCACGAGTTCGTGTTGCGAGGCCTTGGGGCGCAGTTTCTCGTAGATGTCCACCGTGAAGAGGGTCGAGCAGGCGTTGAACACGCCGGCCAATGATCCCATCAGCGCCGAAAGCAATCCCGCCACGACTATCCCGCGCAGCCCCGGCGGCAGGAGGTGGGCGACCATCAATGGAAAAGCCCCTTGCGCGGCCGCTGGGGTGGCTTGGCCCGTTGCTGAATCATAGACCACCGCCAGCGCCGGCACCTTGCCGCTCTTGGCCAGGGCAAAACAAATCAAACCCGGGATGATGAAAAGATAAACGGGAAAGAGTTTCAAAAAAGCGGCGAAAATGCTGCCGCGCCGGGCGGTCTGTTCGTTCGGAGCGCCCAAGGCCCGTTGCACGATGTATTGATCGGTACACCAATACCACAATCCAATCACTGGAGCGCAAATGGCCATGCCCAGCCAGGGAAATTTCCCGTTGAAATACCACGCCTCCTTGATGATGTCGCCGGCGGCGTTTTTGACCAGCACTGGCGCCCAGGAACCTTGCACGCCCGCCGGCAGCAGCGGCTTCCATAGATTGAACATGTCCGAACCGCACAACTGTCTCAGTTCGCCCCATCCACCCAGTTGGACCAGTCCATAAATGGTCAGCAGCGCCGAGCCGCCGATCAGAACCAACACCTGCACGGCGTCATTATAGGCGACCGCGCGCATCCCTCCCAACATCGTGTAAAGCCCCGTCAACGCGACCACCAAAACCGAGCCGATCCAAAAGCTGTCGAATTCATAGCCGAGCAGCGTCTTATGCATCTCCGGCAGCAGTGTTTGGAACACCACTCCGCCCGCATAAATACCTACTGCGATCTTGGCCACGATGAACGTGATGAGGGAAACAATCGAGAGCACATATCGTGAAGGCGTGGAAAAGCGCCGTTCCAGAAACTCCGGCATGGTGAAGACCAGCGAGCGGGCGTAGAAGGGCACGAAGACCCAGGCCAGCACCAGCAGGCACCAGGCGTGCAATTCATAATGCGCCATCGCCACCCCGTCCTTGGCCCCTGAGCCGGCCAGGCCCACGATGTGTTCGCTGCCGATATTCGACGCGAAAATGGACGCGCCAATGACCCACCAACTCAGGTTGCGCCCGGCCAGGAAATAATCGGTGGCGTTGTCTTTGCCTTTCTTGATCACCCACCAGGCCACGCTCAGCAGGAGGCCGAAATAAAGCGCGATGGCCAGCCAGTCCACGCCGGTCAAGACCGAATCGCCGGCGGCGGCAAACAGAAGAGAATTCATGCTGCCTTAGGGTTGGACCGCAAAGCGGTAAATGATGGTGTTGTGGTAAACCTGGCCGGGCTTGAGTTCGGTGGTGGGGAATGCCGGCTCATTGGGCGAGTTGGGATAATGCTGCGGCTCCATGCAAAAGGCGGCCCGCCGCTCATAAACCCACCCGCCCTTGCCCGTAATCGTGCCATCCAAAAAATTGCCCGAGTAGAATTGCAAGCCCGGCTCGGTGGAAAAGACTTCCAGAACGCGGCCGCTCTCTTGCTCGGTCACACGCCCCATCAAAGAGAGTTTCCCGAATTCCTTGGTGATGACCCAGTTTTGATCGTAGCCGCCGCCGAATTTAAGCTGTTCATCGTCCTGCCCGATGCGCGCGCCAATGGCCGTCGGCGCGCGAAAATCAAAGGGCGTCTTTTCGACCGGGCGCAATTCCCCCGTCGGAATCAGCGTCGCATCGACAGGTGTGAAGCGGTCGGCGGGAATCATGACCTGATGTTTGAGGATGTCGCCTTTGCCGGCTAGGTTGAAATAGGAATGCTGTGTGAGATTGAGAACTGTGTCCTTGTCGGTCTCGGCCCTGTACTGCAGGCGCAGCGCGTTGTCCCGCATCAGCGTGTAAGTGGCGGTGACTTTGAGATTTCCGGGGTACCCCTCCTCGTCGTCTTTACTCAGATAGCTGAGGATCAATTCCCCGCCATCGAGTCCTTCTCTGGTGGTAGCGCTCCAAACGCGTTTGTCGAAACCTTTCAGCCCGCCGTGCAGCGCATTGGGATAATTATTGGTGGCCAGGGTGTACGCGATTCCATCCAAAGTGAAATGCCCTTTGGCAATTCGGTTGCCGTAACGCCCGATGAGCGCGCCGAAGTAGGGGCTATTCTTGACATACGAATCCAGGCTGTCGTAACCCAGCACCACGTCGCCCAATTGTCCGTTCTTATCCGGCACTTTGAGGGAGACGATGATCCCGCCGTAGGTCATGATCCGGGCTTCGACGCCGTTGTTGTTGCGAAGTGTGTAAAGTTCCACTGCCTGGCCGTCCGGCGTCGTGCCAAACGGCTCACTGGGAATGGCGCCTGGAGGCGTGCTGGGTCCGGCGCAACTGGCCAGAAGGGCTGCGCCGGCGCCCAGGCCCAGCATCCGGCGGATCATGGTGCTCATGGTTCTGTTTGTGCTCATAGATTAGGCTCAACTTATTTGTTTCGTTTCGTTTGTCCGTAAGAGGCCGAGGGGCCGTGTTTGCGGAAGAAATGTTTGTCGCGCAACTCCTCTTGCATCGCTGGCGCGTCGAATCGGAGCCGCAGCGTTTCCCCGGCCAGGCGCGCGATGAATTCCAGCGCCACCGCGTTCTGCACCGCCTCCGCCACATCGCTCCCCCACGCGAACGGTCCGTGCTGGGCCACCAGCACCGCCGGCTGATGCAACGCGTCCAGGCCCTTGAAACGCTCCACGATGACCCGCCCGGTGTTGCATTCGTAATCCCTTTGGATTTCCGCCGGCGTCAATCGCCGCGTGCAGGGCACTTCGCCGTGGAAGTAATCGGCCTGCGTCGTGCCCAGGGGCGGGATGGGTTGGCCCGTTTGCGCCCACGCCGTGGCGTGGAGGCTGTGCGTGTGGACAATGCCGCCGATGCCGGCAAAGGCGCGATACAACTCCAAGTGCGTCTCGGTGTCGGAACTGGCCTTGAGTTTTCCCTCCACCACCTGCCCGCTGGCCAAAGCCACCACGACCATCTGCGCGGGCTTCAAAACCGAATAGGCAACGCCGGAAGGCTTGATGACCATCAGCCCGCGCGCCCGGTCCAGCCCGCTGGCGTTGCCCCAGGTTTGAACGACCAGGCCCTCCTGGACTAGGTCAAGGTTGGCTTGGCAAACGGCCTGTTTGAGCGATTCCAGCATGTTGGCTCGTGTCAAGCGCGCGCATGATGGCGCAAGTCGATTAATTGTTTCATCACCCCATGCAGGCCGCCCTGCCAGGGTGCCTTGCCGAAGGCGTCGTGCAGCAGGGAGTACAACGCATACAAGTCGCGATAGACCCCGTGCGCCGCCGGATCCGGCTTGAAAACCCGCCCTTTCAAACCCGTCATCGCGCCGATGGCCGAGGCGAAATCGCGGTGTACTCCGGCCACCACCGCCGCCGCCACCGCCGCTCCCAGCGCGCACGTCTGGGCCGAGCGCGACACCTTCATCGGCCGCCCCGTCACGTCGGCGTAAATCTGCATGACCAGCGGATTCTTCTCCGCGATGCCGCCGCAGTTGACCACCTGCCCAATGCGCACGCCGTATTCCTCGAAACGGTTGATGATGGTCAAAGCGCCGAAAGCCGTGGCCTCGATAAGCGCGCGATAAATTTCCGGCGGCGTGGTGTAAAGGGTCTGGCCCAGCAGCAAGCCGGTCAGCCGCTGATCGACCAGCACGGTGCGGTTGCCGTTGTTCCAATCCAGCGCCAGCAAACCGGATTCTCCCGCCCGCAGCCGCCCGGCCGCCTTGCTCAGAGCCTCGTGCGAACCGGCCTTGGCGCCGCCGGGTTTAATATAATTGACAAACCAGTTGAAAATGTCTCCCACCGCCGATTGCCCCGCCTCCAGCCCGTAACAATCCGGCAGCACGCTGCCTCGGACGCTGCCGCACAGGCCCGGAATATCCGCCAGCTTCTCCGTCAGCGGCCAGACGGCAATATCGCACGTGCTGGTGCCGATGATTTTGACCAGCGTGCCCGGGGCGATGCCCGCGCCGATGGCCCCCAGATGCGCGTCGAACGCGCCCACTGCCACCGGTATGCCCTCGCGCAAACCGGTGCGGGTCGCCCAAGCCACAGTCAGTTCACCCGCGATGGTGCTGATGTCGCGCGCCTTGGCGCAGAGCCGCGCGCGCAACGCCCCCAGTTTGGGCGACAATTGCGAGAGGAATTCGCTGTCGGGATACCCGCCCCAACGCTCGCTGTACATTGCCTTGTGGCCTGCGGCGCATATCCCGGCGGTGAATTTTTCGCTCGCCTGCGTGCCCGTCAGCGCCGCCGGGATGTAATCGGCCAGCTCCATCCAGGAGGCGGCGGCGTCAAAAACTTCCGGGGCAGTGCGCAGGCAATGGAGGATTTTGCTGAAAAACCATTCGCTCGAATAAGTGCCGCCGCATTGGGCGAGATACTGGGGCCGGATTTTTTTGGCCAACTCGGTGATCTCCGCCGCCTCGGCCACCCCGGTGTGGTCTTTCCAAAGCCACGCCATCGCCGCTGGGTTTTTGGCAAAGCGCCGCGTCAACGCCAGTGGTTCGCCCCTCTCATCGACCGGCAGCGGCGTGCTGCCGGTGGTGTCCACCCCGATCCCCACCACTTGCTCCGGCTTGAAGCCCCGCAATTTCTTTTTCGCTTCCGCCAGCGCGCGCCGGACGCTGACCTCGGTGCCTTTGATGTAATCGGCCGGATGCTGCCGGGCCAGATTGGGATCGCGCGCGAGGATCACCCCCGCCTCGCCGTATTCGTAGTTCCAAACCGACGTGGCCACTTCGCGTCCGTCGGCGGTATCGACAACGAGAGCGCGGACCGAATTGGTGCCGTAGTCCAAGCCGATGGTGTACTTTGAATGCATGTCCTAGGAGATAAAGCCGCGGGCCAGCCCGTAATAGACTTCGTTGGCGCGCAATTCCTTCAGAAACTCGCGCACCGTGGTCTTGTTATCAATAATCACGGTTTCGATGCCCGCCATTTGGCCAAAGTCCTCCAGCATCTCGGTCGTCACGCAGGGGCTGAAGCCGGTGTGATGCGCGCCCCCGGCGTAAATCCACGCCGCCGCCGCCGTCGGCAGATCGGGCTGGCAACGCCACACCGCCCGCGCCACCGGCAGCTTGGGCAACGGCTTGTCCGGCCGCACCGCCTCGACTTCGTTGACCAGCAGGCGGAAGCGATTGCCCACGTCGATGATCGAGGCATTGACGGCCGGGCCAGGCGGCGTGTCAAATACCAATCGCACCGGGTCCGCCTTGCCTCCGATGCCCAGCGGATGCGCCTCCAACGAGGGACGGCCCGCGGCGATGGTGGGACAAATCTCCAGCATGTGCGCGCCCAGGACCTTCATGTTGGCCGGCTCCAGGTTATAGGTGTAATCTTCCATGAAGGACGCCCCGCCCTTGAGGCCGGCGGCCATCACTTTCATCGCCCGCACCAGCGCCGCCGTTTTCCAATCGCCCTCCGCCCCGAAGCCCAAACCATCGGCCATGAGACGTTGCACCGCCACGCCGGGCAATTGGGTCAAGCCGTGCAAATCTTCAAACGTGTCCGTGAACCCCTTAAACCCGCCCGCCGTTAAAAACGCCCGCAGCCCCGCCTCAATACGCGCCGCCTCGCGCACCGATGCGCGCATGGGGCCGCCCGCGCGCAGAGCGGGAGCGACGTTGTAGCTGGCCTGGTAATCTTTGACCAATCGGTCGATCTCGCTGTCGGTGACTTGCTGGATTCGGCGAACCAGATCGCCCACGCCATACCCGTTGACAGCATAACCGAATTGGATGTGCGCCGCCACCTTGTCCCCCTCGGTCACCGCCACCTCGCGCATATTGTCGCCGAAGCGGCAGAACTTGGCCCCTTGCCAATCGTGCCACGCCGCCGCCGCGCGCGTCCAGGCGCCGATACGGCGCTGCACGGCCGCCTCGCGCCAAAAACCCGCCACCACTTTCCGATTGAGCCTCATGCGGCTCATAATGAACCCGTGTTCGCGGTCCCCATGCGCGGCCTGATTGAGGTTCATAAAATCCATGTCGATAGTCGCCCAGGGGATGTCGCGATTATGCTGCGTGTGGAAATGCAGCAGCGGTTTGCGCAACAGCCGCAGCCCGTTGATCCACATTTGGGAGGGTGAGAAGGTGTGGCACCAGGTGATCAATCCCGCGCAGGCCGGATCGGCATTGGCCCTCTGGCACAGGGCGGTGGCCTCCTCCGCGCTTTTGATCACCGGTTGAAACAGGATGCTGGCGGGGATGGCGGGCGCCGCATTCAGGGCGGCGGCGATTTGTCGCGCGTTGGCCGCGACTTTCTCCAGGGCCTTGGGACCATAAAGGTGCTGGCTGCCGGTGGCAAACCAGCACTCAAACTGTTTAAAGTCAATCATACAGGCCAATGGAACTCGTGATATGAAATAACCCCCTCCAAGTAAAGCGCAATTTCATCCCCGTCATCCCCGCACCCAGGGTCATTTCATCTGGAT
>PLIU01000020.1 GCA_003140095.1 Verrucomicrobiales bacterium | reverse complement strand
CGCCTGAGCGTTTGACAAGGAACGGCGACAAAGTCCTGGCATATGGAAACCGGCCCTTTACATAGCTGGCAAATCGAAAAAGTTGCTATCCATTCCCTCGGACTGGCCATCTGCTCTGGTCTGAGCTACGGAATCATGACGACGCTGTTAAGCCAGACTCGCTTTGTATCGAGGGACGACAATCTTCTCGGAGGGATGTGGGCTGCGATATCTGCGGTTTTTGTGTTTCGAGACAATTACAAGCATAGCGTGACTGCCGCAATGACCCGTTTATTAGCCACGGCCGTAAGTTCGAGCCTGTGCTTTTTCTACCTCCTAATTTTTCCATTTCACACATGGGGGCTGGCCGCATTGATTGGAATCGGGGCAGCCATCGCGATAATTGCAAATCACCCCGAGGCCACCATAACGGCCAGCATTACCACGACCGTTATCATGGTTGTTGCCGAGCTAAGCCCGCGTGAAGCGTGGCTGCAGCCTATCTTCCGCCTTGCGGACACCTTTGTCGGAGCGGTTGCTGCCGTTGCCGTCGCTGTGTCGGCTCAAACTTTATACATATACAGAGAAAGGAATTATGCCTCAAAGACTAGTAGCTGAGATCGTTGTCGAGACGTTGGTCGCAGCTGGAGTAAAACGGATTTACGGTGTGGTTGGCGATTCGCTCAATGGCCTGTTGGAACAAATTCGCAAATGCAAGGACATTGAATGGATCGGCGTGCGCCACGAGGAAACGGCTGCGTTCGCCGCTGGGGCGGAAGCGCACGTGACGGGCGCATTGGCAGTATGCGCCGGAAGCTGCGGTCCGGGGAACATGCACCTGATCAACGGATTGTACGACTGCCATCGGAGCGGGGTGCCGGTTTTGGCCATTGCAGCTCAGATTCCCAGCAGCGAGATCGGAAGCAGCTACTTCCAGGAAACCCATCCGGACCAGCTTTTCCGCGAGTGCAGCCATTATTGCGAACTCCTCTCGCAACCAGCGCAAATGCCCCGCGTTTTGGAGGTCTCCATCCAGACTGCATTGGCAAAAAAAGGCGTCACTGTTGTGGTGATTCCAGGGGACATCGCGCTCAAGGAGGCCAGTTACAATAAACCAAGCGCAAGCGTGAAGGCCGCAAGTCCGGTGGTTTGTCCGTCTCCAAGCGAAATTGATAGGCTGGCCGAGCTGCTAAATCAGTCGGATACGGTGACAATACTGGGCGGCGCCGGATGCGCTGGCGCCCACAGCGAATTAATGAAAACGGCGGAGACACTGAAGGCACCGATTGTTTCAGCTCTGCGCGGTCGTGAACACATTCAGTTCGACAATCCTTACGACGTCGGCCTCACCGGCCTGATTGGCTTTGCTTCCGGCTACCACGCTATCAAGGAAGCCGATACTCTTCTTATGCTGGGCACGGACTTTCCCTATACGCAGTTCTATCCCGAAAAAGGCACGATTATACAAGTGGACAACAAAGGGGAACATTTGGGTCGAAGAACCCGCCTCGACCTGGGTTTGATTGGAGATGTTAAAGCCACCCTCCAAGCTGTGCTTCCGCTGCTAAAGCAACGGGATGACATCACGCACCTTAAGAAATTCGTCCAGCACTATCAACAAATCCGAAAGGATTTGGATGAACTGGCCGTTGGACATCCAGGCCGCAAGCCAATGCATCCACAATTCGTGGCCAAAACTGTTGATGACATCGCGGGTGACGACGCCATTTTCTCGTGTGATGTGGGAACCCCAACGGTTTGGGCGGCTCGGTATCTCACGATGAACGGAAAGCGCCGACTCCTCGGTTCATTCAACCACGGCTCAATGGCCAACGCGATGCCGCAAGCCATCGGCTCGCAACTCGCCTTTCCCGATCGCCAGGTCGTGACTTTCTCCGGAGATGGGGGGCTATCCATGCTGATGGGCGACCTCCTTTCGCTGCGACAACACAAGTTGCCAATAAAGATTGTTCTCGTCAGCAATAGTGCTTTGAGCTTCGTCGAGTTGGAAATGAAAGCCGCGGGAATCCTTGGCAGCGGCACCGAATTGATAAATCCAAACTTTGCCGAGTTGGCTCATTCGGTGGGGCTCTTTGGCGTTCGAGTGGAAGATCCAGCCGATTTGAAGGTGGCGGTTATCGCAGCCTTCGGGCATGACGGTCCTGCGCTGATAGAGGCAGTTGTCAACCGCAGCGAGCTTTCGATGCCGCCGTCGATAAAGCTCGATCAAGCGGTGGGATTTAACCTGTGGGCGTTAAAGGCCGTGATGAATGGACGGGGCGATGAACTGGTTGATTTGGCGGTCAGTAACATTCTTCGATAAGAGCCGTGCTTTTGAGATAAGCCTACGAGCTGCGATTTTAACAAAAGTACCACCCCGATATGAATGCGCTCCTTGCAATAGCCCAGTTTCCTCCAGTGGATCAGAGATACCTCTTCCAAGCCCGGCAAATGCAGGCTCTCTCCCTTTCTGTGCATATACCTCTTGTCTGCTTTGGGCTTGCGTTCCCTGCGATCGTTTTATTTGCGGAATGGAGGTACTTGCGGACCGGTCAACCCGTATTCTACGCCATCGCCCGGACATGGTCCAAGACGATGATCACTCTTTTCGGGGTCGGAGTTGTCACGGGGACAATCCTAAGTTTCGAGTTTGGGTTGCTTTGGCCCGGGCTCATGGCCAGCTTTGGCAACGTTTTCGGATTGGGTTTTGCTCTCGAAGGATTTTCATTCTTTCTCGAGGCTATTTTCATCGCTATTTACGTTTACGGATGGGATCGATTAGCGCCCAACGTGCATTTTCTATGTGGAATCCCTGTCGCAATAGCAGGCGTAACAGGTTCATTCTTTGTTATTTCAACAAATGCCTGGATGAACCATCCGTCTGGGTTCGTGCTGAAGGATGGGCGAGCCACGGATGTGCACCCCTGGTCAGCGCTCTTCGGCAATCCGTATCTTTGGCACGAGTTCGTGCATATGTATTTTGCCGGCTACGTGGTGACGGGTTTTCTCGTGGCCGGCTACTATGCCTGGCGTTGCCTAAGAGGGTATTGGACGCACTACGAACGAACGGCCCTGACCATCTCCCTATCGGCAGCGGCTATCGCAACTCCGTTACAAGGCGTAATTGGTGACTGGGTGGCGCGCGACGTTGCGCAAATGCAGCCCGTTAAGCTGGCCGCCATGGAAGGCGTCGGTCAGACAACGAACGGAGCGCCTGAGCATCTCCTTGGCTGGTATGACGGTAAAAAAGTTGTCTATGGCATCGCCGTGCCGCACCTTCTTTCTCTTTTAGCTTTCCATGACCCAAACGCCACTGTCAAAGGTTTGGATGCAATCCCTTCTGATCAAAGACCTCCCGTAAACGTCGTTCGTTTTGCCTTTCAGACCATGGTTGGAATCGCCTCCCTGCTTTCCCTGATAAGTACATTTTATCTATATGTTCGTTTTCGCCTCAAACGGTTGCCTGTCACACTTTGGTTTTATCGGTCCGTCGTTCTGGCGGGCCCGCTTTCTGTAGTGGCGCTAATCGCCGGATGGATCACCACTGAGGTGGGAAGACAACCGTGGGTTGTATATGGATTCATGCGCACCACGGATGCAGTGACTGGAGCCAAAGGCATCCCCGTCGGCTATGGCACCCTGGCTTTGGTCTATCTGGGACTCGGTATCGCGGCGGCGCGACTCATGTACTCAATCGGTCGTGGTCCAACCGAAATCCCCGGCACAACTTCAGCGAATAAACCTTCGATGCTTACATATGCTCCCTAGTATTCCAATGCTCTTCATACTCGTTGGGCTCGCCGCATATATCGTGCTCGCGGGGGCCGATTTCGGTGCCGGTTTTTGGACGCTTGTCTTTTCTCGAAAAGGCGACGACCGCGCCAAATTCGGCGCTTATTTTCACAACGCGATGGGCCCCGTGTGGGAGGCCAATCACGTTTGGCTGATTTTCATCCTGGTCGTCTGTTGGACCGCTTATCCAGTGGCATTTGCTTCGATCACCTCCACGCTCACTGTCCCGATCTTAATTTCTGCTATTGGAATCATCGCGCGCGGCGCGGCCTATGCGTTGCGTGGCATGGCCGCCGCGGCGTCTGACTTACGGCTCGATGATAGGGTCTTTGCGTTGGCTTCCGTCATGACTCCATTCGCACTTGGCGCGACGATTGGCGGCATTGCCTCAGGCCGAGTCCCTGTTGGCAATGCGGCAGGCGATCTGCTCACCAGTTGGCTCAATCTGACCTCATCATTGATTGGAGCGCTTTCAATCGCGACATCAGCTTACTTGTCGGCGGTCTATTTGGCTGCCGATGCTTGGAGGCGGGGGGACGCCGACATGATCCGCGTTTTCC
>PLIU01000320.1 GCA_003140095.1 Verrucomicrobiales bacterium | reverse complement strand
AGCCATTTTCGGCTTTCAAGCAATTAGCGTGCCCGCGTCTTATCAAGCACTTGCGCAAAAAAAATAATTTTCGGAATGGTCGAATCCGCCAAGTCGGGCTAGCGTGCGCCAGAAACCAAGCCACCATTGCCTTTTTATTGTGCCACAACCCTTTAACCGCTATACCACAGGGCATGGCAACCAGCAGCAATAACAGATCTTCTGGTGGTTCGGGTGGCGCACTTGGCTTTGAGGCAACGCTCTGGGCAACAGCGGATAAGCTCCGTGAGAAGCTGAGGCCCTATTTTCACAAAGTCGGTGTTGCGCCCGTGGACGGCGTTTGCTCGACCGACATCTTGGTCGTGCGCCCAAACGCCCCGGAGTGGTTCGCCTTCGTTCTCGGACACATTTCCAGCATCGAGTTGGTGAATCACACCAACGCCGCCTCTACCGGCACAAAGATGCCCCGCGCCAATTGGAACGACATCGCCCGTTTTGAAGTAGCCTTGCCGCCTGACTCTCTTGCCGCCGAATTTACCAATCTTATCCGTCCGATGATTGACCGTATTATCGCCAACATGCACGAATCCCGCACGCTGGCCGAATTGCGCGACGCGCTACTGCCCAAGCTGCTGTCCGGCGAGTTGCGCGTGCATCCCGACGAGAAACTGGTTGAGGTAAACGCATGAGCGATACCGTATTCCCAAAGCCAGTAGCCGAGGTTGTTGTGACGCTCGCTGATATTTTCCGACATCAGGGCCGAATGGAGGTGGTTGAGCTTCTTGAAAATGCTCATGCCTGGTTCGACAATACCGATTATGACAATTGGAACGCCGGCACTTACATTTGGGCATTGCGTCTGGAGGTGCCAGTTCCGTTATTTGCCCCGGTTGAACCACGCCTTCAGCAAATCGAGAAAGAGATTACCGAGAGGCTCAAATATTTTAGCCGTCTGGATTCCAACCATTATCTTAAAGAAGCGACCATTTCGCCAATTACTCCGGGTGCAGTAGTGATCGGACAGCGCATCGCGCCTTCGGATACTGAAGTGCGTCGCCTCTGGCCGGACCGGCGCTTTCGCCTTTTTTTAAGCCATGTCTCGAAACACAAAGTCGCGGTGTCCAAGCTGAAGGACGAACTTGAATTATTTGGCGTCTCTGCTTTCGTCGCGCACGAGGCAATCAAACCGAGCTTGGAATGGCTGCGCGAAATTGAATTGGCACTGCGTTCCATGCACGCGCTGCTTGCTCTGATCACGCCAGACTTCCATGCAAGCGTTTGGACAGATCAAGAAATTGGCTGGGCATTTGGACGCGGCGTGCTGGTCGTGCCGGTGCGGCTGGGTGTTGACCCGTATGGATTCGCCGGAAAAGTTCAAGGCATCAGCGGCGACCTCGAAAAACCCAAGACGCTGGCAAAGTCCGTGTTCGAATCATTGCTTGTCAATTCGCAAACGCATAGCGAAGTGCGTCGTGCATTGGTGACGGCATTGTGTGGCTCCGGTTCCTATTCACAGTCCATCTTGTTGCGCGATTACATCCCAGGAATCACCGATTTTACAGATGAGGAAAAGACTGCCATGAGGGAGGCTTGCGAAAAAAACAACCAAGTGTCGGACGCGTATAAGGTTTCCGAGACTATCTACAAGGCATTTGGCAAACCGATGAAGCTCGCAGCAAAACCACAGGAGGCTGATGATGTGCCGTTTTGATCAGTTCGGGAGTCCTGAATCCCGCCTACTCGCTGCGCTGCTGCCGAAACTGCTGTCGGGCGGGTTGGGCGTGTCCGCCGCCAAACTTGTGGAGGCCACGGCATGAGCAAGCCAAAGAAAAAACCATTCAAGATTTTCTACTCCTGGCAATCGGACTTGCCAAACCAAGTCAACGCGCAACTCATTCGAAGCGTTCTTGGAGAAGTGGCGTCAGAACTAACCGAGGATGATGACATCGAGGTCAAAGCCATGTGTGACGAGGCAACTCGTGACACCCCCGGCAGTCCTAAAATTGTTGATACAATATTTGAAAAAATTCTCCAGTCGGACGCGTTTGTTTGTGATCTCTCAAAGATTTACGAAGCGATTGCCCTAGACGGCGAGGCAAGGAAGTTCTGCAACCCAAATGTTGCGATAGAACTTGGCTTTGCCATCCGGGAGCTAGGATGGAACCGCATTATTTTGGTCTTTAATGAAGCTTACGGCAAATTGCCCCATGACCTCCCATTCGACACACACGGAAATCGCGCGACCAAATACCGTTGCGAGGCTGCGTTTATTGGGAAGAAACTAAGCACGAAAACCACGTCGGATATTACGAACGCAAAGGGACGCCTCAAGAAGCAGCTTGTTTCGGCGCTGAAGCTTATCGTTACCAGTAATCCAAAACGTCCAAGGGAACTTGAAGGCAAATCGCCGGAGGTCATCCAGCGAGAACGAGATGTTGAGCAGTTACAAAGAGTCTTCAATTTTATTCACTTGAAAATGCTCGATCATTTTATTGACCGCCTCGGTTATTCCAGAATTACCGAAATCGGACTCTCGTTTTGTGAAGGATTGGAGAGGATAATGTGTAGCAATACATTTCATATTTACGACGCGAAACTTCTCAAGTTGGTTCGTGAGTTTTTTTTGAAGTGGCAAGAGTGCTTCCGGTATCTCAGTGAAATGGATGCAAACCCCAGCCACACGGAATTCTATTTCCACATGCCAATGGATATTGCGAAATCGAAAGAGCAGGCCGAGCATTGCAGGAACACTGGACGATCGGCTACCCCGTTACGCGTGGCCTTGGACACACTTCTGAAATACGTTCGCATAAATTACCTTGAGATTGATCCAAACATTTGTGGCTACGAGGCGATGAAACATTATTCGGCTGCACAAAAGGAATGAGCGCGCATCTATCCAGCAAAATGGTGGAGTCTATTGTCGAGGATGCCGCCATCGATGGGCTTCGTGGGCTATGTTACGAAATCTTGTCGGGGCTGGTGATCGCGCCGGGTGAAACAGTGGCGGAGCGTTGGGATTACAAGCAGGTTTTCTTTTTCGATCATCTGCAAACTAAGCTGGAGGATATGAACAAAGCCTTGTGCGACGCGATGCTGTCAATGCCGCCGTCCGGCGAGTTGCGCGTGCCGTCCGTTTTGAAGAGGATGTCCACTCTAAACTGAAAGCACCCAAATAATCAGCATGTCCGCCAAAATCAAATTCAAGCCGAGACAACTGATGGAAATGGCCATCAAGGTGATGAAGCAATCCATCAATGAGCCTCGTGCCGATAAAAAGGCCAGTCCGCTGGTTGGCGCCGTGCTGTTGAAGCCGGACGGGACGCTGGACACCGCGTTTCGCGGGGAACTCCGGCATGGCGACCATGCGGAATACACTTTGCTGGAGCGCAAGCACCCTGGAGAACGATTGGACGGCTCGGTTCTGTTTGCGACTCTGGAGCCATGCGCGCCGGGGGCACGGAAGCATCCCAAGCTCGCCTGTGCCGAGCGGATCGTGAACGCCCGGATTGCCGAAGTATGGGTGGGCATTGAGGATCCGGACCCAACAGTGGATCGGCAGGGCGTCCGTTACCTGGAGCAGCATGGCATCAAAGTTCAGTTGTTCGACCTCGACTTGCAGGAGCAGATTCGTTTGGCGAACAAGGAATTCATCGCTCAGGCATTCAAGCGCGCAGCCGAGGCCAAGGACGGGAAAGCGGCCAAGCCGTCACCACTTTCAAGATGGGACGAAGCCCTGGCAGGCGTTAAACTGGCCGACCTGGCGTCAGACGCCTTGGCGCGTTATCGCGAGCAGACGAAAATTCCGGATAAGACGGTGTCAGCCGGGTTCATGCACCGTTTGGAGCATCAGGGCTTGCTCCGCCGCCGAGGATCGAAGCTGGTGCCGACCGGATTCGGATTCCTGCTTTTTGGGAAAAGACCGCGCGATGTCCTGCATCATGCCGGGCTGAATGCTACAATCGAGTTTCCTGACGGCACGCACGAGATTCAGAATTTCGACGGACCAGCCATCCTGATTCCTGATTTCGTGGAGGACTGGCTGCGCCAAAAGCTGCCGAATGTGATTGACCGGAGCCGGATGACGCGGGAAGAACGGCCCGCTCTGCCGTTTGATTTGGTTCGTGAGGCGGTGATCAACGCACTGGTGCATCGCGATTACGACCTGACTGGCGCCACCTGTCATTTAGTGGTCACGGTGGATACTGTCACGGTGCGTAGCCCGGGCGCTCCGCTGTTTCCCATCACCTTGGAGCAGATGCAGACGTTCACCGCGCCCATGTACAATCGGAATCCCAAGCTTCAGTTTGCTTTCAGTGGAACGAAGTTATTGGAAGGACGCGGGTTGGGGATGAGGACTCTCGGTGCCGCTGCGACCAAGTATGGATTGCCGGTGCCGAAGTATGCGTTTGATGGGGTCTATTTGAATCTGACCATTTACCGGCACGCACAGGCGGCCCTGGCGGCATTGAAGACCGACGTGTTGAAAGCTTTGAACGAGGACGAAAAAAGAAGCTGGGCGTTTCTGGCTACCAAAACCTCTATTACGCGGAAGGAGTATGCGGAACAAATGGGATTTGATTCCCGGAAGGCGCAGCGCCACTTCAAACGGTTTGTCGAACTTGGATTATTGCGCAAGGTGGGGGCGAGTTCCTCCACCAAATACGAGGTGCAGAAACCATGATCGCGACAATTCTCACGACAAAGTGTCGCGAGGTGGAATTTTTTCCTCCACCACGATGGTTCTCGCGACAGTTCTCGCGACAAAGTGTCGCGAGCGGTGGAGCGGGTTGTCAGGTAATCCTGACAAAGTGCCGGGATTCGCAGGGAATGGAGCGGACATCCCGTCAAACTCCGGCCATTTTGGCGGGATAACGACACGGGCGATGGCGCGTGCCATTAGGCGAACAAGATATCCACCCGACAAACAGGACAAAGCCACCCAAACGGTTTTACAACAAGCGGAATTGCTTTGTGCGGATTGGGCGGGTTGAGGCTGGGCGAAGTTCAGCTTGAACGTCACTCCCGTCCTTGTTTTGGCCTTCAACCAAACCGCATCAAAGGCAGCGATTGGCTCAAATTCGGCAAGGCTACTAGCTGTTCCAATAGTTTCCACATGTCAGCGAAGTGAGCATATTTACTTTTTCAAGTTCGCCAGTGAAATCAAAGCCGCGTGAGCCTGCTGATTCACGATTATTTCATCTGACAAACGGCCAGCTTGTCCCGGAACCTTAATGATTTTACGCGGCATAAACCAGCACGCGAACACAGCGTCATCATAGACTGGGGCACAATTGAAAGTCAGCGTTTGTAAAACAAATTGGATCAAGTCGGCGCTTTGACTGGTTGGCTTTCCTGCGGCACTCGGAAACCAAGCAGACAAATCGCCTCGATGTGAAACCTATACGGCAGCGCAGCCAACGTCCGTTTCCAAAATCCCGCGACTCCACAGCCGTTACGTCCGCTCCGATTTCAGAAACGGACGTTCACTGCGTCCACATCATCCAATTTGATACGTTCAGTCGCACGTCATTTTTGGCGGCTTTCTGTAATTGAAAGCCGTTCATTTTGGTTAGACACCATCCCCTACCAAAATCGGTAGTGAAAAACGCAACCAGAAACCAGGCAACTAAAAGCGACAAAAAGCGACAACGCATTTGTCACTTTTCGTCGCATCCACTCCTTACATTTCGTCGGCACTCGCCGCTTTTCGTCACTTGAATCTGTCGCCATTCGTCGCCCTTGGCCGCTACACGCGGCGTGATTTCATCTCACTTTAACTTTCACCTGCTCTCTTCCGCCGTTTTTCATTATCGGGCTATCCTGTCCGGCGATGACTGAAACGGCACATCAAAAACGCGGCGGCAAACCGTTCCATAGCATTTTGGAACCGCAATACGATTTCATCCGCGAGCTGCGCCAACGGCGCAAGACGTGGCAGGAAATCGCCGACTTGCTGCTCACTGAAAAGGGCATCCGCGTCACGTTTCACGCTCCGTATCTTTTTTACCGGCGCAAATTGAAACGCGCTGCCAAACCGCATTGGGAAGATTTATCTGTTTCCCAACCTGACCGCTCAAACGCATCGGCCAGCCGGCCGCAATCCCGCTCGGCACCGTTGTCGGCGGCACCCACTTTCAAACGTCCCGACCGCTCCAACCTCAACACCGAAGAATTCACATGAATACCAACATCATCAAACGCATCCACATCAATCCTCAATCCAAAGGCAGCCTCGGCAAAAGTTTCGAGGCCGAGTTCCGCACCGCCTGGCTCGATTATCACGGTATCCAGTGGAACGGCTCCGACCTCGATGACCGGCACCATTCTTTTGCCGACCGCCATCCCGAACAGGTGCAGTCCTACACGCTGGGCAATGACGACGACAGCAAATCCACCCTGCTCGGATTGTTTCGTAGCGTGTCGCGCAGCGACGCGCCGGTTCACGTTGTTGATTGCCGGGCGTAAGCCGACGGCCTCATCGTGCAGGCGCTGGAGTCGTTGCAATTGCTCGACTCGCTCGCCACGCAGGGCATCCGGTTCACCTTCTTCCTGTTTCCCAGCGAGGACACCGAGAGCATGAACAATCTGCTCGAACTGTTTTATTTTGCCGGTGACCGTGTGGATTATGTCATCGTCAACAATCCGGCCAAAGTCAGAACAAATCTGTTCCGAAGATCCAACATCGAAGCTGAGTTGAAAAAGTTTGGGGCGAAGGAACTGACGTTGCCGGTAGTGACTTCCATCACATTGCTGGCCATCAAACGCGCCGAGGCCAAGGTCGGACGCAAGTTAAGTCTTGCGGAAGTGGCGACGCCCGGAGCTTCACACCTTGAACTGATGCTGGCTGGCGAAATGCAATGGGCGATGCAGCAGATGTTCCGACAATACGATGCCGTTGCCGATTTGCTGGTGCCGGAACAACAGGTGCCGGAGATTCAGCCGCAGCCTGAACCGGCACCGAAATCTGTGCGTTCCAAACACGCTATGCTCAATTTGGGCGAGTGAGGTTATGGAAAAAGATGATTTGACCGCCCTGTTAATTGACGCGCCCGCCGAGGAAGTGGATCAGATTCACCGCCTGTTGCATGAATGGAGTGTCGGGCCGGTCGGCAGTTTCCCGGTGCAAGTGACGTTGCTGACCAAGGCGCAATGGCGCATCGCGGCCAATCTGCCGCGCTTGATGAATGATTCCCGCAAATTGATCGAACTGCATCTGGCTTAATATCGGCAGCAAAGTCAGGCGATGGCAGATGATTTTGCCGACACGGTGGACGGCCAGAACAAGGAGTTGAAAAAGACAGTCGAAATTCACATTCAGGCAACCCGGCAGGCTGCGGAACAAATCCAGGTGCAGCTTGCCGACGCTGAGACAGTCGCAATGCGGGTCAAATCTTTGATGGAAAGTGCGGCGTCTGAATGGGAAAAAATCAAGGCCAGCACCACGGCTCAATGCGAACGGTTGGAACAAGTCTCCAGTGACTTGCAAGACCGGTTCGCGTGGCGGGTGATGCTTCGGTCGGTCGTTTGGTTCTTGTTGGCTCTCGGCTATGGAATTTGCATCGGCCATTATTGGATTCATTGAGCTTTGCTCATGGGTGCAGCCGCGCCGACAATGACGCGCGCCAATCCAGATTCAATTGTATGTCGCCGGTCGTCGCGTAAAGGTAGTCAGTCCTCATAGTCGGACTGCTCCACCGTTGACCCGCCGCCCGGCTCCGGGACTTTTGCGTTTAGGATTTGGCGCGTGGAGAATTGCTTGCGACAAGAACGATCAATTGAGCTGAATCTCTCTGATATTACGAGATGACTTTGTTTTCAAAGGCATAACAGGCGCAGCCACATCCTCTGGGCACCTTTATTAAGGCCGGCCCTACAGCCAGCGGGATGAAGTTAACCGCGTTGTCTCGTTCGCAAGTAGATTTGGCCGCGGACAAAACCTGATTTTACAACGAAATTTCCAGTGTTGCCGTGGCCGCACTTGGACCCAGCGAACCCCGAATTTTTATCGTGCGCGTATCCTCATGGATTTGCGGTGGACAACGCAAGCAATGTCTATGTGGCCGACACGGGTAACAACACCATTCGCATTATCACGCCAAATGGCACCGTAACCACTTTGGCGGGGTCAGCAGGAAATTCTGGGAGCAGTGATGGCACGGGAAGCGCAGCGCAATTTGAAAGCCCTTACGGGGTGGCCGTCGATCAATCGAACAATGTTTACGTTGCTGATTCCGGTAACAACACGATCCGCCTAATAACACCTGACGGGATCGTGGCCACTTTGGCAGGTCTGGCAGGAGCGCGCGGCACCGCCGGTGGCACGGGAACCCCAGCGCGATTTTATTTTCCAGAAGGCGTCGCGGCGGACAATTCGGGCAACCTTTATGTAGCGGACACAGGAAACGACACAATTCGCAAAATCACGCCGAATGCTTTGGTATCAACAATAGCAGGTTTGGCGGGTAGCGCCGGCAGTAGCGATGGCACTCGTTCAGTGGCGCGGTTCAAAGGTCCGGGAGAAGTCGCAGTGGATGGCGCTGGGAATGTCTATGTGGCCGACACAGGCAATTCCACGATTCGCAAGATAACGCCAGCTGGAGTCGTGACTACCATCGGCGGGCTGGCATTGCATACTGGCGTCGATGACGGCCTTGGAACCGTGGCTCGCTTCAGCGCTCCAGCGGGCGTCGCTGTGGATTACTTTGGGCATGTCCTGGTAGCTGATTCGGCCAACAATGCGATACGAACGGGATTGGTCCCGCCGCAGTTGAGCATAACCTGGATTGGAGGGAGTGTGATGTTGTCATGGCCTGCGAACTCCGTGGGATTCGGACTTGAGCAAAATCCGACCCTTGAAACTGGCAATTGGTGCGTCGTTGCCGTCCAGCCGATTTTGTCCGGCTCCAACAACGTGGTGACGTCGTCGGCGAGTGCCACTGCATTCTATCGTTTGAAAAAATAGGCTTTTGCGTGAGTTACCGACCGACTCGGAACCAAAGGCCAAAAGATTTCGCTGGGCTTCGGCTTGAATACCGGAAACCACGGACGCGGTGTCTTCGCATCCGGGAGAAAATGGTAGTTGCAAGCCCCAAAGGGCATCAAAACACCCCTGTTCAAGGGAAAGCCGAGTGGCACACCAGAAAAAAGTCCTTGCAAATCTTTGGAGCAGGCGAAAAATCACGAATAGTCGCCAAATGGGCAAAGCTGGTCATAGGCCAGAAACCAAATGCGAAATTTCAGATTAAGCTTAAGCACGACATGAAGACGAATTAAAGGCAATCCTCCATGGACCGCTCATCATCAATTAAATTGCGACGCTTCAGGGCAGGTTCTGGTCAGTGGTATCACTGGTCATCGCTCTGTGTGTGCCTTACCTTGGCATCGCACAGACTGGACCCGTTCGACAGCCGTTGGGCATTTACTACCGTCTTGACATTCAACCGGACTCAGACGCGAATGTAACTAACACCGTCCTGGCTGCCTTGACCAACTCCGCGATTTCAGGGATTTTGGCGGTATTTACTTGGGACAACCTTAGCTTTACTTCCTCGACCAATCCACCGGCCGGGACCAATGATTTTCATCTGCTGGATGACGTTTTCGGCACGGTTGAACAGTGGAACGCGAACCCAACGAATCTTCCCAAAACCATCCAGCTGGGCATAAACCCCGGATTTCACACCCCGCCGTGGGTTTTGAGCAACCTGATGTCTTGCGACGCGATGTTCATGACCAATCCAGCGGGTTCGATAGTCAATTCAAACGGACAGGGGCTGGTGCTGGTCGGTGTGGATACGAATAAAGTCACCAACGCCTGCGGATGTGCCAACTTCCTTGTCGCGGAGGGCGACCACCCAAAAGTATCGCCGCTCCCCTTGCCGTGGAATGCGTTCTACAAGAACGCCTGGGGCTGTTTCATCCGGGACGTTGCTGGGAAATATGGTACCAATCCCCTCATGGTCTCCATCACCGTTGCTGGACCCACGTCCTCCTCGTCAGAAATGATCCTCCCCAACGAGTCGAACGACGTCACAAATTTTCTGAAATGGAATCCTCTTTTTGCGCTGGAATTCCCGGATCATCCCGAATTCACAAACTCGGATGCGGTTTTCATCAAAGAGTGGGAGGATGCCATTGACCTGTTCGGCGGGGCATTCTCCAATTTAACCTTGGTCGTCACCACCGGCAGCGGCCTTCCCAACTTTCTCGACACGAATGGGGCGCCCTACACGAATAATTACTCTGTGCCGCCCGGTTTTTGCCCGATGTGCGCTAACACCAACACGCTAACAAACATGATGGATTGCGCGGCGGAGACGACCATTCTAGCCTACTTCGCGGACCCGCGACACGGCGGGAACAACGCCAAGGCGGTCCAGGAGGATGGGTTGAGGGCTTCAGGAATCCACAGTCACCCCTTGGGTGGTGGCGATCTTGACTCTTACGGTATAAAGTGGCTCGCTCAGAGTACCGCCAGCGGCTTCTCGCCGCTACCAGGAACGAGCAACACCGTGTCCCGGGTGTTCGGTGGACTTCAGGTCGGAGGCGGGGGCACCATCACTCTCAATACCGATACGGCCGGCTGCCCCGTGTTAGGCGGCGGCTGCACCGATATCTCAGGTCACCTTTCGCTATCGCGACAACCGGACCCAGCAACTTCAACGCGTGACTCTCTGCGCCGAGGAATTTATCGGCCGTTTTATGCACCACATCCTCCCGCCGGGTTTTCCCAAAGTGCGCTATTACGGACTGGCCAGTTCCCGCCGACAGGTGCCTCGTGAGCAAGCACGAGCCCTGATCAAACCCAATATGGCGACCAGCACCAACACCAGGGACGCGGCCACCGACCTCCCTTCCTCTGCCGCCAAAGTCGCACCAGCGCCGCCGCTCTGTCCGCATTGCCGGATTGGACATCTGATCGTCGTGCAAACACTCCGCCCGCGAAGAAAATTTCCACCATAATGCCGCTCTTACCGCCTCAGCTTTGCTTTTTACACGACCCGTGGGAACCAACCCAAACGGGAACACGGCCCGCTACTCCGCATCCAAGAAACTCACGCCTGAATCCGTTTCGGCGGCAACTTTCCTCCAGTCGCATTCCAAAAAAACTGTTGCCTTGGGCGTCACAGCACCTTGGCGACGTTGCTCCGTTCGCCGCTGGCTAACTACCAATCTCCAAATAATGATTGCGGTCCGACCGCCGGATTTAGTTCAACCCGACTTTTTGCGTCACACCCTCGGCCCCAGTGCCGCAAAAAGTCTTAATTCGTTTTGAAAAATAAAGTTCATAGTCCTTCGGAGGGGCGAGCTCCTGCGAGACCCACTATTTTCCTTTCGAAAAGGGATAAGTCAGGGCCTCAGGGACTTCGCCCCTCCGATCACAACCCACTAACCCAAAGGAAACATCTATGAGAATAGGAAAGATCGCCCGTCTGCCACGCCACGTCCGCACTGAAATCAACCAAACGCCTCGATAACGGCGAAGAAGCCGAGTCCATCCTGAGTTGGCTCAACGAACAGCCTGCCGTCCAGGAAATGCTCGAGGAACACTTCCAAGGCGCGGCCATTTCCGCGCAGAACCTCTCCGAATGGCGGCAAGGCGGTTTCCGCGAATGGGAATTTCGCCGGGAAATCATCGAGCAAGCCTGCAGCACGTCCGACTTCGCCCAGGACCTCGAAGACGAAGTCATCACCTCGGAGCTGCCCGGCAAATTGGCGGCCCTGGTCGCGGCCCGGTATGCCGCGTTGCTGAGCCAATGGCAGGGTGACTTGCACCCGGCCATAGCCGAGGCCTTTTGCGTCCTACGCAGTCTAAACAAAGACATCGCGCTCTTGCAGAAGACGCTCCATCTGGCGCAACAACAGAAGCGCGAGAACGAGAAAGCCATTGACGACGAGGAGAAGGCGGAGATGGAGGAGGAAAAGAAGCGGGAAACCGCGCCCTTCCTGGCGCGCATACACGCGGACACGATGACTGAAGCCTTGGGCGGCGGGGAAAAGAACCGGCTCGTGGGGGAGTACTTGGCGGCGTCGAAATACGACCGGCCCCTGCCACCGGACTATGAGGAAAGGCTCCAAAAGCTGCGCTCCGCTGAAAAATCGGAAAACGCCGAAAACCGGCCAAACCAGCCTTCTGTCGGCGTTCAATCCAACCTAATCAAACCCAGTAAAGGTAAAATGGCCAAAAAAGGAACCGCGCCTGAGGTTGTGGACCGGCAGGAAGAA
>PLIU01000040.1:3397-3798 GCA_003140095.1 Verrucomicrobiales bacterium | reverse complement strand
AAATCCGGCAACTGGCTCCATTCTTAACTGCAAGTGCAGCAATGGTTTAGGAGCTGCTTGGCCAGAACGGACACCGAAACGGACACCAACTTTGGTACTCCGTAAGAATTCGCGATAATCGGCGGTAATCCCCCGGTTATCTGCGTACGGTTCGGGTTCAGGTTCCCTTATCATCGCGGTTGCGTGAAAGACCTATGAAAACACGTTACCGCCTGATTTGCCGGGGCCTCAGAGGTGGAGGCTTCTATTGCGTGGACACCGAAACGGGCAAACGCACCAGCCTGCGAACGGCCAACGAGGAAGCGGCCCGACAAGTCATCGAAGCCAAGAATCAAGCCGTGCGCCAGCCTGCGATCAATATGCAGATCGCCCAAGCTTACTTGCAGCACGGAGACCCAGCC
>PLIU01000040.1:0-3301 GCA_003140095.1 Verrucomicrobiales bacterium | reverse complement strand
GCGGAGCACCAACTGATTATCGAGCGGGAGTACAACCCGGAAATCCGGGCTTACTATCAAATGTTGTGGCATCTGGGCGGGGCGCAAACTGATGTCGCAGAATTGACCGCCGAGGATATTGACTGGAAAGACCGCACGGTTTCCTACCGACGCCATAAAACAGGCGTCCCGGTCGTCATTTCGTTTGGGACGGAAGCGGCCAGGGTATTGGAGTTGCTGCCGAAGATTGGCCCGTTGTTCCCGCGCATGGCGCGAATCAAGGAAAACCATCGCGCCAAGATGTTTATCAAGCGGCTCAAGACGGTGGGGATTACAGGCGTATCGTTGCACAGTTACCGCTACGCCTGGGCGGAACGAGCCAAAACGGTGGGAATGCCGGAACGGTTCGCGCAACAGGCCCTTGGGCACGGCTCCAAAGCTATCGCCAGAGCGTATGCGAAGAAGGCCATCGTCATCGTGCCGGCATTGGAAGAGTACGAGCGCGAGCATGAGCAGAAGGTCGTGCCGATGGTTAATGTGCCCATCGGCGAGAAGCAGGTCGTGAGCTTGTGAAAGGAGACAACGATGTACAACGAACCTGTTTACCTGCTGAACCCGGTGTTCCATTGGCTGGACGGTTTAATCTACGACGAAGGCGACTACTTGTATCTGATGTTCGTGTATGTCTCGCTGCCGCTCATCGCTTGGATTTTGAGCGGCGGTTTGCGGCGAAGACAGGCCGGGCAACAGCACGTCGTTGCAATGTATGCGTCTGGGGGCCCCGCCTAGTTTGCGGCGCTTGGTTATGAAATCGTGCGGGTCATCTCCAGTGCCACATTGGATTGTGCTCTCGCAACCGGATCACCTCGTTTTGGCTTGCCGCTCGGTCTCCGATCCATCATCGTGCCTGCCAGTTAGTTGTCAAAACATCAATCATGAAAAGATTAGTTTTTTTGGTTCTTCCAGTCCTGGCGGGAATGCCCTGCCTTGCCCAATGGGAATATCCCCCGACAAAAACCGTCGATGCCTCGGACACCTATTTCGGGAAGACCTACCACGATCCTTACCGCTGGTTGGAAAACATGAAGGACAAGGATGTCGAAGCCTGGTTCAAAGCCCAGGCCGAATTGACGGATGGCCTGTTGGCGAAGATCCCGGGCAGGGATGCGCTGGTGCAGGAGTGGTTGGCGTTGGACAACCTCAAACCGGCGGCTTACTCGGACATCACCTATGAACATGACCGGGTCTTTTACAAGAAGACTCTGGGTGGCGAAAACGTGGGGAAACTCTTTTTTCGCGAAGGTTGGAATGGCCAGGAAAAGTTGCTATTCGATCCCGCCACTTACAAGGCTGGTGTGAATACAACGATCGAAGACTTCGCCCCTTCATGGGACGGGAAGTATCTCACCATCGGATTTTCCTCGGGTGGCGCTGAGTATTCAGAAATCCGGATTTTGGACATGGAGCGAGGAACTCTGCTGCCGGACAGCATCTACCCCTCCGTCGGGGCCGGTGAATGGACGCCGGACGGCAGTTCATTCTTCTACCTGGCGCCCAATGGCGTTGACACCAAGAGCCTCGATTTCAAATTGAACGCCAAAACCAAATTGCACCGACTCGGCACGGAAATCGTCACGGACGTAGACTACTTCAGCAATCAACACTACCCCGAGCTGGGAATCGCACCAAAGGAGACTCCCTCTGTTTACATTGATGAATCCAACCCCGATTACATCATCGGCCGCGTGGGAACAGTGCAAGCGGAGAGGCGGATTTACTACGCTCCCATCTCCGAGATGACGAGCCAGAAAATCAAATGGGATGTGCTCTGCAAATCCTCGGACATGCTGGTCCGGGGAATCGAGTTCCTCGGGGATTATGTCTATGCCGTGACCCATGCGGGTGCGCCAAAGTACAAGCTTGTTCGGACGAACGTGAAACATCCTGATTGGCAGCACGCCGAAACCATTATTCCGGAGAGGGCCGATTCCATTCAGTCCATCACCAAAACCAGGCACTACCTCCTCATTGTGTACTCCAACGGGGTTGTCGAGCGCATCGTGAAATACGATCTGGCCACCGGCAAGACCACCGAGATCAAACTTCCCATGTCCGGGACCGTGGGGGTCAGTTGTCCGGATTGGAAAACGGATCGTTGCCTGGTGCGCACCACCTCCTGGACTACTCCCGTGACGATCTATGATTTCGACGCGCAGAAGGACACCTTCGCCAAGAGCATGTTCAACACGGATGTCGTCTATCCAGGCTTCGAGGACTTGATCTCCGAAGAAGTCGAAGTGCCAGGGCACGATGGCACGATGGTCCCGCTTTCCATCGTTTACAAGAAAGGCATCCCGCTGGACGGTTCAAACAGTTGCATCCTCGAAGGCTATGGTGCTTATGGAAACAGCATGACACCGTACTTCAGTATCAAGCATTCTGAGGCCATCCGAGGTGTAGTGCTGGCTTATGCCCACCCCAGAGGCGGTGGCGAAAAGGGCCAGGCCTGGTACAAGGCCGGTTACAAGACAACCAAACCCAACACTTGGAAGGACTTCATCTCCTGCGCGGAATACTTGATTAAGAAAGGTTACACAAGTCCCCAGAAGCTCGGAGGCGCCGGCACCAGTGCCGGCGGAATCCTGATCAGCCGCGCCATTACCGAACGCCCGGATTTATTTGGCGCCGCCGTTTGCAACGTCGGTTGTGCGAACGCGATGCGAATGGAGTTTTCGCCCAATGGTCCGGTCAACACGCCGGAATTCGGCACCGTGAAAGACCCCGTTGAGTGCGAAGCTTTGTTCGAGATGGATGGCGTCCAGCACGTGCAGAACGGGGTGAAATATCCGGCGGTGATGGGTGTGGGTGGCTGGAATGATGCGCGAGTCACTGCCTGGCAACCCGGAAAGTTCATCGCGGCCCTGCAGACTGCCAGCACGTCGGGCAAACCCGTCCTCATGAAGGTCAACTATGACAACGGTCACTTCTCGGAGGAGAAACTTGTCAACATCAAGAACTTCGCGGGCCAGGACGCCTTCCTTCTTTGGCAAACGGGACATAAAGACTTTCAGCCTGTAAAGTAGGCAATAAGAACCGCTCTTGCAGTCTCCTGAAGAACCAATGGAACGGGTCCGACTCCAACCAGTATTGCTCAGAGAATTTCTCAAACGCCCTCCGGATATTGTCCATCGTGACATTCTCCTTTTTGGTGTATCGGACTCGCGGGCACCGTTAGACCAGCAGGCTGTGATAATGGAGACGAGATTTGATTTGCCTCGAAAACGAAAAATGTCAAGCAGCCTTAGCCCGACTTGACGGATTC
>PLIU01000260.1 GCA_003140095.1 Verrucomicrobiales bacterium | reverse complement strand
CGTTCAGACCGAATGCGACGAAGACCAGTCCGAGCAGAACCCGCGCGATGTTGGTGGCGATTTTCATGGCTTTATTTTCGTTTTGTGATTTAGATTCCTTTCAGTTCAGGTCAAATAAAAGAACCTGCGCCGGTTTGGATGCGCTCAGTTCCAGCGCGTCTTCATCGCTGACAGCAGCCGCGTCGCCGCCTTGCAGTGTTCTGCCATTGAGCGAAACTTCGCCTTCGGCCACGTGAACCCAGGCATGGCGCCCTTTGGCCAATGGGTGGGCAACGTGATTTCCTTCGTTGAATTTGCCCAGCCAAAGATCGGCATCCTGGTGAATGGCGATCGAATCGTCGCGGCCCGTCTTGCTGGTGACCAGGCGCAACGTGCCGGCGGGCGCCTTCGCCAGTGACTTCTCCGCGTATCGCGGCGCGACGCCTTTGCGATCCGGTTGAATCCAAATCTGAAGCAGATGCGCCGCCTCATCCTTCGACGGGTTGAATTCGCTGTGCTGCACGCCGCTGCCGGCAGCCATGTATTGCACTTCGCCGGCGCGGATGACGCGGCCGTGGCCCATCGAATCCTTGTGCTCCAGCGCGCCGCTGAGGATGTAGGTTATGATCTCCATGTCGCGATGCGGATGCGTTCCGAAACCCATCCCCGGCATGACCAGATCGTCGTTGATGACGCGCAAGCTGCGGAAGCCCATCCACTGCGGGTCGTAATAATCCGCGAAGCTGAAAGTGTGATAAGTGTCCAGCCAGCCGTGTCCGGCGTGGCCCCGTTCATTTGCTTTTCTTAATTTCATCATGGCAAACAATGCCATACTACCCGGGACTTTGAGAAAGACCAAGTTTCTTGCCTCAGCATAACCACAGAGTATGCTCAACAAATGGAACTGCGCCATCTCCGCTATTTTATCGCTGTCGGCGAAGAGGAAAATGTTTCGCGGGCGGCGTTAAAACTGCACGTTTCGCAGCCGGGCTTGAGCCGCCAAATCCGCGATCTGGAGGACGAATTGGGCTTTTTGCTGTTGACACGCGACGCGAAGTCGGTGCGGCTGACCGAGGCGGGCCGCGTGTTCTTGACCGAAGCGCGGGCGGCGCTCCAGCGGGTTGAGGACGCGGTGAAAACGGCCCGCGCCATCGCCACCGGCGCGCGTGGCGAATTGCACGTCGGCTACGCGCCCTCCCTCACCGCGCGATTTCTGCCGGGGACGTTGCGAGCCTTCCAGGCCCGGTCGCCCGGCCTGCGCGTGAAACTGCATGATCTCTCAACCGAGGAGATGCTCGCCGGATTGCGCGAGGGCGGATTGCAGATGGCCTTCGTCGTGCGCTTGACGGCAGCCATGTTGCGCGGATTGCGCTTCGAAGAGTTGGCGCGCGACCCGTTCTGCCTCGCGGTCGCGCCCAAACATCCCCTGGCGGGCCGGCGTACGGTCATGCTGGCAGAGGCCGCGCGGGAGCCGCTCATCACCTACAGCCGCAAGGATTATCCCGACGCGCATGAAAATCTGGCCGCGATGTTTTCCACCCTCAAGAGCAAACCGCGCATCGCGGAGGAGCACGACAGCGTCAGCAGCCTGATCGCGGCGGTCGAAGCGGGCAATGGCGTGGCCATTGCGCCGCAATCGCTGGCTTGCACGGCGGGACCGCGCTTGAAACTCATTCCTTTCTCGCCCGCGCTTGCACCCTTGGTGGTGGGCGCAGCCTGGATCAAGAACGGATTGACGCCCGCCGCCGAACGATTTTTGACCTGCGCCAGGGAGACGGTGGCGGCAAAGTAAATGTGAACAACCTGTGGCATAACGTGTGCATAAGAAAACATGAATTTTGCTCGTGAACGTTCACGGTCGAAATCACTGTTAAGATCATAGAGAAAGGCAAATAGATCCATGGCCACAGAAGAAAGAGTGCTTTGTTTTGAACGGAAACTTCTCGATGAGTTGGGCGTGTTTCAGGGCCTAAGCCTGGAAGTGGAGAAATACCTGCCCGTTCTCACCGCCTCTTCCCACTTGGTGTACCTGAACCGGAACGAGGCCGAACACGATAAGCGTTACAAACAGCTTATCCCATACGTCCTGGTGATTTGTCGAGACAAAATACTGCGTTACCGCCGCGGCCGAGCCGGCCAGGAAACACGCTTGCACGGATTGTATTCCGTCGGAGTCGGGGGGCACATCTCAGAGGAAGATCATGGCCTTTTCTCCCATGACCGCGGGTATCAGGAAGGCATGCGGCGCGAATTAATGGAGGAGGTGTCTATCGATGTTTCCAACGAGCCCGCGGTGGCCGCGATCAATGACGACAGCACCGAGGTCGGATGCGTGCATTTCGGAGTCGTCCACGTGGCGCGCGTCTCGGACGCGAACGTCCCGGGCCGGTGCAGCGGCATCGTGGGGCCCGAATTCATCCCGATGGTTGACGCGGTGAAGGATCCGTCCGGTTACGAATCCTGGTCCCGCTTTTGCATCGAACATCTGGATTTGTTACTGGCCAAAGCCGGCGCTTTCGCGGAACGATGAACGCGGAAGGCTAAAAAAAAAACCGCGCAATATTCGCTACGCCGTGCCGTAATGGACTTGAAAGGAAAGTCATTATGATATTGGCACATGTATTCGGAATGCGCGGGCACCTGTTTGGCGGCGGAGTTTTGCTTTTGTTGATTATCCTGGCTTGCGTGGCGATCATCGTTTCCTGGCCCGGCAAGTCGGAGCCGAAATAGCAGGCGGTGACATCGCGGCCTGCCGGTGAAGTTCCTTTCGCCGTGCGGGGCTTGCGGTCAAAACCAAATGGCGAAAAGTGATCGGCCCTCTCATCGTCAACTTGCCCGGCCGCGGGCCGAAGCGTCTTGGGCCACACTTCGAGAGGTTGAAATTTTTCAAAAATGATTCATTTTATGCTCAATGAACGTCCATAGGGCATTGGAGTCAAATGGACGGACCTGAAAAATGATTTGAGCTATGAGATTTTGGCAAATTGCAAAACGTATCACGCTGCTGATGCTGGTCAACCTGCTGGTGATGCTCACCATCGGCATCATTGTTAGCTTACTCTTTCGCGGGCTGGCGGCGCGCCTGGGCGGAAGCCAGGGCCTTTTCCTGTTCTGCTTTGTCTGGGGCATGGGCGGCGCCTTCGTTTCCCTGGCGCTGTCGCGCTGGATGGCCAAGATGATGATGGGGGTAAAAGTCATCGATCCCAATACGTTCGAGTCTGAATTGCAACGGCTGGTGCAAACGGTTCACCATCTGGCGCGCACGGCCGGACTTGGGACCATGCCGGAGGTGGGTATTTATGATTCGCCCGAGATCAACGCCTTTGCCACCGGGCCGAGCCGGTCGCGGGCGTTGGTGGCGGTTTCCTCCGGTTTGCTTGGACGCATGCGGCAATACGACATCGAGGGCGTGCTGGGCCATGAGACGGCGCACATTGCCAATGGCGACATGGTCACCATGACGCTCATTCAAGGCGTGGTCAACGCCTTCGCCATGTTCCTGGCGTGGGCGCTGGCCATAGCGCTCACGCGCGGATCGGACCGCGATGATGACCGCGGCGGCAATCCCTTTATGCAGTGGATGCTGATGAACCTCTTCCAGTCCGTCTTTATGATGCTGGGGATGATCGTGGTGTGCGCCTTCTCGCGCTGGCGGGAATTCCGGGCTGACGCCGGCGGCGCGCGTTACGCAGGCCGCGAACACATGGTTTCGGCGCTCAAAGTGCTTCAGGCCGTCCACGAAGGCGGGGCCGACGTGGCCGGGCCGCAACAACCAGCCTTTCAAGCCTTGAAGATTTCCGGCCGGACCGGCGGCCTGTTGGCGCTTTTCGCCTCGCATCCGCCGCTGGAAGAACGGATCGCTCGGCTGGAAAATCCGACGCTGGGTTGAAGTTATACTCCCTCTCGGCGGCGACCCCGCCGTCCAGCATCATCATTGGTTCGCGGGCTCCCATTTCAAGTCCAACGGCTTCACACCTTTCTTGCCTCCGCCAAATCCGAAGAAGGACGGCTTGTATTCACCGACGTAATCGACATCCGCTTTGGCCGGTATGTTTTTCTCCAGCCCCAAGGTCCAGTAACAAGCGTTGACGAGCAGGCGGCGAAAATCCTCGTTCTGCAAATCGACGGCCGCCCCGGCCGTGGTGGCGACGATCTTTGAAGTTTTCCCCGCGTCACCGGTGTACTCGCGCACCCAAATAAGCGGCATAAGCGGATCGTTTTTTGGCCCGGTGACGGGCGGATCGTCCGGTTTCATGCCCGACAGCACCTGGCCCCACACCAGCACTTGAGCATCCACCGGCAGATGCTCCACCGTATAAACATCCGTCGGCCACCACAAATCCGTGACCCCGCGGAGAATGGGATTGCGCTTGAACTCCAGATTGATAAGACCCCGTGTGCTTTCCTTCCCGTGGTCGCCATGGTGGCTTATCCAAGTGTCTCCCAGCACTTGCCGGCCGAATCCGCCCAGCCAGGCGCTGTTGTTCCAATCGAATTTGGCATAAGGGCTGTTCTTGTTTAGCTGATATTGGAAGGAGTGCGTGCTGGTGCGCAAGGCGATGATCGGTTTGCCGGCATTGAGGTA
>PLIU01000473.1 GCA_003140095.1 Verrucomicrobiales bacterium | reverse complement strand
CGACTCCCCCGCCCTGGGTGAAGATAAGGTTGCTGACTGTGATGACGGCTCCGGCCGTGGATTTGATGTCGAAGTAACAGGGCGAGGCCGCACTGGCGGCGCTGCCGTTGATGGTCAGGGCGTCCCCGCCAAAAGTGTAGCTGGTGCCATTGGCCGGCGTACGCAAATCATTGCCCCCGGCTATATCAACGATATATACATAGCCCGCTTTGGGCACCACGCTGGGAGACCAGTGGCCAGTCGAATTGAAACTGGTGGTCGTCGTGCTATTGGCGTCGGCGGTGGTCAGGGTGGCGGTCGAGTCGCCGTTGGTGGATTGCGCCAAGGCCGACCTCAATACGAGCAAAGCTGCGCAAGCTAGGGAGGACCATCGCAAAAGCGGCTCGGGACGCGCAGGAAAGGAAGCGCCGGTTACCGGAGAAAATCCGCGTTTGGTGTTGAAGGCAGAGTTTGTATTGTTCGTTTTCATAGTTGTTTCTAAATCAGACATACATGTCGAGTATCATTCCAAAAGCGGGCAATGGCACTTTGCGAATAAAGCCGCTGGACCATTTCGCAAAAGGCTTACTTCCGTCAATGCCGGCGTCACAGATGGGCGGAAGTGTGTTGAAACATCCATTGGACATCCGGCCCGTCGGAGGGCTCAAGGATGTGTTCCCAACTGGTTTGCTGCACCGCAGGCCAGTACTTCAATTGCTGCCACTTGTGAATTTCGGCGTGCCCGTCGGCAAAACTGAAATTGTCGGCGCCATTGTGATAGGCGGCGGGGCCGTCTATGAAGGCGGGGTCAACCATGTCGGTGATCAAAAAGGCATCGTTGATGCTGTCGGCGTGCTCATCGGTCATCAGCCACAAACTGGAGGGAGAAGGAGCGACGAGATCCCCATCTTTGAGATAAGCTCGATAACCGGCGGCTTCGCCGCTCCAATCGGTTTTGTTGGCCGCCTCACCCTCGGCCGCGAACATCCCGACGTAGCCGTTCATGGAGATGCTCCGCACGCGCGGCAAATGCACTGAGCCGGGTTGCTCCACGCAGAGCCAACTGTCAGCCGGGCATTTAATGATCGCGATTTGATTGGCGATGTAGGGGCCTATTTGCGAATTTTGCACCATTAACCAATTCGTGTTTTCCGTGTTGTTGAGTTACCAGGACTCGACGCCATCCACCCAGTCATTGGTCTCAGCCCAAGCGGGGTCTTCCAGTGCGCCGTTGACGGGAAAGAAGCCGGCATTGTCACCTGCGTACATTTTCCAAGCCTCGACCAGTTGTTTATGATTGCTGAGGCACTTGATGGCTTGAGCCTGCAACTTGGCGTTGTTCAAAGCCGGCAGGAGAAGCGCGGCCAGAATCGCAATAATGGCGATGACCACCAGCAACTCGATGAGCGTGAATGCTCCCGCCCTTTGCCCTTTTCCCGTAGTTCTTTGCATAGTCATTGGGAATTGGATTTAGATTGAACCAATTTCACGGAAACCATCCTTTCACCTATTTGTAACGTCGAACATCCCCCGATTGGGTAATTGTCGGGGTGGAAAAAGTTTTGATTTTGGCCAGAATGGCTTCCTTGCTCGCGGTTCCGACGATGCGGAAGCAGGGCTTTCCCTCGCCAAAATAGATCAGCGTTGGAATGGAGTGAATCTCGTAGCAAAGACTCAGATCGAGACTATCGTCCGCATAACTTTCACTACTTTGACTTTTCCGGCGAGTTCGCTGGCCACTTCCTGAAGCACGGAAGCGGAAACCCGACATGCTCGGCTCCAACTAGTCCAGACTTCAACCAGCGCCGGCAGCTTCGATTCCAAATCTTCCGCTTTGAAGTTCAGGCCTGTGACGGCGACGGGCTTTGTTTTGTTTTCAGTGCTCATTTTTTCGTTTCGTTCGTATCACAAGCATCTGCAAGGCGCGTGCCAAACGGATGGAGGGTGCAAAAACGTGCTTACTTCAGTCATGAATTTGTCAAACGTCGTCGGCTGAAGGTGCCTAAATCCATCCCGAGCGAACCAAAACTGGAAGAAAACAAATGTGCAGCGTCTCCGCGTTAGAAATCCTCGTCGAAACGAAGAGCCAACGACCTTGTCTCAAGCGCTTTCTTTCCCGAAGGACGGCCAGCGAGCGATAGCCCGCCTCGTGAACGGTGGCTGGAGGCGAGTGCCGGATAAGTACCTTGTTAAGCCATTCATTTGTTTGTAGTTGAAGCAGCCGGTGGCGGCGCAATGGCGGCCTTTTGCAGCTCACGATCAAGCGCGGCGCCATTGAAAGGAACCACAATCACTTTGCTGCCGTGCGGCTCGTTCCCCTTGTCCTCCTCTTTGGGAACGTCAATGGTGGCGAAAGTAAAGGCCGCCACATGGCCGTTCTCAAGATAGACGCCGGGGCGCTCCATTTTATTCCAATGATTGACTGTTGCATCCGTATAGCGCACAAAGTCAACCGTCGGATCGTAAGCCAATCCCCGCAACGTCCAATGGTGGATGCCGTCGCTTGAGGTCAGGTGGTAGGCCTTGCGGGCGCTCCAACTATTGACCACGATGTGATAAAGGCCTCCGCTAAACCACACAACCGGATCTTCCAAGTTGTGGACCGGCTTGCCCTCAATCGTCTTTGGATAAACACTGGGACCTTGAACTGTGTAAGGCCCCATGACTCCATTGGTGCTGATCGAAACCAAGCCGGAGCGCTGCACGATCTCGAAGCTGCCATCAGGTCGCACCATGATGCTCATGTTGGACCCCAATCTCCGGCCGTCGCCGCTGAATTCATTGGTGGTATAGGTAATCGGGCCTTGAAACTCCCAAGGACCATCCAGTGACTTGGAAATGTAGATGCTGCCCGGCCTGGTCTCGCTGATCAACACCGCATAACGTCCGTCCGGCAAAACCAGCGCCGTGACGTTATGTCCTCTTCCCGCCACCCCTTTGACCACGTCGGGCCAGACAAGTCCCTTATCAATATACGGCCCAAAGAGATTATCGCTGACCGCATAGACGGCGGACGAGCCGCCCCATCCGCCGTGTCCTTTGGCCTGGTCCCAGCGGCTGGCGAACATATAATACTTGCCGCCGGCCGATTTGATGATCTGCCCATCCCAATAATACCACTGCTTCAAGGTTTGATCTTCGAGGCCGTTGAGCGGATCGCGCGGGAGAACGCCTGGGGCGCCCCAGGCGTTGGTCGTCAAGTGATCGTGGATAGGCGTCGGCAGAAAATAATCGATCAATGTTTTATCAGCCGCCGGGGAGGAAGCGGCGGCGGTAAAGGCCATCGCGACAAACAATTTTACTAATGTTTTCACGGATTTCATTTGAATAGGGAATTGATGCAATGCTTTTATGTTCTGGCCATACGT
>PLIU01000079.1 GCA_003140095.1 Verrucomicrobiales bacterium | reverse complement strand
CCCCCCGCTTGGAGGGGGCGACTGCGACCCTGCCAACTGGCAGAGCCACAAGGCTTTGGTATGACGGTTCCGCGAATAGGTCGAGTTTTTCCCCCTGTAAGAGAATTTAATTTTCAAAGAACGACTGAAAGTGTTTGCCGGCCACATGGTTTCGGCCAGCCGCGAAGGTGTCAAGGGCAAGCCGGCGCTTATGGTTCGCGGAAGCCGGTTCATAAAATAAGTGGCTCCGTCAGATCCACCGGTTTGTCCACGCCGTGATGTTCGGTTCGTTGAACGGCATTTTCATCCAAAAAGTAAAAGCGGAGCGAGTCTTCGGCCATTTTAATTTCGCGCAACAGGCGGTCGCGCAAAGAAGCCCATTCCTTTTGCCCCACCTGACATTCAAATACGGATTTCTGCACGCGCGTTCCGTAGTCTTCGCACGCTCGGGCGACTCGGCGCAAGCGGCGGCAGCCCGCTTTTTCGACGGTGGAAACATCGTATGTGACCAGGATCATCATGGCGCAGGGTTATTTGGGGACCAGCGGCAGGTAATCCGGCAAATCAGCGCGAAGGTGCCGGGCCAGAATGCGCGCCTGAACAAAAGGCAATTGGGCGATGCGCAAATTTTGCTCCAGCAACGGATGGTTGAGGCTTTCTTGTTTGCGCTCCTGGTAGGCTTTGATGACGAGTTTGCGCCCGGCCTCGGTAAATTCCACGGCCCCGCCTTCGCGCAAGTTGAAATGGCCCGGTTGCATTTGTTGGCGGTTGATGAGGGTGATCACGAGGCGGTCGGCAAGCCAGGGGCGGAATTCCTCCATGAGGTCCAAGGCGAGGGAGGGACGATTGGGGCGATCGACGTGCAGGAACCCGACGAAGGGGTCGAGGCCGATGCTGGTGAGGGCGGCGATGCAGTCATGGCGCACGAGGGCGTAGAGGAAGGAAAGAAGGCAGTTGATGCGGTCTCGGGGCGGACGGCGGCTGCGGGTGGTGAAGGCGAATTCAGCGCGCTGTTGTTTGAGCATCAAACCGAAGACGGAGAAGTAGGTCTGCGCGGCCATGCCCTCGGCTCCGCGCAGTTGATCCAGCGGGGGATGGGTTTTGCCCAAATCGGAAAGCTGTTGCGCCAGGGCGTCGGCGGCTTTCGCAAGTTGGGCTTGTTCGGAGGCATCCTCGGTTTCGCGTCCGCCGCGCAGAAGGCTGTTGCGGGAATTTTGGATTTTGCCGGCGACAATCTGGCGGCCAATGGCGGCGGCGCGGGCGGGGTCGTCGGCCGCGCGGAATTGGGCGCGGCGCAAGGTGACGCTGGTGTCGGCCACGCCGGTGACGCGGGCCTGCAAGTAGCCGTTCTCAGACAAGAAGTTGATGGCGACGCCATGCTCCCAGCACAGGTCCATGGCCGGGGGACTGATGGTGGAGGCGCCGAAAATGCAAATGGATTCCAAGTGGTGGATTGGGACGGATAGTTTTCGCGTTTCGGTGGCCGATTCGCGGTTGCGCTTTTCCGGCGGCAGGCCGGGCGGATAGACGGGAACCTCAACTTGAAGGGTCAGATGGTCGCGGGCCACATACGTGCCCGGGGTCGTGAGATAGAGCGTGTTTTGTTGGAGGTCCAAGCGGGGGAGGGTTGAGAGTTGAACCTCTGGTGTCAAGTTTCAAAAAGCCGCGCCGCCGCGCGGCCGAGGGAAGCGGGCAGGCTGGTGACGCGCGGCAGGCAAATTTTAAAGAGAGAGCATTCTTCACAGGCGGGTTTGAATTGGGCGGGCGGCACTCGCCCGGCATCCACGAGCTGGCGGAGTTGGCTGATCGCCTGCTCGGTCAAGCCGCGGAGTTCGGGCGTGAAGAGCACTTCGCGACGGCGTTTGCTTTCGGCGTGGAAGACAGCGCCGCACTGGATGGGAAAACCGAACATTTCTTCCAGGCAGAGGGCCTGCGCGCAGAGTTGGGCATCATCATTTTCGAATTGACGGCGTTTGCCCTTCTTGTATTCCACCGGCAAGAGAGAGCCATCGGCGTGCCGTTCGATGACGTCACATTTGCCGGACAAACCGAGGCGGTCGGAGAAGACGGGCAAGGCGCGGAGGAGGGTGACGTTTTTGGCGACTTCGTAACCGGGCAGATCGGCGTGTTCATGGACGATGTCGCCGCGCACGGTGTGAGAGTTCTCCGCGCGCCAGCCTTCCATGATTTTCAAGGCCGCCCGGCGGGGGCAGTAGAGATAATCGTTGAGGAGGCTGAGAGGTAACATCTCCTTTACCGGCATATCTACTATCCGCGAATTAGGATTTTGGGTTGGCGTTACAACATCTCCATGAGTTCAATGCCGACGGGCAAGGAATGACGCTCTATCGTAACTGAGTAGTCAGTGAACAAGCGCCCGACCTCAACCTCTGTCTTTCGCGCCACTTGGACGCGCTCAAACAACTTATGGGCCGGGGCATTGCCGAGCGCGGTCTGGTGTTTGAACACGATCAGTTTCTGAGGCGACATCGTGCCCCGCGAGGCCGAGCGGTCATGATCGAACATTTGCGTGAGCGCCTGCCAGAACAGCGCGAGGTCGTCATCGCCGAACCCGGTTTCGCGGGCGAGATGCGCACTGATGAAGCCGTGGCAACGGTAGAGGCCGTAGGGGATAAGGTTCTTACGGCCCATGGTTTGGTTGGGAGCGTCCGCTTCTTTTGCCTCGGTCACAGCCATGCGGGTAATGCTTAAGTCCAACGGCAGGATGGGATCAATGCTGCGGCTGAAGCTCAGTTGCACCGGGCCGCGCACCTGGCCTGCGTTTGCGCCTGTTGACATGACCGCTCCGAAGGTGCGGACGTCGTAGAAGCGTTTGCACATTTCGGCGCGCGCCGATTGCACCTGCTTTCGGTCGGCGGTTTTCTTCTTGCCGTCCACATCGTTGCCGGCTGCTTTATGGCCGTCCAGTATCTTGTCGTTCAGCACAGAACCCTGTTGGACGAAAATGTCGAAGGGGGGCTTGGCCGCCTTCGCCACAAGGGCAAAATTCCGAATCTTGCGCTTGAGACAAACATCGGAGACAAGGCCGTGCATATCTTGGGGGTCAATGCGCGGAGAGTTGGCGGCATCGGGGTCACCATTGGGGTTGCCGTCTTTGCAGTCGAAGAGATAAACGAAGTCGTAGCGATTGTTCATGTTAGTGATTTGAGTTTATTGTTATTGTTGACAGTTTAGATTGATGACGCGCTCTGGACTTTGGCTTCCGCCTCTTTGCGTTCGGCGGTTCGTCGGCGGTAATCGGCCTTCTGGTGGTAGAAGCCGAGAGCGAAGCGGCCCTGTTCTTCCAGCGTGAGCGTTGGCTTGAATTTGTCGCCCAGCGCGCAAGTTATGGTCTCGAAGTCCTTGCGGACGTTTTCCGCGATGCCGCCTTCCGCTTTGGCCAGATGGAATTGAGCATTGCGGAAGAGGCGGCCCATGACCAGGGCGGGCGTGACGCTGGCGCTGGCATAGTAACGCTCGACCACCCCGGCATTGACACCGCCAAGAGCGAAATATTGTAGTCGGTCAAAGACCGCGAACAAGCGACCGCACAAGTAGGCGGGGTCGCGGGATTCAGGATTCAGGCATTCATTCATAGGAGCTTGTTGTTGATAGTTTAAGGCGGATTGCGGTTGAGAACGGATTAAGCACGCTTTGATGAGGGCGAGGCGCGCCGGATTTAGTTTGTTTTCTTGATCGAGTTGCTGGCGCCGCAAAGCGGCAGCCAGCGCGGATTGCGGCAACGGCACGGAACGACCGCGCAACGCCCCATGCAAGATTTGGGTGGGAATCTGCGGGGGCAATTCGGCCAGTTCAGCGCGAACCATCCCGTAAAGCAACGCGCCGAATTTGAAATCGCGCTTCACGCCGAGACCATCCGGGGGGACAATGCCGAGGTCTTGAAACCATTCGGCAACATGCCGTTCGACTTCCGGCACGGTGCTTTCAAGCCAGTCACGGACGACGACGCGAGCGCCATTGCCCGATAGACTGAGGGCATAGTAGGCGTTGGCATCGAAAGCGACTGGCCGTTGGCCGGACTGAATAGATTTTAGCAGAGTTGCGACGGCCTTTTCATCGGCCGTGGCGAGGAGATCGAACGGGTCCTGCTCGACGCGTTTCCGCGTCCAGTGGAGATGCACCGCATCCTGAATGCGCAAGCCGGAAGCGATGAGAATGTTTAGCGCGGTCCGAATCTTCAACTCTGCCGAAGCGCAAAGGGCCGCGTTCTGAGCCTGCTCCAGGCCGAAGGAACAAAAGGAGTCTTTATCGAAGCTGATCAGGTTCGTTCCCGTGGCCAGTCCACCGGGCACGCCTTTGATTTTCTCGGTAGTATCGAGCGTTTCCCCAAGGTCGCCCGTGGCCAAGCAGATGCGGCGTTGTCGTGCTTTTGCGCCCGATGCCAGACGATGGCGGCGATTGCGCCAGAAATCTTTCAGGTCATCGCCATCCAAGAGGTTGGTGCCGTCCACAGAAAAAGTCGCATTGTCAGAGGGTTTGGCTTTGGCGGCTATCAGCTGGCGATGCAGTTGACCAAGCGCGACCTCGCTACGCAAGAAGGAGAGAACCGACTCCAAGCGAGAAGCCGAGGCGGGGCAGGCGGTGGCGGCTTCCTCCAGCAGCTTCTGAAAATAGGCTTGTTGCACTCGTCGGGCCTCAGCTTTCTCGGCCGTTTTGGGATCGAGGAACAGAGCCGCTCGCTCCAAGGTGTCGCAAAGGAAATGCGACTTCGTGCCTTGGTTCAGTTCATTTGGAGAAGTAAACGGACGCGCAAAGGACTTCGGACGCGGTTTTTTGGCGTCCGGATTTTCCGCCAGTGGAATCGGGCCACCGGCCATATTGCCGTGCAAATCGAGCGGAATCAACCAGCGGACACCAACTGGCTCGAAGTCCGCGTCCCCGAGTTGCTCACGTTCGGCGTAGGCGATAAGAGCTTGGAGCATCATCGCGCACCTCCGAGTTGCTTTTTCATTTCCGCCCAGTCTGGCACACTGACAATGCCGTCTTTCAATTCTGCCTTGAAAAATGTCATGCGCGGGTCCGGCTTCTCCACTTTCCCCGGCAATTGGGTGGCGGAAACGTCGATGTTGAATACATCGTAAAGCATCAAGCCCAAGTCCGTGTCAGGGTTAGGCTTGGTTTCCACCCTCATGGCCGGTTCGTCGGCCAATTCAAAGTGCGCGGGAAATTCACGGCATCCAAAACATGGCTGGGCGAAACATTGGCCTTTTTCAGCGCGGCGTTGAAACATGGCGAGGTACTTCACGGGCGTGTCTTCACCGTGGTCTTCGCTGTCCTGCGGTTTGCGTCGCGGCAATCCTGCCAGCGGAGTCAATTGCAGGCTTGCTTCGATGACGTATTCGACTTCGCGCAAGGCGAGGGTGTTGCGTTGGGTGCGGTCTTCATCAGCCAACAACGGTTCCGGCTTGCGTGGCGAGAGACGCGACTTCACTTCATTGCGCCGGAAAGCAAGGAAGCGAATCGGCTTTTTCACGGCGATGCGGCGCACATTCCAGCGAAATTGCGGTCTGTAAAGGATGGATTCCAACAGCCCGCGGGCGGCGCTGGGCGTGATGACGGGATAACTTACGCGCTCCACTTTCATTTCAGGCCGCGTAAAACAGGCGAGGTCGCCCCAAGTGCGTAGATGGATTATCATATCATCAGGTGTTGTTTGATGGTTTCATCGGTTCATGGTTCATTGCAAAAAAGATTCGGCGTCGAGATGTCCGAGGCCAAGGTCGTCATCGTAGTCAGAATTCCAAACCCAAAAATTCCAATTTTCAGCCGGCTGGCAAATGTAGCCCTTGCTCTGAGCGTCAAAGAACTCCGCGTGATACAGGTTCACGGAGTAACGCTGGGCTTCGCGGCAATTGGCGGCGGTCAGGTACTTTTCGCGGCGGAATTTTTCGGCCAGTTCTGCGCCACGATTCCATTTCACCAGCACCGCATGGGTTTCGTCCCCGACCAACTGACAGGCTTCGGCGGCGGCAGGAAAGTCGAATTCTTTGGAGAATTTGAGGACTTTATCGGCATCGGATTTTTCCGGGCCGACGAGCTTGTAAAGCTCCGCGAAATATTTCCAATAAGTCTCCGGTTGATGAAGCGGCGCATCGGGATGGCGGGCTAGAAACTCCTCGGTTTTTGCAGTGGCCAAGGCGTAAACACCCGGCGGAAGCTTGATTTCCAGAGGACGGAAAACGACAACGGGGCACGGCTCGGTGTGGCGGCCTTCGCGGTTGCAGCGCCCCGCCGTCTGAATGATGGAGTCAAGGGGGCCGAGAGCGCGAAAGGCTAAAGGAAAATCCACGTCCACGCCGGCTTCGATAAGTTGCGTAGATACAAGACGACAAGCCAGATGGGCTTTGGGATCCAGGCGGCGTCGGATTTCCGCCAGCTTTTCCTGCCGGTGGGCCGGGCACATCCGGGCGGACAAGTGAAACGCACCGTCAGCTTTGATTCCCTTCACCAAGCGGAACAATTCGCGGGCGTCTTTCGTGGTGTTGACTACGCAGAGGGAATGAGGTTGCTCCGTCATGCGTCCGGCAAGTTCAGACCACGTGACTGTGGACTCTGCGACAGGCAGTTCAATGCGCGTGCGTTTCAAGGTTTCAGCCATCGCGGCGGGATTCGACGAGATTTCAAGCGGTGTCCACTCGTAAAGCAGGGCTGGGCCAGCGGTCGCAAACGCCGGCTGCGTGGCGGTCATGAAGACAGCCGTCACGCCATAGTCACGCGTGAGCAATAGGACGGCAGAGAGTAGCGAAGGAACCAGGCGCGGTGGCAGCGTTTGAACCTCGTCAAACACAACAACCGAACGGCCAATGTTGTGAAGCTTCCGACAATCGGAAGGCCGATTGCTAAAAAGGCTCTCAAAAAACTGCACATTGGTGGTGACAACAAGAGGTGAAGCCCAGTTTTCCGCCGCCAACCTTGCCCGGCGCAGCCGATCATTCTCCGCATCGCGGCCAGAGTCTTCTTTGCGCTCACGCGGGGCAACGGCGCTGTGATGTTCGAGAACGTAATCCGGCCCGAAAGCTTCCTCGAACAGCGTCCGGTAAACCTGTGCCGTCTGTTCAATGATGCTCGTGTAAGGAATGACGACTAGAACGCGGCGGAAACGACGCCAGTCGTTGACCGGAAGGGCGGAGTTATGGAAGGCGATGTGTTTGAGGGCGAAGGCAAGAGAGGACAGCGTTTTGCCACTCCCTGTTGGCGCAGTCAGCGTGAATAAACCGGGCGGCTTTTCGGTGGCAGCGAGGCAATCTTGAAGCAATTGTCGCCGCAACGCTTTGACCGCGCCGTCAGATGACTTTGATTCCAAATCGCGTTGCAGCGCGGCCAAGGCTTGTTCCGGTTGGAGTTCAGGGACAGCGCGAAGTCCCGCCTGATCGGCCCGGAAATGTCGTTCGGTGTCGAGAAAGTCCGCATCCACGAGGCAACTAAAGAGCATCCGCGTGCGCAAGGCTTCGGCAAAGCGATCCACAATAGAATGGACTGGCAATGAAGGAATCTGAAGCTTATCAAGAGAGAATCTGTCGAGGAGTTCGTCCAGGCTTTCCAGGCACTGACCGGTGAGTTCAGAACGTGTTTCAAGCGACTTGAATTCTGCCACCGTCTGCCGGAGAGGAATGCCTGCCGTGTTGTCGTTCAGAGAAGGAATTCCGGTATGGTGCCCATCGATAGCAAAGGCAGCAGCCCACGCCTTGAGGTTGCTGGCATGCGCAGTGCCCGCCGCCCAATGATTGATGCCATGAATGGACGGGTTTCGTAGCCGAGCCTGAAATCGTTCCGCATACTTGCCAAGATCGTGCAGCAGACCGGCCAGTTCACCATCGGCGGCAAGTTTGAGCGGGGCGGCAAATTCTCTCGCCAGACGCGCGACGTTGCAGAGATGCTCGGACAAAGGCTGCCAATGGTCCTCATTGGGATCGGGTTTGCCATCCGACAACGTGGCCGTGTGCGCGAAGAATTTCATGCTCGTTTCCTGACGATGTTCCCATCGGGGCGCGGCTGTTTTGTTACCCCTGGCGGGAGAGGATGACAAGTTAAACTTTTGTTTCATTACCCGCGCACTTTACCAAAGCCGGTTGGACATCGGCTGGGTAAGCTGTTGAAGAGCGTGTTTCGAAAAGTCGCACCTCGTGTAGTGTCTCTTAAATACCCGCACATTCGCGGCAAGGGATTTTTGACGCAGGCGAGGCAGTCCTCAGAGCGGGCCGCTGTTGATTTGTTCTGACGGAGCGACGAGCATATCCGTGTGAGGAGCAAGCAACGAAGCCTGTGTCAAAAAGACCTGCCGCCCTGCGGGTTGCGCCGAATTTGGCCTGTGGCGTCGTTGCTCCTCAGTCACAGCCCCAATCGGGGGTGCTCGTTCGTCGAGTCAGAACAGATAAGAGCGGCCCGCTTTGCGGGCTGTCTAGCCACAGGCCAAATTGGGCGCAATGAATGTCCAGTTATTTAAGAGACACCACACTAGCGCCGCGTATCAGCACGCGGCCTACAGGATAGGGCCAAAATTCCAATCCTTGGCAAAATGGAACGGGATGATCTCTTCATGGCATGGAACGCTTTAATATTTTCATAAATCTCTTGGTTGGACAGCGGATGTCCAAGTGGCTCTGGTAAATTGCTCGCGTGAATGTGAAATACATGTTCGAAGATTTTGACGAGCTGTTCCAAATGGCGACGCTGGCTCGTTTGACCGGCGGTTTCATGCCGTCAAGGGATAAGCCCGAAATGGAAAGGGGTTATTTATTGTTGACTCATTTATTAGGGACGGAGGAAGGACAGGAATTTGCCATGATATGCCGACATAGCGGTTTTGATGGGTATTTGCGCTTATTTCCGGATTTTCCATATAATTTTAGGATATTCGAGGAATTTCGAGATTTTTGATGGACGCGGCTACGGTCAATGCTATTTTTCCAACAGCGGGGGTGGAGAGGGTTGCTACGGCTTTTTCGACTTTGTGGGTTTGCGAATTCATTGGTGCTGGCCATTCTCGCCGGCCCCGCTTATGCTGGCGGCTGGATGGCCAAGCTTGTGTTTGACATTGAAACCATCGCCCTGCCGGAGGAAGGATTTGACGCGGGGCAATTGGAGTACCTTTTCCGCGAGGCGGAAAATCTGCCGGACCCCGCCCAGCGGCTGGCGCGCCGCGCGGAAATCCAGCGCTTCTTCAGCCTTTGGCCTTTGACCGGCCAGATTGTCTGCATCGCCATGGCCAACGTGGACAGCTTCCGCAGCAAAGTGCTGTTTCTTGGCGGCCAGGACAAGGAGAAGGGCCAGGTGCAACGCACGTTGCCGGCCTTGACGGAGTTCGTTCCTTGCGTGGGGGAAGCGGAGCTGCTGACGGAATTTTGGGAGGTGGCCGTCCATTACGAATCGATCATTACTTTCAACGGGCGCACGTTCGATGTGCCCTTTCTCTATCTGCGCTCGGCGCTGCTGAACGTGGGCATTTCGCGCAAGAACTGGCTCGGTTACAGGTTTCAAGTCGAGCCGCATTGCGATCTGCTGGAGCAGTTGACTTTTTACAACGTCAGCGGACGCGAGGGCGCGGCGCGGCGGTTCAATCTGGACTTTTATTGCAAGGCCTTCGGCATCCCATCGCCCAAGAGCGACGGCATCACGGGCATGGACGTCGGCCGCTTGATAGCCGAGGGCCGGGCGTGGGACGTGGCCGCCTACTGTTTGGGGGACGTGCAAGCCACGGCCAAGCTATATAAGGTTTGGAAACAACGGCTGGGCGGGATAACTTGAGCGCACAGTATGCCACTGTCGAACAACGGATACGGACCCGTGGACCGACTGGCCAAATCGCCAGTCGATCTGTTGATCTGTTTCGCCGTCAAGGAGGAGATGAAATTCTTCCCGTTTCCATCGTGGAAAGACAGCAGCGTGCAGGTTTGGGTCACCGGCATCGGGCGCCGCAACGCCGCCGAAAACATCCGCGACGCCATCGGCTGCGTCCAACCGGAACGGGTCATCACGGCCGGTTTCGCCGGCGGACTGAACCCGCGCCTGCCCTGCGGGGCCGTGATTTATGAGCAGGATTTCGACGCGGGTTTCGCGCGCGAATTGGAGGAGCTGGGTGCCATCCCCGTCCGGTTCCATTGCCATCGCCGCGTCGCCATCACGGCGGCGGAAAAGAGCGCGCTGTGGCGCGAAACGGGAGCGGACGCGGTGGAGATGGAGTCCTCGGTCATCCGCACCATTTGCCGCGAGTTGCACATTCCCAGCGCGACGGTGCGGGTCATTTCCGACGACGCCCAGCAGGACCTGCCGCTGGATTTCAACGCGTTGATGACCTCCGACGACCGTATCAACTATCTCAAGTTGATGTGGGCCGTGATCAGCCGACCGGGCCGCATTCCCAAATTGATTCAGTTCCAGCATCAAACCCTTGACGCCGCGCGCAAACTGGGCGCGGTGCTGGAAGATTTACTGGGAGCGGAACGGCGTTGAGTTGGTCGGTTGCGGCGCGGTCAGTTCTTTGACAGCTTCGCTGTAACCGGTCAGGCCGGCGCCAATGGCGATCAACAGCACTCCCGCCCAGCGCGTGGCCGTAACCTTCTCGTGCAGGATAAACTGCGCCGCCAGCGTCGTGAAAATGAATCCCAGCGAGGTCAACGGCCAGACCAAACTCACCGCGCGCGTGGACATCATGTAGAGCAGAGCGCCGAAAAACACCGCCTCCAGCGCCACGCCGCCAATAATCTTGACGTTGGTCACGCCGCTCTTGGCGACGCGGACAATTTCGCTGACGGTGATCTCACGCACGCCTTGAAGATCGTCGAGTCCCCACTTGAGAAGGGCGACGCCGATGGATTCAATGATGGCTGCGGCAACGAGAATGATAACAAATTTGGCCATAATTTAAAGGTCCTGGTAACGGATCAAGCGGATGCCCAGCCGTTCTGGCAGGTTCCGGATGTCCGGGTTGATCAAAGCATCAAATTCGCGCTTAAATTGGTCCAACGAGGGATGGGAGTAAAGCTCCGAATCGCCCGCCGGCAGCCGGGGCAGCAGTTTCTCCACGTAAGCGGAGTCCACGCGCGCGTTTTGCAAAAGCCCGAAGACGGCCGCCGTGTGCCGGATATTTCCCCGCGCCAGCGCCCGCCTTGCCCGGGCCGAAAGCAGGCCAAAGACCACCGCGTGGCTGAGGCGATAGGCCCATTGCCCGGGGGCCAGCCGCGCGTTCAGGAAAAAGCGGTCGCGCGTCAGGCGCATGGCGCGAATACCCCATCGCGCCGCGTTGTTCATCAGAATTCCAAAAACGACCGGATGCAAATGAAAATGGAGATGGCCATTGAGGTGGTCCAACGGCAATCCGGTGGCGTGGAATTTCGCCACTTGCGCCTCGATCTCGGCCTGCAACTCCGCCTTGCACGCGGCGCTGAAGAAATAGCGCCAGCCCGCCGCCACCGGATTGTCCGAGAACTGCCCGCGCGTCCCGGCCAGATGAGAAATCCGCTCCGGTGGCAAAGCCGCCGCGCCGCAAATCAAGGTCAGATGCAGCCCCACGCCGAGCTTTGGATTCTCGCGCGCCAACCGGACCGCCTGGTCCGCCGCCGATTCGTTGACCATCAAGCTGGCCGAAGTCAAAATCCCTTCGCGGTGGGCGCGGACGACGGCCAGGTTGATGGATTCCGAGCGGCCAAAATCATCCGCATTGACAATCAGCCGGCGCGGCGCGGTGGAATGATGGCTCATGCAGCGCGGGCACTCAAACCAGACTTTGAGCTTGCAGGCAAGTCGTTTTCGTCGTTTTGTCGTTCTCGCCGCTTTCGAAGAACGCAGGGAAAACAAGTTTGCGCTCCCTGGCCGTTTAATGCTTGAGTCTGGGCGCGTGGAAACGAAATCCAACCACGGCGCCATCGCCTCCGGCCTGCTGCTGGCGGTCATTCTGTGGGGCGCCAATAACACAGCAGTAAAGGTCCTGGTCAAGTTTTGGCCGCCCATCACCACGGGCTGCACTCGCTTCCTGGCCGCCGGACTGCTCATGCTGGCGCTGTTTCGTTGGACCAAATGGTTCGGCGGACAAACACGCCTGACCGCGGAAATGAAAAGGCTGCTCTGGGTGCGCAGCGGGCTGAGCCTGGCGGTTTATATCGTGGCCTTCAATTGGGCGCTCAAGCTGACCGAACTCTCCCACGTCGCCATTTACCTCGCCGCGGCCCCGGTTTGGGCGCTGCTGTGGGAAGGGCGGCCGGAAAAAAACTGGAAATCACTCCAGCGTTACGGCGCGGCGGCGCTCGCCTTTTCCGGCGTGCTGGTCCTTTTTCTGCCGATGCTCCTGCACCGCACCAGCGGGTTGCTGGGAGAAATCCTGGGCGTGGCTTGCAGCGTGCTCTGGACCAATTTCGGACGGCAATGCCGTTCCCTGGGACCGGAGCTTTCCGGGATGGAAATTTCCGCGCACACGTTTTGGCGGGCCGCGCTGCTGCTGGCGCCGTTCTCGGTGGTGGAATTGGCCGCGCATAAAATGCCCTGGCGGACCGACCTGGTGCTGCTGCAGTTGTTTTGCGTGGTCGGGGGCAGCGTGGTGGCCTTCGCGCTGTGGAACCATGGCTTGCGGCACTGGCAAACGAGTCAAGTTTATTTATTCAGCAATCTCATCCCCCTCAGCAACATGGCCTGGGCCAACGTCTGCCTGGGGGAGCCGATCACGACCCGGTTCTGGATTTCCATGTTGCTGATCTGCGCGGGTGTGCTTCTGGGCCAGGCTAATTGGCAGCGCATCTTCGGCCGCCGCTGGCTCCCTTCGGATTAGGCGGTGGGGCAACTTCGTCGAACCGTGGCTTGATCCCACCGTGAACCGGCGGCGCCAGGCTCAATTTTGAATTTGAACAGCCCGATAAAAGCCGGCGTTGACCCCAGCGGGCGGGGTGTTGGTGAAAGGCAGCAAAGTGCTGACAGCATCGGTGACCAGCAAAGTGCTCCAGGCCGAAGGATTGCTGAGGTCTTCATTGAATTGGACCTCGTAAATCTGGCCAGGGGTCGTCGCCAGATCGAATCGCACCGCGCCACCGGACAGCCATGCGGCGTTGGTCAAGACGAGGGTCGAGGTTGTGGCTGTCCCAGCACCCGTGGAGATGGTCGTTTCGTTGACGGTTTCCGCCCCCGAAAGGAGCGCAACTTTGGCAGTGGAATTGGTATTGACATAGAGGACATTGATAAAAATGATTTCTGCTTTGTAGGTCTGATTGGAAACCAGGGTGTTGGCCGGGATAAGAATCGAGGTGGCCGTGCCGTCCAGCGCGCTTGGGCAGCCGAAGGAATCCGATTGGAAAACCAGGCCCCCAGATTGGGTGTTCACATCAACGAGGATGTAATCTTTGGAGCCGCCATCGCTAAAGGGAACCCAACTCAAGGTAAAATCCGCCGAGGCGTCGATCGCCTGGGCCGCGGCGTAGTTGCTCAACGAAGGCGCGTTGGGGAGGGTGCCGCCGGAGGGGACCGTAATCGTGGTTATCTTATTGGAAGTGGCATAGGTAATGTCAAACGCATAACCGCCGTCGGGATAAGCCGAAGTTAATTCGGCAGCCGTGTTGGTCTCCCCGAAGAAGAGAAATTCACCGGATATGAAACTAAACATCGGTTGCGCTGATTTGCCTGGGACCGTCAGGGTCGCTGATTCGCCTGTCAAATTGGTCGCCAGATCGACCACGGCTTCAAAGTCAAATGCGTTGGTGACCGCGGCAAAGGCGCCGGACGCATTGGTCTGCGTGTACGAGGCCACTTCAATAATGCTGAACCTTGAAAAAACCCCGCTACTGAGCGCATTGGTACAGGTGTTCATGGTGATTTGGGCGCGCGCGAGGCCCAAGCCCAAGGTCAAAAGACTGAGCACGATCGTGGTCGCCCTGGCCAAAATAACTGTTTTCATAACATTCAGATTTAAATCGCACGTGCAAGCGCTACGATGGATCCGGCGTCACTCGACAGAATCACAAGGCAACGCGTTTAGGTTAATTTGGCATAAAATGAGGGGACGTTGCAAGAACAATGTTCACTGGTGTCGGCGTTTGGGTGCGTTGCAATAAAGTTACATTGGCTTTAGGCCGCGCGGGGCAAAGGCTGACTCCACAGATGATTCCAACCGCCGGCCGAGAGCAAGGCGCAGCGGAGATGGAGCACGGCGGTGGCTCCCGCTTCGGTCCAAAACATGCCCGATTGTTTGAG
>PLIU01000425.1 GCA_003140095.1 Verrucomicrobiales bacterium | reverse complement strand
AGGCGGCAAACGAGGTGGGTCAGACAGAAACGGACGAAAGGGACGGAGGGGACGGAAGGGACGGAAGGGACGAAGGGGACAAAGGCGAGGGGGTCAAGACCGATCAAGCCCAATCAAGCCCAATCAAACCAAATCAAACCAAATCAAACCTGTCCGAGGGAAAAATGGACTTGCCGGAGGGCAAGGAGGGGGCAAGAGAAGGATGAATTATGAATTATGAATTACGAAGGAAGAAGTGGGTGATCCCCGAGAGATAGGCTGCGCCATCTCATGGGGCAAGGCTGCATTGCGCCTGTGTTTATTCGCCCGGATGATCCATTTCCTCGTTTCCTTTTCCCGCCTCACACGTTATAAAGTGCCCGTGAAAATTTTCATTTTGGCGCTGGTTTTGTTCGTCTGCCAAGCCCGGATCGCTTTGGCCGCCGCCAACGTCGATTTTGGCGCCCAAATCTTTCCCATTTTTGAAAAGTCCTGCATTTCGTGTCACGGCGCTGAAAAGCAAAAGGGCAAGCTGCGCCTGGATTCCAAAGCCGCCGCCTTTAAGGGCGGCGAGGACGGCGTTGTGCTGGTGTCAGGCGACGCGGCCAAGAGCGATCTTTACCGGCGCATCATCCTGGCCGAGGGCAGCGATGACGTCATGCCCAACAAAGGCGACGTGCTGACCAAGGCGCAAACTGATTTGATTCGCGACTGGATCAATCAGGGCGCGCCCTGGGCGGAAACCGCGCTGGCCAATATAGCCCCGGCACAGCCGGCGCGGGAACCGGACGTGCCCGCGGCCGATTTCAAACCGGGCGCGGCGGAATTGAAAGCCACCGCCAGCCTCCAGGCCATGGGCATCGAACTGTGGCCGGTGGCGGCGGGCTTGCATTGGCACGAGGCGAATTTTCGCTCGCAAGGCGACCGCAATCTCGATGCCGCGCTGGCGCAACTCAAGGACGCCGCCAGCCTGGTGAGTTTGAACCTTGCCGGCACGAAGTTTTCGGGCGCCAGCCTCGCCAATTTGAAGTCGCTGACCAACCTGGCCCAGTTGCATTTGGAACACACCCAGGTGCAAGACGCCGATCTGGCCAACGTGAGCGGATTGGCCCGGCTGACCTATCTCAATCTTTACGATACGCCCATCACGGACGCCGGGTTGGAGCATTTGAAGGGATTGACCAAGCTGCGGAATCTGCACCTGTGGCAAACCCGCGTGACGGACGCCGGCGCGGCCGCCTTGCAAAAATCCCTGCCGCATTGCGTCATTGATCGCGGCTGGGTTTCCACGGCGGCGGAATCCAAGGAACCCGAGATCAAGAAATAGGCGCGCCGCCGTGCCGCCCGTCACGGGCCTTCCGGCGGCTCAATATCCAAATGGTAAGGGATGGCCAGGTAAATGGTCCCGTGCGCCAGGCCCACGTATTTGATGGGAGGCGCGGCATTGGTGGTCGTGACGAGAAGGAAGTTGGTCGTCACGTTGAGGCTGAAAGTTCCCGCGCCGACCAGCATGGCCTTGTTCACTTTCGCAATGTCACCTTCTTTATCATAGACAGTATTGAGCAGCGCGCCTTGGCTGAACCCGAAAAAAGTGAACGAAGTATTGGACGAACTAAACGTGAGGTAAGCGAGATTGTCGGAGACGTTGAAGTTGGAATTGGTTGAGTCAAGCTCTTCAGACACATTTCCGCCGATCAGCGGCAGCAGGTCGTTGGTGCCGCTGACGGCGTAGTTGGTGCCATTAAAGGCGCTGGCGACGTCTTGGGAAAACATGTTGGCAAAGCCGTTGGTGGAAAAGCTGTTGGTAAAAAAGGAGGAGACATTCGTCTGCTTGCCCGCCCAGCGCAGGTAAATCCCTTGATTACCAGTGATCATATTTTGTTCATAGACGATGCTGGCGCCTTGCCAGTTTGTCCATTTGGCGCCGAACAAATCGACTTCCATGGCCTTGGCAAGATTGGCGGAATCGAGCAAGACGGTGATGACATGCTGGAATTTATTGATTACCAGCGGCGAATAATTGGTGCTGTAGGTATTGGTGACGTATTGGCAGATGATGGAAAAGGTCATGGTCTCGGCGGTCGTTTGGCCCTGGGCGCGCTGGGAGCACAAGCCGAGACCAAGAGCCAAAACCAAAAAAAGGCATCGCATTTTCTTCATATTCAGGACGGGCCAAACCCGTTTCGGCACGAATCTGGCATGTTCCCGCGCAAGGTCAAGCCCGCACCGCAGACGCCCGCCGAAGATTTATTCGCCGACGACGCGGATTTTTCCGTTCTGGTTATGCAAGTCTATGCGCGGCGTGCCGGGCGGCTGGCTGGCGGAGGAGTCCTGGCTGGGTGGTTTCATCAGCACCGGAAAGTCCGATTCGATGTCGCCGTAGGTGGTGTGCGCCTGGACGGCGGGTTTCAGGCCGGCGGGCAGCCGCACTTCCAACGCGGCGTAGCTGGTACGCGCTTCCAGGCGCGCGAGCGTGGCGGAGGTGGCCCGCACAACGATGCCGCCAAATTGATTGTCGCAATCGAAGTTTGCGCCGGGGCCGGTTATGTCCATAGGCCCGTAGGAGGTCTCCGCCTTGACGGAGCCGGTAATGGCTTGCGCCGCCACGCGGCCAAATTGGTTCACCAATCGCGCATCGCCATTGATTTCCTTCACGCTCAGCTCGCCGTAGGAAGTCTTGAGGTCAGCCTCGCCGGCGTTCTCGACCTGCAGGCGTCCAAACTGATTCCGGAGTTTGACCGTGCCGCCGATGTCGCGGGCGTCGAGCAGCGCGTAGCTGGTTTCCGCGTTGAGCGGGCCGCGAATGCCGGCGGCTTCAATGGATCCGAACTGGTTTTTCAACGTTGCCGACCCCGTGCCTCTTACCTTGAGCGCGGCGTAGGAAGTTTCGGCGCGCACCTCTCCGCCGATGTCGCGCAGTTCCATCGCGCCGAATTGTGACGCAGCCTCAACGTTGCCGCTCAATCCGCTGATTTCTGTCCGGCCGTACTGGTCACGAGTTTGGACGGCGAGGGACTTCGGCACGGTGATTTCCAAATCGGACTGGAAGCTGTGCGGTTGGGGCAGATCGGGCGCCGTGACAATGAGCTTGAGGCGGTCGCCGTCCAATTGGGCTTTGCACAGGTAATTGCTGGCGATCTGTTGAACAACGGCATCGGTGCGGGCGCGGACGGTGAGATTTTGCGACCATCCGGCAGGGCCGTTGTCGTCGCCGGTGATATGGATGGCTCCGAAGGCGTTGACCACGTCCAGGGTCTTGAGGCCGGCGGGAATGGCGGCGCTTTGGACGATGTTGGTGGAAGCCTGAAAATCGGAGGTTGACCAGCCTGACGATCCGGATGTGTGAAAGTAGCAGGCGGTCAAGGCCGTCGATAAGGCTGCAGCAGTTAGGATGGAACAAAGTCTTTTCATAATGATTCCTTTTCTTTCGGGTAAACGGTGATGCCGACGCGCTCGATGTGTTCGCGCAACGGACGCAGGGTTATGAAGTGAAACGGTTTGAGGTCGTATTTGTAAGCTGTAGGCAATTCGTCCAATTCGGCAGCGATGGATTCGGCGCCCAGGCCATCCACCTCGCCCCAGAGCGCGAGGTCAATGTCGGAAGAAGGCGCGCTGGCGCCCTTGGCACGCGAGCCGAACAGTTTGACGGTCTTGATTTCCGGATGCCGGTGAAATACGCCTCGCAGCAAAGCCAGTTCATCGGGTTTGAGGTCGGGAGTTTTCATTCGGCATTTTTCTCAAAAGCAAAGGTTCTCCGGCTTGCGCTCCAACGCCTCGCGCAGGAGCACAAACCCGCGTCCGAAATTCTGAAACCGTTGTTTCCAGCGGATGTCCAGATTCATGCCCTCAAATTGTAGCGGGCAGAGGGGCGTGACACAACAAAAAGCGAAGACGGTTTGGGTTGTCGTTTTCCGGCGCCCCCGCTACATTGATCCTGCCAGATCGGTGGCGTCCGAAGCTTTATGTGCGCGTCTCTGAATCCTAAACGCACCGTCGCGGAACTGAAAGAGTTGCGCGCTCTCACCGGCGATGAGAATGGCGCCCAGCGCGTCGCCTTCACCAAGACCTGGCTCAGCGCCCGCGCCTGGCTCAGGAACAAATTGGAGGCTCTCCCGGTCGAAATCCACAACGACGCCGCCGGCAACGCTTGGGCCACCATGCGCGGGCGTTCCGACCGCGCGCTGCTCATCGGCGGCCATCTCGATTCGGTGCCCAACGGCGGATGGCTCGATGGTTGCCTGAACGTCCTAGCGGCCGTGGAGATTCTGCGCCGCATCAACGGCCAATATGCCGGCCAACCGCCCGTAACTGTCCGCCTGGTCGATTGGGCCGACGAAGAGGGGGCGCGATTCGGGAAAAGTCTTTTTGGGTCGTCGGCTTGTTCCGGCAATCTTAATCTTGACGAGGCGCGCGGCCTCAAGGACAAGAACGGCGTCCGCCTGCCGGACGCGCTCAAGGAAATCGGCGTGGACCTGGAGCGCGCGAAGGAGTGCGGGAAGGAACTCAGGAACGCCGCCGCCTACCTGGAATTGCACATCGAACAAGGGCCGGTCCTGCTGGACCTGGATTTGCCGTTGGGCGCGGTGTTGGGCACGTTCGGCGTCGAGCGCCACGCCATCACGTTTCACGGGCAGGCGGCCCATTCGGGCAGCACGCCGATGAACCGGCGCCAGGACGCTTTGCTCGCCGCCGCCAAAATGAGCCTGGAGATTTATCCCATCGCCACCCGGCACGGCGGCGTTTGCACCATCGGCTCCTGCGCGACCAAGCCGGGCATTGTCACCAGCGTGGTGGAAGAGTGCCGCATCACGCTGGACCAGCGCCACCTGGACCCGCCGGCGCTGGCCCTTATGCTGGCCGACGCGAAGGCCGCCGCCGGGCGCTTCGCGCGCGAAGGCAACGTGCGCGTTTCCTGGGAGCGTTTGCTGCAGATCGAGCCGGTTTTGTTCAACCCGGACTTGGTCGATTTTTGCGACGACGCCATCCGCGAAACGAGCGGCAAAAGTCATCGTCTCCCCTCCGGCCCATTGCACGACGCGGCGGAAGTGGCGCGCGCCGGCGTGCCGACGGTGATGATGTTTGTGCAGAGTCTGCAGGGCATCAGCCACAATAAAATCGAAGATACGCGCGAGGAGCATCTCGAACTGTGCGTGGCCTCGTTCGACAAATTAGCGGACAAGACTATGCGGTGGATGGAGAAATGACGTACGTAAGGCGCGGTTGAATTCCATCGAGGAAAATGTGCCGTCCCCAGACAAGACCGTCAAGAGGTTGAATTCGCTTTTCCCGTCGTGCTTTCCGATCCGAAATAAAATCTGAATCCTTGCGACTTTGCGACTTTGCGCCCTTGCGTTAGAAAAAGAAATGGAACGCAAAGGCACAAAGGCGCAAAGACGCGACACAACAATTTAAAGTGGGTCAGATCTTCATCTGCCTTTCTTTATTGGCTTCTGCCTCGCTGTTACGGCAGGATGTGCGTGGCTGGGATGATGAGGCAGGCCGGCTTGGCCCCCAGGCTTTGGGGAGCGTAGCTGGTGGCGAATGACTGCGCGCCGTCCACGGGACACGACGGCAAAGTGCCGCCAGCGGTGCGGCCCAAGTAGGGCTGAAGATCGCTGCCCATCGGGGTGTCCGTGTCCTGCTTGCGCTGCTCGAACGCCCATTCCTGCTTGGCGGCGTCGATGCAGCGCAGGTTGCTGATGCAGGTGTTCATCTGGGCCGTCGTCCGCGAATGCACGAAGTTCGGAATGGCGATCGCCGCCAAGAGTCCGATGATGGCCACCACGATCATGATTTCAACCAGGGTGAACCCGGTTTGGCCCGGGCTTTTGTTTTTCATAACTGCGTACCTTTCTCGCGCGGCGTGAACCAGGCAAAAGGCGGGTTGATATGATTACATTTTTGTTCACGAATTGCCCTTTGCCAACCGCAACGTGATAGATTTAACCCAGCCATTGCCACTTGGTTTCGGTCGCTTGATTAAGATTACGATCAGGATTAGGATCAATCCGTTGCCCTTGACGGGCAATTCGGAGTGCGGTAGCGTTTTGTTGTGCGGGGAGCCTGTGCCGCGGTGGCCCAAGGGCTGAGAGTTTTGCGGAAGCAAATGACCCGTCGAACTTGCTCCAGACAATGCTGGCGAAGGAAATGCTGCCACCGCTCGCGCCGCCGCGCGTTTTTATGATTGCCACGAAGAATTCGTTCGAGCCTCACAGCAGCGATGCGCTGCCCCATTCCAAGAAGGTTTATGTGCCGGGCGCGCTGCATCCCCGCCTCCGCGTGCCGATGCGCGAGATCACGCTGGGCCCCACCCAGGATCGCCATGGCCGGATGGAACCCAACGAGTCTGTCCGCGTCTATGATTGCAGCGGGCCTTGGGGCGACGAAAATTACATGGTCAACGTCCGCAACGGTGTGCCTCCCTTGCGCCATGATTGGATTCTCGAACGCGATGATGTCGAGGAATACGACGGACGGACAGTCGCTTCGGAGAGCAACAGGCCGCCTACCAACGGCACATCTTCAGACCTTGGATTGGAGGCTTTGAACATGCCGCAACGGCGTCCGTTCCGCGCGATGGCCGGCAGGGTGGTGACGCAGTTGCAGTATGCGCGGCAAGGCGTCATTACGCCGGAGATGGAATTCATCGCCATCCGCGAAAATGGGGGCGTGGCACGGCCGCAGCACGGCGGGGAACTTGGGCGGCAGCATCCGGGGCAATCCTTCGGCGCTGCCATTCCGGCGCATATCACGCCGGAGTTCGTGCGCGATGAAGTGGCGCGCGGGCGGGCCATCATTCCGTGCAACATCAATCATCCCGAATTGGAGCCAATGATCATCGGGCGCAATTTC
>PLIU01000043.1 GCA_003140095.1 Verrucomicrobiales bacterium | reverse complement strand
CATGAGGGCTCTTGCCGGTGTAGCGTCCAGGCTGCAGCCCACCGCCCCCGCCAGCGTCATGCAGGTCGACGGATGGCCGGGCGTGGTGAGGAACGCAACCGTGTTGTTGAAGAGCGCCCGGATCACCTTTTCGAGAGTCGGTTCCGCCAACGCCTCCGTTGCATACTGCGACCGGCTATACAAATAGCGCTTTACCGCAAGTGAAAACAAGGCCTGCTTGTCATAATAGGCCGCATAGATGCTTGATGGGTTCAGACCCATTGCCTGGGTGAGATCGGCCATCGAAGTACCTTCAAAGCCCCGCTCCCAAAAGAGCAGCATCGCCGCCTCCAAGGCCGCGTCTTTGTCGAAACTGATCGGTCGTCCCGTCTTGCCGGAACCTGTTTTCATACCTTTACTCATCACTTCCATATTAGAGTGCGGAATCCTGCATCCGATGCGTAATCCGATACATCTGTAATGAGTGTTACGTAATATAACGAATGACAGAGAGTTAAAGGAGAAAAACATTGGGCGCACTCGAAGGCAAGGTAGCTGCGGCAATAGCGGGATTGGCCTGGCCACCGCTCAGCGCTTCGTTCAGGAAGGCGCTTATGTCTTCATTACTGGGCGTCGTCAGGCGGAGTTGGATAAGGCGGTCGCGCTGATCGGCAGGAATGTCACGGCCGTGCAGGGAGATATCACGAAGCTTCAGGATCTCGACGGCATCGCTGCGGCGGTAAAGGCCGAAAAGGGAGTCGTCGATATTATCGTCTCGAACGCAGGCCTAACGGAGCAGGCTTCGATCGATTCCCTTACGGAAGAACATTTCGACAAGACCTTCAACCTCATGGCGAAAGCCCCGGTCTTCCTGGTGCAGAAGCTGCTTCCTCTGATGAAAGGCGGTGGATCGATCATCCTGGTAGGCTCGGCCATGCACCTCATGGGCATTCCCGGCCATACCACCTACGCGGCGACCAAGGCAGCATTGCGTTCCTATGCCCGCACTTGGGCTGCGGAGTTCAAGGGTCGCAACATTCGCGTGAACACGCTGAGCCCTGGCGTGACCGACACGCCGATGCTCGACAGCCAGCACGGCGCCCAGGAGGAGTCCGACGCCATGCGGTCCATGTACATCAAGATGACCCCGATGGGCCGGCTCGGCCGGGCGGAGGAAATGGCCGCGTCGATCTTTTTCCTTGCCTCGGACGAGAGCAGCTTCACCACGGGCATCGACTTGGCCGCCGACGGTGGCCTGTCGGAGTTTTGATGAATGCGGCTTTAACTGCGCAAAGAAGACTGAAATGCTCACCGACGTTAAGAATAGGAAATCAAAGGAAAGAAAAAATGTGAGCGTCGAAAAATCGGATTCATGGGTGGAAATCCATCCGGTTACGCAACAGGACAAGGCCGCAATGACCGCGATGAGGGCCATCGTCGAGCCAAACAAAGGACGAATGCAAGGCACGGCTGCCCGCGCTGCGTTTGATGGCATAATGAGCCAAGTCAAAGCACCGTCAGGGGTGTCTTTTCATGAGGACAAGCTTGGCGAGGTTTCAGGTTGGTGGTGCCGTCCGGCCAACATCCAGCCGGGTAAGGCTATTATTCACTTGCATGGCGGTTGGTTCAATTGGGGATCGGCCCAAGCTTTCCGCCATCTGGTGGGACATATCGCTGCTCAGTCCCAGGTTGAAGCCTTTATCCCGGAATATCGGTTGGCACCTGAGCATCCTTTCCCGGCGGCGATTGAAGATGCTCAATCTTGCTACCGTGAATTGGTGAATCGCGGAACACCCCTTGTCGCACTCACTGGTGACTCGGCCGGTGGAGGTTTGGCCTTGTCATTGCTGGCTATGGCAACGAAGTCAGTATTTTCTAACGGTGTGATACCTGTCGGCGCAGTCGTTCTGTCCCCCGTTACTGACTTAACGCTTAGTGGCCAAAGTTGGCAAAGTCGCGCNNGCCGGCACAAATCCGAACAATCCATTGGCTTCACCTCTCTATGGTAACTTGGCCGGACTGCCACCGATACGCGTTCATGTGGGCGACGATGAGGTCTTGCTCGACGATTCTCGCCGTTATGTGGAGCGAGCCATCGAAGCCGGGGTTGATGCGAAACTCGATGTGTGGGAAGGCATGCCACATGGATTCTTGAGCGGCATCGGAAATTTCAATGCCTCGGCGCAGGCGCTCGAAGCGATTGGAGAATTTCTGGCAGAGAGATTCGCTAAATCCAACGCTTGAAAATATATAAAAGGAAATAGTTATGAAAATTAAAAACAGCAATTCAAAAGGAGACTGCACCCATGAACATCAAAGGGAATAATACCATTCTGATTACGGGCGGAGGTTCCGGCATTGGCCGCGGGCTCGCCGAGGCCTTCCACAAGCTGGGCAACACCGTCATCATCGCCGGCAGGCGCAAGGCGACGCTCAATGCCGTGACCGCCGCCAATCCAGGTATTTTCTCCGAGGTGGTTGACGTGCAGAAAACGGGCAAGCTCAAAGCGTTTGCGACTAAGATCGCGGCTAAATATCCGAAGCTGAACGTTCTGATTAACATGGCCGGCATCGCGAAAGCGGAGAAACTGAATGAAGCTCCGGATTACGACGCGATTGATTCCACTATCGCCACCAATTTAACCGCTCCCTTGCATCTCACGGCCGCTATGCTCCCGCTCTTGAAGCGTCAGCCGGAGGCAACCATCATGACGGTGTCCTCAGGCCTTGCCTTCACCCCGCTTGTGCTGACACCAACCTATTGCGCCACCAAAGCCGCCATGCATTCATGGTCGCTCTCCCTGCGTTACCAGCTCAAGGATACCGCGGTCCGTGTTCTGGAGCTTGTGCCCCCATACGTTCAGACCGAACTGATGGGTAAGCGCCAGGCCAATGATCCCAAAGCCATGCCTTTGGCCGACTTCATTGCCGAGGTTATGAATATCCTCGCCACGCAGCCTGAGGCGAATGAGATCCTCGTCAAGAAAGTCTATCCCCTCCGATTTGCCGGCGACTTTAATGCGAAGAAGTTCGAGAGCTTCTTCGAGCAATTCAATGCGACGATGGCTGGCGTTTTCCGACGTATAACATGAGAAACGACAACGTGATAAGGCGAGAAGTCGTCCCATTATGAGCGAAGACGACAAAGACGAGCGGTTTTACCGGGACACGGAGGCGATCGCGTTTCCGAAGTTGGACGATTGGCAACTCGCGCTGCTGGAGCCGCTGGGTCACCGTCGGATGCTGCGCCGCGGGGAACTGGTCTTCAAAGCGGGCCAGCGTGATCTCGGGCTGACGGTGGTTCTTAGCGGCGAGGTGGAGGCCTTCGAAGCGCGCGACGGGATCGAGCAAATCCTGGGTACGTCAGGGCCGCGCGGTTTTGTCGGCGACGTGGCGATGCTCAACGGCACCTCTGCCGTGGCGAGCGTCCGGGGTAAGGCCGAGGAATCGGAGATTCTCGAAATCCCCGCCGCTGAATTGAGGCGCGCGCTAGTGGAGTTGCCCGGCGTCAGCGAGCCCATCGTGAACGCATTCATCATGCGGCGCCAGCGTTTGTTGCGCGACCGCGAGTTCGTCGGGCTGCGTGTCGTCGCAACGGATGGCTCGCGTGATGGGCACCTGATCCACGATTTCCTCGACAAAAATCATATCCCGCATCGGCTCATTCAATTTGAAAGCGAGGACGGGCGCGGGCTTTGCGAACGCCTGAAACTCGCGAGCAGCG
>PLIU01000497.1 GCA_003140095.1 Verrucomicrobiales bacterium | reverse complement strand
TTATTTACGGATAAGCTCTAAGTATGTAGTGCATTTTGGTGTAATGGGGCACGCGAAGGATGAACGCGACAAGCTTGTAAAACGATTAGAGTTTGAAAAAAGTTTAAGAAGTGCGATACGCAAAGCGCGACTTGTATGACGTGCATCGATGATGCGTCGATCACTTTTCACCAAACAACGCATCAATGTCCCGCGCGCCGTGATAGACGTGATTAACCTGAATATCGTCGCCGATGGCGCGGTAAAAAATGAGGTAATTATCAAAACCGGAAATGCGCCATGAACGAACGTCGCGGAGCCGGAGATTCTGAAATCGTCGCAGCCTGCCAAGCCCCGGATTGGCGGCGAGGGCTTGAAACGTCTCGTAGGCCGCTTCGAGGACGCGCGTCGCGGCATCGGGATTATCCTGAGCGATGAAATGCCAAATGCTCCACAATTCATCCTCGACGCAGGGATCAAGGATGTATTTAGGCACCAGAGGATTTTTTTATCCGTTTGCGGAGTCGGCGAAAAACTTGCTCACCATCAACGCCTTGGCCACGGTCGAGGCGGTCGATGCTTTGCAGCAACTGCTCTTCCAATTCTGGCAGCGTCTTGGGCGCTTGGGGCAGACGCACGGCCTGGTCTTCCTTGAGACGGCGCAGACCGGCGCGGATAACTTCGCTGGCAGTCTGATAAAGGCCGCTCTCGACTTCTTTTTCCACAAACTTTGCCAATTCGGGCGTCAGTGATATATTCATGACGGAAACTCCACAAGATTCACTTTGCTGGTATCATACCACGAACAACAGGAATGAGTCAAATCCTGTTATTGGTTTGTTTGGCCGCTTTCTCCAAGACCAAACCTGCGTGGTGCAACTGCTCGCCAGTCTTGGGCAAACGAAGGGGGGAAGAAAAGTTGCCTTGCAAATCAGGAGATAACCTCCATAATTACATGCATGTTGCCAAGACGCCTTAGCGCACGCCTTAAGCACTTGCTCGCACATTCTCCGGCGGTTGTCCTGCTGGGGCCGCGACAGGTTGGCAAGACGACGCTGGCTTTGGAGATCGCTGAAACACGGCCTTCCGTCTATTTGGACCTTGAGGACGAAACTGACCGGATTAAGCTGTCCGATCCCGTCCGCTACTTTGCCGATCATGAACGGGAGTTGGTGATCCTGGACGAGGTTCACCGGTTGCCTGAATTGTTCCAACGGTTGCGCGGGGTCATTGACCGGGGCCGACGGCACGGAAAAGATCATGGGCAGTTTCTGCTTCTTGGGTCAGCGGCCATGGACTTGCTCAGGCAGTCGGGAGAAAGTCTGGCCGGTCGCATTTCATATTTGGAGCTTGGCCCGTTCGACGCACTGGAGGTGGCGCCTGCCGCACTCGACACCCTTTGGGTTCGCGGTGGCTTCCCGCGCAGCTTCCTCGCCGACAACGACGATCTGAGCATGGAATGGCGGCGGGACTTTATCCGCACCTACTTGGAACGGGATATTCCGCAATTCGGCTCGCGGATTCCGGCCGAAACGCTGCGGCGCTTCTGGACGATGCTGGCGCATAACCAATCGCAGATATTCAATGCCGCCCATCTGGCGAGTGGATTGGGTGTCGATGGCAAGACAGTCGCCAGTTATCTCGACTTGCTGGTGGATCTCTTGCTGGTGCGCCGTTTGCCTGCGTGGCATCGCAACGTGGGAAAACGGCTCGTCAAGGCGCCAAAGGTTTACGTGCGTGACAGTGGCATCGCCCACGCGTTGCTGGGCATCCGGGACAAAGAAACTCTGCTCGGCCATCCCGTCGCCGGACCGACATGGGAAAGTTTCGTCACCGAAACGCTGATCGCCGCCGCGCCTGATGGAACAGAGGCACATTTCTATCGCACCGCCACCGGCACTGAAGTCGATCTCGTCCTCACTCTGCCGGGCGGCCTTTTGTGGGCCATCGAAATTAAACGCAGTTCCGCTCCGAGTGTCGAACGTGGATTTCACATTGCTTGCGCCGATCTGAAAGCGAAGAAACGTTTCGTCGTCTATCCGGGCCACGAACGTTTCCCGCTCCATGCCGATACGGTTGCCATCGGACTGAGCGGGCTGGCACGGGCGTTGCAGGCCGAAAAATAAAAGTTGAATCGCGCGGGAAACGGATTAGTTATTCCAAGCGAGAATAAAGAAACGTGAAACTCACCGACCTGCGAGGCATTCTGCAGTACATTCCGCGTTTTCGCGAAAAGGTTTTCGTCATCAGCGTGGATGGCGCCATCGTCACCAGCGAGAATTTCGCCAACATCCTGCTGGACGTGGCGGTGCTGCGCTCCCTGAGCATCAAGGTGCTGCTGGTGCATGGCGCGGCGGCCCAAATCGAAATCCTGGCCCGCGAACAAAACATCCAGCCCTCCGACCTGGATGGCAGCGGCATCACTGACGCCCCGACCTTGAAGCTGGCCCTGACGGCGGCCAACCGGCTGACGCACGAAATTCTGGAAGGACTCAGCGCCAATGATCTGCGCGCCGCTTGTTGCAACGCGCTCACCGCCCACCCGATGGGCATTATTCACGGCCAAGACCACCTGTTCACGGGCAAAATCGAGCGCGTGGACACCGAGATGCTCCAGAGTCTGCTCTCCCAAGGCATCGTGCCGGTGGTGCCGCCGCTGGGATTCGACGGCGACGGCAAAACCTACCGGGTCAACTCCGATTCCGTGGCCGTCGAGTTGGCCAAGACGCTCGGCGCCGCCAAGCTCATTTACATCACCACCTTCGACGGGCTGATTTACCAGGGCCGGCTCATCCAGCAGATTTTGGTCGCCGACCTGGATGGATTGCTGGCACACAACAAAAGCAGCTTCGCGCCGGAGGTCTTTTCCAAAGCGCACTTCGCCTCGGCCGCCTGCCAGGCCGGCGTGCCGCGCGTGCATGTCATCAACGGGCGGGTCGATGAAGCGCTGCTAGCGGAGGTATTTTCCAACGAAGGCATCGGCACGCTGATTTATGCCAACGAATACCAGCAAATCCGCCGCGCGCTAAAGAAGGATATTCGCGCCATATTACTATTGACTAAAAACTCCGTGGCCAGCGAGGAACTGACCAAACGCACCCGTGCCGGCATTGAGAAGAGCATCAATGATTATTACATTTTTGAGACGGACAAGAACCCGGTGGCCTGCGTGGCGCTCCATCAACTGGACGCGGCCAAGGGCGAGCTGGCCTGCCTTTACGTCAGCCCCCTGCACGAGAACCAGGGCATTGGGCGCAAGCTCATTGCCTACGCCGAATCCAAGGCGCGCGAGATGGGCTGGACCGAGTTGATCACGCTCTCGACCCAGGCCTTCACCTATTTTCAGTCCAAGGCCGGCTTCAGCGAAGGCGCCCCGGAAGACCTGCCTCCATCCCGCCGCGAAAAATACGAGCAGAGCGGACGCAACTCGAAAATCCTGATGAAGAAGCTGACGCCCAAATGACCACGCCATTTGTGAACAGGACATTGGGTCCCGCCTTGCGCGCCTGCGCCCGTTGCGGCGTCGCGCCGACGCGCCATCTTCTGGCCGTCCACATCGCGCGCCAAACCACGGCGCTGTTCCAGCGGCAGGCGGGCGGCTACGCGCTGCGGAAAATCTTCCGTTGCTCGACCTCCAAATACGGCGTCGGCGAAACGGCTGGATCGAACATGACGCCGCGCGGGCTGCATCGCGTCGCACAGAAGATTGGCGGCGGCTGGCCCGTCGGCGTGGCCTTTAAGGGCCGGCAAGTCATTGGGTTCACCTGGCAGGGGCAACCCTTGGCGCCCATTGCCCATCGCATCCTGCGGCTGGAAGGATTGGAGCCGGGTTTGAATCGCGGCGGGAATGTCGATTCCTTCCGGCGCTATATCTACATTCATGGCACCGGCAACGAGACGACCCTGGGGCGTCCCGATTCGCACGGCTGCGTCCACCTTTCCGCCAACGATCTCCTGCCCTTGTACGACAAGCTGCCCGAAGGAACGCTGGTATGGATGTCTGTTTAGCAAAGAAAATCCAGCCGAAGCCCCGGTGGCGAATTGACAATTGCGCCAGGGATGGTTTAATTATGACATAGGATTAATGATCTATGAAAACATCACGACATTTACTCTGCTGGATTTTCGCCGCCGCTTTTGCCACCGCCGCGCTGCCTCTGTTGGCCGAAACTTCTATCGAGGTGGGCCAGACCGCCCCGCTTTTTTCGGGCCATGATCAGGATGGCCACAAATGGGAATTGTCCCACTATGTCGGCAAAAAGTACGTGCTTCTGTATTTCTATCCCGAGGACGACACCGCCGGCAGCACGACCGAGGCTTGCGGCCTGCGCGATAACTTGGTCCTGCTCAAACAGGCGGGGGTGGAGGTGGTGGGCGTCAGTTCCGACAACCAAAACAGCCAAAAAGAATTTGCCTTCAAATACAACCTGCCCTTTCGGCTGCTGGCCGACGATTGCGGCCGGATTGCCGACGCCTATGGCGCCCGAATGGATACGAATAAAAAATTGGACCGCCGCATCAGCTTTCTCATCGGATTGGACGGCAGGATTCTTCGCATCACCAATTCGCCGGACCCCGCCGTTCATTTGAAGGAAATGGGCCAGGTGATCGTGCAGTTGAGCCGCAAGGATTCCCTTTAGAGCGCAATTTTAAAACACGCTCAAAGATCACTTGTGCGGCGTGATCCAGCCGCCGCCCACTACCACATCGCCGTCGTAAAAGACGCAGGCCTGGCCGGGCGTGATCGCCCGTTGCGGCTGATGCAGCGCCACCCACGCGCCGCCGCCGGGCTGGGGACGGACCGTTGCGGGCGTTCCGGGGTGATTGTAACGAATCTTGGCCGACACCTCCATCTCTTCCGGCGGCGAGTCGAAGGCAATCCAGTTGCACCGCTCCACCTCGAACCGCTCGCGCTCCAACGCCGAGTCGTCTCCGACCACGACGCGGTTGCGCGCGGCGTCCAGCTCGATGACGTAAAGCGGTTTGGGTGAAGAAAGCCCAAGCCCTTTGCGCTGGCCGATGGTGAAAAATTCAATGCCGTCGTGCTGGCCCAGGAGCTGCCCGTGCATATCCACGATGTCTCCGGTATGCCGCTGCACCAGTTTGGCGGCGGAGAGGAACTTGCCGTAATCCTTGTCCGGCACGAAACAGATTTCCATGCTCTCCTCCTTTTCCGCCGTTTTCAACTGGCACGCGCGCGCGACCTCACGCGTGTCCTGCTTTGTTTTTTCGCCGAGGGGGAAGAGCGCGCGTTCCAGTTGGTTCTGGCGCAACGAGAACAGAAAGTAGCTCTGGTCCTTGCGCCCATCGCGGCCTTTCTTCAAGAGCGTCCGGCGGCCATCGGCACTTTTTTCCAGGCGGGCGAAATGGCCGGTGGCGACGTGTTCGGCGCCCAGTTGGCGGGCGCGGTCGAGCAGCGCGCCGAACTTCAATTTCTCGTTGCACATGACGCACGGATTGGGCGTGCGTCCGGCCTTGTACTCTTCGGCAAAGTAGGAAATGACCTGCTTTTGAAACGCCTCGGCTTCGTCGATCAGGTAATAAGGGATGCCCAGCTTGTGGCAAACGGCACGGGCATCCATGACGGCTTGCGGCCCGCAACATTTGTCCTCCGCACGCGAAACGCAATCCTGCGGCCAGAGTTTGAGCGTGATCCCCACCACCTCGTAGCCCTGCTCCAGAAGCAAAGCGGCGGCTGCGGACGAATCGACACCGCCGCTCATTCCGACAATAACCCGTGTTTTTCTCGCATCTGACATGACGGGGCAATATAAAGCAAGAATGAAGAAGGAAGAAGGAAGAAATTATCTGCGCAAACCGACGACGACGTTTTCTTCCTTCTTTCCACTTCCCTCTTCCTTTCCCCTCCGGTCATGACTTTCCTTCCCATTGTCGAGCGAGAATTGCGCGTGGCGGCCCGCCGGCGCGCCACTTATGGGATGCGCATGAAAATCGCGGGCGCGGCGACGCTAGCTTTCGCCGCCTGTTTCGCCGCCAGCCTTGTCGCGCCTGCCGTTCCCTTTGGGAAGTGTCTTTTCTGGGGCCTGTCCGGGCTGTGCCTGCTTTACGGCCTGGCCGCCGGCAGATTGATGACGGCGGATTGCCTGAGCCGGGAGAAACGGGAGGGAACCTTGGGGCTGCTGTTCCTGACCGATTTGAAGGGATACGATGTGGTTCTGGGCAAGCTGGCCGCCACTTC
>PLIU01000226.1 GCA_003140095.1 Verrucomicrobiales bacterium | reverse complement strand
TCCCAGATGAAATGGCCCTGCGTCTTGACCGGCTGATTTTCTGGTGAGAAAATATGCACCCTCTGTGTGCTCTTTGAGTTCTCTCGCGGCTATTCTCTGTGGTTGCGGCGCGTGCCGCGTTGGGATTCAATCAAACACAGGCGATTCGCGTGTCAACCGCAGCCAGTCTTTGGCCCGGCCTTTGGTCTTGCCTCCGCGGAGCAAATTCGTCAGGGCGTGTTTGCCGAGTGAAGCGGCCGCGACCTTGACCACCAGCACGCCATCGGGTCGGGCCACAAACCTCACTTGAACCTCCGCTAGCACCCCATGCTTGCGGCGCATCTCCGGAAGAATTGTGACTGGTCCTGTCCGCGTGATCTTCACTGAGGAAGTTTTGCCCGGAAAGGATCATTTTGTCAACGGTTTTGCGCGATGAGCCAAGGATTTCCTGGCCATGCCGCACTTTGAGGATTCTCCTCGACGCCGGCACCGGCGATGTCATTGAGGAACAAGGCGGTAGAAACGTTCAGCAACGGCCGGATACTCAATCAGCGTGAAAATGCTTCCGTTGATTTGGTTCGTGGCGAGCGAAATCCAATCCGTGAGATTGGTCGAGGTTTGAAGGAGAAAGGCCGCTCCGATCTGGCCTGTGGCCGACAATTCGACGCTCCGCCCCAAAGGAACTAGAGCCAGCGGACCATAGGGAAACCACAGCCGAAGAATAAGCTGGTTGGTCCCCGATTGTGGCAAGGGATAAATAATCGGTGCGTTGGTGGATTGGTCATACGTGCCCCAGAATATCGACTGGTCGATGGTGGTTTCCTCCAAGCCCGGGCCAACAGTTCCAAGCGTTGGCCCAAGCCTGTCCAATGTAATTCTCGCCGGCGGCTGAATGACACCAGGACCTCCGCCGGAAGCGTTTCCATTCAGCGCTGCATTATTGATCCAATTCGACGTGCCGGTGCGCGCATACGGCAATACCACAGGATACTCTTTCCCCGCATCACCGGCGCAAAACAGAAAGTCCGGCTGATTAATTACGCGCTGCAATTGCTGTTGCACGACGCTGCCATTGGTGATGTAGGTGTCTGTATATTGATTGGTCATGGGCAAAAACTCCCAGGGCAAAGAGCCAGACGCATGCGGCACGAAAGTGATTTTATCAATGCCAGGGCGCCACGCTCCATTGACCAACAAGTTCGCATTGGTGCCGACGCCGGAAACGCCAGCCAGCAGACTTTCGTAATTGACGTTGGTGGTGGAAAACAAACAACAAAGCCCCGCGACATCGTCGGCCGTCAGTCCCGTATAGAAACCCCCGACCTCCAATCTGTTGTCGGCAACCGCCGTGTATTGAGGTTCTATTCCATCTGAAGGGTGCGGAATAGCCTCCGCCGCGTTCAGGTTAAGCGGGACACCCGACCATATATCATATCCATAAAAAATGCCATTCACCCAAGCGGTAAGGCCAAGAGTTTCGGGGTCGTAGTTTCGCATAACAACAAACAGCGCGCCTGGGCCGTCAGGTCCGTTACTCCAGGATTGCAGCACGTATGCGGAGCGTGTGGGAGACGCCAATCCCAGTTGCTCCAACAGGAGCGAAAGCGTCACCGATTGCAAATCGTAAAGAGACTGCGCCTGCGCCTGTGCATTTATTAACTGCCTCTCGCCGGGGTAATTCGTCAGCACGGCACTGGAAGCCGCAGGAAGATCGTTTAGAATTTGAATGGCTCCTTTTACCGCCGTCACGCCGTTGGTCCCGAAAAAATTCAGAAACGATTGATCAAATCCGTACGTGACCACCGGCACATTCCAGCGATAGCCATTTGTGAGACACATCGGTCCGCCAATATCCCCCGGTTGCTCGTAAATAAGTGTCACGGGCAAGCGAAAACAGTTGCTGGGTTGCATCCACGATTCATACGGCCCCAGGAGCGAAAATGCCTCCATCCGTGTGCTCTGCAACCCCAGCCAGCACGCGCACAAAATCAAAATCGCTCTGAAGGTTTTCGCGTTCACCGATTTACTTTCCGAAGAAGGCGTCCAGCGGGAGCGTGAATTCCGGCAAGGCCGCGCTGGCAAGCGTGCCGCTTGACCCGTGCGGTTCCTGTGCGGTATATCGGCCATCTTTAGGCTGCCGATAGACTTCCAGAGTTGCGCCCCGCGCAAGGGGACCGGAGGAGACTCAACCGCGTTGATCATGGATCTGATTATAGCCGCGCAAGAGGCGTCCGCAAGGGCGAAATGGCGCCGGCCAACAAGCAGGTTGTGAAAGTGGTGTCATGGTGGGGTCATGATGTGCCCTCGAATTCCCGTCATGGCGGCCGCCGCACGCGGACGGAAACCCAGCGGGCTTCCGGCAGCACAAACTTCTTGACTTCCACCGCAACTCGTTCGGGCTTGAACTCGCGCAGGATCATGGCGGCCAGATCGACGGCGAGCGTCTCGATCAATTTCCAATGGCAGTCATCGCCAAAACCCAGCAAACGCCGGGAGAGATGGGCATAATCAATTGTTCTCTCCACGTCATCCGTCTGCGCGGCCAGCGTGAAATCTTGCTCCAGTTCGACTGTCAACAGCAGGCGTTGCGCCTGGGCGCGCTCCTGGTCGGGGACGCCGACCCGGTAGAACACTTCCAAATCCTGGATGACAATCTGGTCCATAGGTCGCCTTTCATTTGCCGGGGCTGAAGACTTTTTCCAACAGCCTCCGGGTGGGCTGGTTCAAAGGCATCCCCGGCGCCTGCCCGGCAGTGACCCACCGGAATTCCTGCGCCTCTTCGTTCAACCGGACCTCCACCGGGCCGCGCGCGCGGCAGGTGTAATTGAGCAGGACAAAATGCGCCCGGCGATAAAACTCGGTGGAGTGAATGCAGTCCTGCGCCATGACAAAAACGACCTCGCCGATCTCCAGATTGGTTTCCTCCTTGATCTCGCGTTCGAGCGCGCGGATGGACGCCTCGCCGAATTTGATTTTGCCGCCAGGAATGCCCCACAGGTTGGACCATTTTTGGGTGCGGATCATCAGGACGCGGTCGTCGTCGTTGAAGATAAGCCCGCCGACCGTGCAAATCGGGTGCGCCCCGCCATCCCCCTCCGCCAGGGGTTTCCACTCCAAGCCGTCGCGCTCCAGGATTTTACGCAGTTCGCCCAGATGCTCCACGATCACGTCCGGCTCGCTGGCCCGCAATTGGTCCAGCCTGTTGTAGCCGGTCAGCACGGCGCAGGAGCGGACGCCGCCGTGCCGTGCCGTTTCGACGTCATGCTGCATGTCGCCAATAAAAAGCGTTTCCGCCGCGACGAGCTGGTTTTCGGCCAGCACTTCGACGATCTTGAGACGCTTGTCCCAAACCCCCGTGTAAGCGCGCTCGATGAATTGGTCGAAGCCCTGGGCCGCGGACTGGAGGGCGAAATAGTCCTTGTGGACGGTGCTCAGGACAAACGTGCGCAGGCCGTCCTGGCGGCAGAAGAGCAAAAACCCGCGCGCGTGGGGCAACGCGGCCACCTGGTCCTGCACGCGGCGGTAGTGCGCGTGAAAGCTCCGTTCCAAATCGGCCAGCGGGACGTGCGGCACGAAGCGGTCGTAGAAATGCTTGAACGGCAGGCAGAATTCGGCGCGAAATTGTTCCAGGCTCAATTTCTCCACTCCGCACTGTTCAAACAGAGCATTCGTCGCTGCCAGCACCGCCGGCAGGTCATCGACCAGCGTGCCCGACCAATCAAAAATGATGTTCCGAATCATGCCATGGGTGGCTTCAGAGCCTTGTCAAGGCGAGTCTGGACGCCGGCATTGGAACAAGCTGGGCCGGGTGTCGCCGGGATATTTCTTGCGGCTCAACCCGTTGTTGTCGGTGCAGAGCCAGAAATAATTCCTGTCCACCGCCAACCCTTCCATCACGCCGACGACCAGCGGGACCACTTTGTGATAAGCCACTTCGGGATCGTTCTCCATTTTGGCGAAATTGTATTCCGTCAGCACCAGGTGGGTGGCGGGATCGATTTTCAAAATGACGTGGTCCTCGCGCATCAACGCGTAAAGCGCGCCGTCGAACCAGCACAAATCGGAGTAATGCGGCTCGTACCACTCGCTGTGGCTGGCGGGCACGACAAAGCTGTCCGTCACGCGCAGGGTGTTGAGATCGACGGCGATGAGGCGGCCCTTTTTGCGTTCGTTTGCCACATACATCGTGGAGCCGTGTATGGTGATGCCTTCCCACGCCGCGTTGCGGTCGCTGGAAAAATACTTCACCACCGGCGACCAATCGACGTTCAGACGCTCGACCGTTTTGGTGCGCGGGTCCCAGCGCAGAATCCAGCGGTTGGCCTCTTCGCAAAGGTAGATGCGCCCCTGGTCGTCCTTGGTCACGCCCTCGCAATCGTAGCGTCCGACTTTTTCCCTCGCGAACGGCGCCAATTGCGCCGCCGTAAAGCAGTCCGGAATGCGATCCAGATCGACGGCACTATCGCCCGGATGGAAGCGGACGCGATAGACGCCGATTTGCTGGTCGCTTTCTGTCAACAAATCGCCCGATTGTTCCAGGAACAGCCCCGAGGCGTCGAAACGCTCCCCTTGCGGAAGGTTCATCTGCCAGACGTGTTCAGCGGCCAGGGTAAAATACCGGAAGCGGGGATCGCTCATCCAGGCGGGCCGGGAAAAGCAGCCGGTGAGTGCGCCGCACAGACAGGCCGCCGCCGCCAACTTCAACAATCGATTCATGCGCCGATTAGACTACGCCCGCGCGGCGGCAAATCAATCCAGTTTGTCGTGGCGTTGCGACTCTGATGCCACACAACAAAGAAAGCCGGAAGGTCTGGGCGACGGCTCATGATCATCACCGTGCGCTGGCAGCGGCAGAGTTGGTGGCCACCAGCCGAAACAAAGGCCTCGGCTCCTTCTGTGCCTGGAATCCGTCCCAGTCGTAATTCAAAAAGTACGAAGATGGAGGCGTGCTCCCGAGCCCGTTCGCGATCATTTCTCTGAGCATGCGTAATTTTTCGCCAGCGCTCATGTGCGATGCCTGTCCAAAATCCAGTCCCCAAGTCCAGAGCGTGCCGTCCGCGGTCAATCCGACCATGGTCTTGTAGCCGCCCCATACCGAAACCCAGTCGGACCGCTGCCCGACGCGAAGCGGCGATGCCATGGGCGCGTTCATCGGCGGCCAGGAGTTGGGTGTCGCCCACAACGTCCCATTGGACCGGGTTTCATACGTTGCACCGGTCCAATTGGTAGCGAATAGACGGCCAAAAGCAGAGACGGCGGTGTTGGTTGAAACCAGACTGCCAATCGCCGAGACAGGCACGTCCGCGCCCGGAGCACGAGCCAAGGGGAAAAGGCTCCACGACTCGCCCGCTTGATCGCGTGCGACGCTCCGAGCTTCGTCAGCGAAGCCAACCCAATTGCTTTCACGGCAGACTTGCGTCGGGAATGGATTGGTGGTGCTGAACCACGTCCCGTTTGCGTAATAATTGGTGCTGCCCCAAGTCCAGAGGGTTCCGTCGGCGCGCAACGCCAGCACGTGGCTGGAGGAGGCGACGGTATTGATCGCTTTCCAATCGCGGTTGGTCCCTACCTGCACAGCCACAGTTCGGTTTGGGCCGGGGCCGTTGCCCAATTGATTTTCGTTATTGTTACCCGACGCCCATAACGTGTCGTCCCGTTTCCGGGCGAAGAAGAAGCCATTGCCGGCGCGGGCCTCTACCCAGTCGTGATCGGAACCGACTTGTTTGGGCTCATTGCGGTCTAATTTCCATGTCCATAATGTTCCGTCGGAGTGAATTCCGAGAGCGCTGTCGAACTTCGTTGACACCTGGGCCCAGTCATGATTGGTTCCGATCTGCTGCGGTGGAGAAACTCCATTTTGCCCCCAGCGCCAGAGCGAGCCGTCGGACAAAATGAAGAGAACGCCGCCTTGTTCGAAGAAGACCCGCACCGGATTGTTGCTTTGGAGGACCGAAATGACCACTGGGTTGGGGAGATGCACGCGCGAGGGACGGATGGCGTAAAGGATAACCCCCGCCCCGGCCGCCAGCAGTGCAACGGCCCCAACAGCCATGCGGCGGAGTTTCACGCGAAAAGCCGTCTGCCGCTCTGGACTCCCCGTTCGCTCATCCCACAACCAGGCCCAGCGCGGTTTTGCGGCCCAAGGCTCCAGCGCGAGTTGGCGAAAGCTTGTTTGCAATCGCCGCCGCGCTACCCCCAAGAATAGGATATCCACCACGATCCCCAGCCCGAACCACCAACCCAGGTCATACCTCCAATGAGATTCCCACGACTTCATGGAAAAAAGGAAGATGCACAGCGGAGTCGCGACTTGCACTACGCCGAATAGGAGCCACGGCAGCAGCAAGATGCCGGCGGCCGTTTTGACGGTGGCGCGGCCGTGGCTTTTTGACGTCAGCGCCGCCGACATGGCGACCCAAGCCAATGTTATCGCGTCGGCCAAGAGCATGAGGATGCCCGCCAGCCAGGTCCACCGACACTGGGCCGCGTCCGCGCGGGTACGGACAAATATCATCAGCGCCAATTCAGCCACCACGGCCACGGCCAGCGGTTTGAGGAATTGCCAGCGCAAGGCCAGCCATTGTCCGCGCACTATATCGCGCACGGTCAATGGAGTGGACAGCATCAGCTCGAAGGTGCCTGACCTTTTGTCCTCAGCCAACTGATGCCCGGCCTCCGTTATTAGCCACAATTTGAGCAGGCCGTTGAGCAGAACGGCCAGGGTATAATTGGCCGCATCGTCGATGTGACCAATCATGAAGGTGGTGAACACCCACCAAAACCCCATCAGTCCCAGGCTCGTCCAGACGTAGGAAGCTTTGAGATAAGGCCGTGCTGCGAGCCAATAATAAGCGTTCACGGCCAGCAGCCGTTTGCGGAAAGCGCTGGCTCTTTGCTGGCGGCCCTCCCGCCACCAGCGCCGGCGCCGTGCGCGCTTTGGTTTGAGCGATCGCGGCGCCACGGGCTTGTCCTGCCACGAACGGGGCGCCAACCGGCAGGCCAGCAGCACCAGCAAAAACGTCAAGCTGAAAGTAATGCCGATCGACCACCAGACAGGGTCATTTCATCTGGATGA
>PLIU01000316.1 GCA_003140095.1 Verrucomicrobiales bacterium | reverse complement strand
CTTGACCGACTTTCACGTCGCACGCGAGTAAACCGCGTGTTGGTCACGACCGAATACTCTGTTAATTTGTTAAGCGTCGGCGCAGGCACAATTGAAATGTTCAGCTTCGATGTTCAGATACCGGGAAGCGCAAAAATGTCGAGCGAGATGCCAGCCGAGTGCAATTGAGTTCCATACTGAGTCAGCCATTTCCGATCACTCACGACAGCGATCTTGCACAAGAAGCAGTGCAGATGGCGATCTGCGATGTTACTTCTGTTGACACCGTACCACATGACCTCCGTCGCTACTTCCTTCGATCGGTAAGAAACAGGGCTTACGACCTGGTTGCGCGGCGCAAAACGGAGCAGCGTCACCGGGTCTCCGTCGATCCCGTCCAATGGGCGACGATCAATGATACCGTCGGAGATTCTGAGCACGATGCGGCCGCCATTCTTCTCGGGAAGGAGGCTTCTGCGCTTCTATATTGGCAGCTCGACCTCCTCGACCAGAAGTACCGAGAGGCTCTCTGCCTCCATTATTTTCATGGCCTGTCCATTAAAGAAATCGCGAAAGAGCTAAAAATTGCCGAAGGCACAGTGAAATCTCGTATGGACACGGGAAAGAAACTACTGAAAATCACCCTCGCCCCGTTCTTTCCCGAAAACACGGACGAGGCGACGACGCAACCTCAAGGTGGAAAACGCTATCGACTCGAACCCGGTCCGATTCCGATGCCGGTTGCGCGACGTCCGGGCGAAGCTGGCGGGCCGGGGCATTGAGATTGATTTGGAGAAGTGCGGGCGCGTGACGCGCAATCGGGGAATCCTGCACGGCGATTCACATTGCGGGCGATGGCTGCACGCAAACCGAGACCGGCAAACACACCCTAAAACCCTCGTAAACAGACCATTTTTAACAAAGTGGACTAATTTTACAAAAAGATTTGACAAATAGTCCACTCGGAACTAGTTTGTTCTGCAAGTAAACGATTTAAAAAGGCGTCATAATGGAAGAAAACAAGAACATAAATGATGATTTAGCCCAATTGGCCCGGCTGGCGCTGGTCGGTCGCCACCAAGATATTCAAACCTTCGTTCAACGCCTGATTCGGCGTTACCGCGAATCAATCCCGGATTTAGCCACACGGCTGAATATATTATTACAAGAATCGCCCAATCCGCAAACACCGTTGCGCAGACAAGCGGCTGCACCAATGCCGGTTGATCTGGAATCCCGCCTGCAATTGTTACGAGTTGATCCCCAACCCGCCGTTGATGTGGAACCAATATGGGAGGCTCAAGTTGCACAAACCCTTAACCAAATCATCTCTGAACGATCGCGCGTCGAGGAGTTATCGAAGCAGGGGCTATTGCCCACCAAATCCTTAATTTTCACGGGGCCTCCCGGCGTCGGAAAATCCTTGGCGGCAAAATGGATTGCCCAAAAACTTCGAAAGCCGCTTTTGACACTTGACCTCTCCGCAGTTATGAGCAGCTACTTAGGCAGAACGGGGGCGAACATTCGCCATGTTTTGGATTACGCCAAAGGCGAAGATTGCGTCCTGTTGCTTGACGAACTCGATGCCATCGCCAAGCGCCGTGATGATGCGACAGACGTAGGAGAATTAAAGCGTCTCGTCACGGTTCTCTTGCAAGAAATTGATGATTGGCCTTCATCGGGATTGCTCGTTGCTGCCACCAATCATTCGGACTTGCTCGATCCTGCTGTATGGCGGCGATTCGAAATCCGCGTGGCGTTTCCGATGCCGTCCGATACCGCCATTCGCAAAGCGATTGATTTATTCATCGGTTCGTCCGGGGTTCCGACCCAATGGCGTGAAGCCATGGCGATGACCCTACGAGGTTTATCATTTAGCGATGTGGAACGTGAGCTTATGTCCGCCCGCCGGTCGTCGGTGGTTCACCGAATTCCGTTGGAAGAAACCCTGAGCGGCATCGTAAAAAACCGCGTTGATCCGCTTCCGAGGCGCGAGCGCGGCCAGATAGCGCAATGGCTAACAGAGGCCGGAATATCACAAAGGCAGGTCCATGAATTGACGGGGGTCAGTCGCGACACAATTCGCAAAAACTCTAAGCAATCTGCTGACGAAGAAAAACAGGATTAAAAATTATGCCCAACCGCCCCAACTTTCTAATCGGCTACGGAGAACGCCTGGCTTCCGACGTTGTTGTGCCGCCTGCCGGCGGCCCCAAAGCCCACCCGTACACTTTCAGGGAAGCTCGCGCACGACTGACCCCGAAAATTGAGGCGACAACGCGGGAAATGATGAGCCAACCTCGTGAAGTCTGCCCAAATGACCAGGCAGTTGCGTTGCTGACCCTGCATCCTACCTACATCGCCAAGACTTACTATCCGAACGACCTGCTCAGGAGCTTTGGCCTTGAGACAGTGGGAAGTCAGGCGCGTGAAGTATCCCCTGAACAATGGAAGATCAAGAATCCACCGGCGGCAGCCGTCACGTCCGAGTTATTCGTCGCCGGACCGCGCCGCCAATTCGTTCAGTTCGCAAACCAACTCAGTTCAATCAATGCCAACAGTGTCGTGGGCAATGACCTGATAAAAATTGAAGATTTCAGGTTTCAACCGGCGACGGAAAAACTAAAACCTCTGCGGTCAAGGGACAATGATCCCTTGCTTGAGGTGGTTTTGCACGCGCACCCGTTGGAGGAAGACCAATTCATATTGGAAGGCTTCGAGACCTATCTTAAAACATTGGGTTTGTCTCTGAACAATGACAAGCGTCGCTTTTTCGCGGAAGGGCTTTGCTTTTTCCCGCTGCGCGTTCCACGCGAAGCCGCCGAGGAAGTCGTAAAGTTCTCCTTCCTTCGGCTGGCCCGTGAAATGCCTCGGCTTCGCCAATTCCGACCGGTGGCGCGTGCCACTCCAGGCTTCACGCCGTTTGCCTGCCGTTTGCCGAGCGAGGGGCCGGTTGACCGTGATATACGTGTAGCAGTTTTCGATGGCGGCGTACCAGAAACCGCAAAACTCGATCAATGGGTGAACCGCAGGGAAACGAAGAACATCGGTGCTCCGGTGCAGGAGTTTTTGAATCACGGCACCGCGGTTACTTCCGCCCTGCTGTTTGGTCCATTGCAGGACGGAGTTATTGCAGAGCGGCCCCATGCGCCGATAGACCACTATCGTATCCTCGATGAAAATACACAGCACGACGATCAACAGGACTTGTACAGCGTACTGGAACGCATCCAGGATGTTCTCGATTCTCGCCCAAAATATGACTTCATCAACTTGAGCCTTGGGCCGGATTTGCCAATTGAGGACAATGATGTCCATGCGTGGACGGCGGTTTTGGATCAATATTTCTCAGACGGGATGACACTTCCCACAATCGCCGTCGGCAACTCCGGCGAGCGAGACTGGCCGTCTGGCAATGCACGCATCCAGGCCCCATCAGATTGTGTCAATGCGCTCGCCATCGGCAGTTGTGATCGTGTTGGAGCGGGTTGGAAACGTGCCCCGTACAGTTCGATTGGGCCGGGCCGCAGTCCCGGTATCATAAAGCCGGACGGCCTGGCATTTGGCGGTTCCACCAAAGAGCCTTATTGGGTTTTGAATGCTGAAAATCCCGGTGCGGCCATGCCCATCACGGGCACCAGTTTCGCCGCGCCCACGGCCCTGCGAACCGCCGTCGGAGTGCGGACCCATTTTGGAAAGTTGCTTTCTCCGCTGGCCATCAAGGCTCTACTTGTTCATGGTTCGGAAGATGGAGGACATGCGAAAGCCGAAGTCGGCTGGGGACGCATCCCAAACGAAATTGGACCCTTGGTTTTATCCGATCAACACTCCGCGCACATTGTCTATCAAGGCGATTTACGACCAGCGTCGTGGATACGGATGCAGATTCCCATTCCGGCCCAAACGCTGGAAGGCATGGTGAAGATCGCCGCTACGTTTTGTTTCGCAACGCCAACTGACCCGCAGGACCCGCTAAATTATACGCGAAGCGGTCTGGAAGTACGGTTTCGGCCACATTCTAACAAACGGCAGAAACCCACTCAACGCCACGCCGACACGGCGTCGTTTTTTCAAGCCAAGGATGTGTATGTGACTGAATCGGACTTGCGGGCTGACGCTCACAAATGGGAAACGACGATGCACAAAGAGGTTTCAGTCCGTGGCTCTGGCCTTGCCAATCCTGTTTTTGACGTTCATTACAACGCGCGACAGGCCGGGCGCAATGCCAGAGGCGCAGACCGCATCCCCTATGCCCTGGTCATCAGCATAACGTCAAAAAACACCAATGATCTTTACAACAAAATCCTGCAACGGTATCCGACCATTTTAGAACCGCTTGTGCCTGTTGTGGAAATTCCGATCCGCACTTAAACATCAAAACAATGGAGTAAAAAAATGAATAATAACGAAAACAAACCGGAACATACGCCGGAAAAAGTAGTCGAAGTCATCGAGGAAGTCATTGTCGTTGACGATGGCAAGATCGTTGAAGAAATCATCGACATTGAAGAATACGTCCGAAGCGGTAGGAAGCCGCCGCGTGCCAAAGGGTACAAAATTCGAATCGACAAACTGAAATATACCGTCCATGTCCACGAGATGAATGGGACGCAGATTCTTGCTGAGGCTGGAAAGACCCCCGATAAATACCTGCTTTCTCAAAAACTCAAAGGCGGCAAAGTCGTACCGGTAGGCCCGTTGGAGGTTGTCAACTTTCACCTCCACGAAGTCGAGAGATTTCAGACGCTTGCCAAGGACCCGACCGAAGGCTGAGTATGCGACGCGATTTTATATTGCCGGAGGAGGACGTTGAGTGCCTGAATGCCATGGGCCTCAATTGGGAATCCATCGACATAAACGGAGCGAAATGGGTATTCTTCCGTGGCTTTAAGATTCGCGCAGGCTATAACGTGGAGTTGGCGGACGCCGCAGTCAGGCTTCCGCCTCTCTACCCTGACGACCAGATCGACATGGCTTATTTCTTTCCCGCCCTGTCAAAGAAATCGGGTAGCGGCATAGGTGCCCTGGCTGCGGTCAGTCTGGAAAATAAACAATATCAACAATGGTCGCGTCATCGTACGTCGGCCAATCCATGGCGACCCGGAGTGGATAATATCTGCACCCACATGATCCAGGTGGATTCGTGGCTTGAGAGAGAAGTGCTTAAGGGGTAGCAATGAAAAAATACAAACTTCGCTTAACGGAGAGCCAACATTCTCAACTGAAAGGCCATTTGTTGCCGGGCGACGGGTGCGAGGCGGTAGCCATCGCTTTGTGTGGTCGGCGTCGAGACGCAAAAAATCATTGCCTGATTGTGCATAAAATCGTTCCTATTCCTTACGAGGAATGCAAGGAACGTACACCTGATAGGGTAACATGGTCCACGCAACGTCTGGTTCCATTGCTCGAAGAAGCCGAAAGGAAGGACTTAGCGGTATTGAAAATACACAGTCATCCGGGCGGGTACGATAGATTTTCGGGTGTCGATGACGCTTCGGACAGCGATCTTTTCAATTCGATTTCCGCTTGGACTGACAGCGAGTACCCACATTGCAGTGCGATCATGCTACCCGGCGGGAAAATGTTTGGCCGCGTAATATTACCCACTGGTGAGTTTCGCGCCTTGGATTCTGCGCTTGTGGTCGGCGATGACATTCGCTTTTGGCCACATGAAAGCATCGGTCGAGCGACTTCGCAGTTTGAACGCAATGCGCAGCTTTTCGGGGCGGGAACGATGCATATTCTGCAAAGCCTTGCAGTTGCAGTCATTGGATGTTCCGGTACAGGAAGTCCTGTGGTAGAACAACTCGCTCGCTTGGGTGTCGGCAGGCTCATCCTCGTTGACCCCGACAAAGTTGAAGTGAAAAACCTCAATAGGATATTAAATGCCACACGGGAAGATGCCGTCCTTGGGCGCCCCAAAGTCAAAGTGCTGGCAAAAGCCATCGCCAATATGGGCTTGGGAACGGAAGTCGAATATGTTGCCGAAAATCTTCTGACGAAAGGAGCCGTTGAATTGGTAGCGACTGCTGACATTGTCATTGGGTGCATGGATGGCGTTGAAGGCCGGCATGTTCTTAACCGCCTGGCTGCCTACTATTCCATGCCATATATCGACATTGGAGTAAAACTGGTTGCAGATGGAGTGGGTGGAATCGACGAGGCGTGCGCCGCCGTTCATTACATGCGGCCCGATGGTGCTACACTTTTAGATCGCAAGGTTTACAATATGGAACAAGTTAGGGCGGAAGGTCTGCGCAGAACAGATCCAAAAGCTTACAGGGAGCAGGTTAAAGCGGGCTACATTCACGGTATCGACGAGGATAGGCCTGCGGTAATCAGCATCAATATGCAGATGGCAAGTTGCGCCGTTAACGAATTGCTTTCACGGTTGCATCCATACCGATTGGATTCCAACTCAGAATCGGCAATCATTCGCCATAGCTTTATGCAAGCCCAAGAATATCGCGAAAAGGAGGGTTTAAGCAGCGGCATGTTTTCAAAATTCATAGGCCGAGGTGATTCCGACCCGTTGCTGAACTTGCCTGAGTTGAGCTAACATGGCCAAAATTAAATTAGTTTCCAAGAGAGCAAGACAGCACGTTCTTACGATTGCAGGCCGGATTGGCGAGTGGATTGGCACTCGACTTTCCGGCCGCAAGGCATCAGGATATGCTCTCGTGCCAGTTGAAGATTTCCCCGATGTACTAAAGCCGAACAAAGTTTACTTGGCTGGCGAGGCGAACCACTATTGGGGTGCTGCGTTGCTATGCCCCTGCGGATGTGGCGAAACCATTCAACTAAATCTGCTCAAAGAGGTTCGCCCTTGCTGGAAAGTGAAAAGAAATTCCAAAGGGGCGGTGACCATTTTGCCGTCTATTTGGAGGCGAAACGGATGCAAGAGTCATTTTTTTGTGCGCGATAGCAAAATTGTTTGGGCTTGATAGACTGCTGTTCGAAAGCATGAGGAAATCGCCTTGGAGAGATTTGTTCAGACGGCTTTGAACTTGAACGACAATTGCGCGTCCAGAGGCCATGCCTCTGGTCGCCGGGTTTGGGGACGCGAGAGTCCCCAAAAGTTTAAGACGCGGCTGAGTTGAAAACTCAGCCGCGTTCGGGCTTGGCATGAAGCGCGCATTGTTGATTGTTCATGTTGAGGGAGTGTGCGGTGACTTTGACAAAGATTCAATAGGCATTGGTGTCATAGGCCATTGACCCGACGGATGATTTGCCGCTAGTCAGGCGGTAGTTTCACTGTTGCTCATACCGGCTCGCGAGCCATTCGAGCGTGATGTTCTCCGCGATCACATCGTGTGGGATAAGGAGATATTTCCAAGGCTTGCCATTGTAAGTCTTCGCGTGGTCACTTGCCTGTTTGCACCATTTAACGGCCACGTCTTTTTTGGCGACAACTTCGGGATCGGTCATTTCGCTTTTCGCCTTCGGCTCCAGCATGTAAATTGCGTTGTCCGTTTCGGCCACGAAGTCCGGCTGGTATTCGGGGTTGTCGGCGCCGGACTTGTAATAAATCTGGAACTGGCCTTTGGCGGGCTTGAACCACTTTGTTTTTTCACGTTCCAATAATACTGACAGCCTCCGTTCGGTGTCGGACTGGAATTTCTGCACCGGGAAGAGGCAATACTTGAACCCGCCGAACAGATACTTGGCCATATTGCTTTTGTCCGCCGGTGGCTGCCGGTAGTCAAGGACCGGGTTCGCTTCCGATGCGGTGTACGCGCTCGTCTTTAAATCAGAGAACCCTTTACTAATTTTCACTTCGTAGCCGGTCGCCTTTTCCCAATAATGTTCCAGCATCTGCGCATGGACGAATCTGGAAATTTCGACCTTGTGGCAGCCCAGCACCTTGCGAACCTCGTGCTCGTCGGGTAGATAGCTGCGCAGGCGCTGGACTACCTGACCGGCCAGATCATAAAGCAGGTCGGCATGTGAGTCGTAAGACACATCGTCGAAATCAACCAGGCCGCTAACGACGTAATCTTCCAGGCGCAATTCCTCTATGCCTCCTTTGCCTGTGGAAATCACGTCAACTTGATCCGTCCGCAAGTATTTGGCCCAAAGTTCTTCCGATACGGGCGGATAATTAATTGCGTCCACCTTGAGAGTGAACGAATTAAATCCCGATTGAATTTTGCCCGTGGGCACAAGGAGGATTCGTGGAATATCAATGGTCTGCTGGATTACCATCTCCGAGGTCTTGGCAATGATGGCTGCGAAATCCGGCTTGGGCGTCACGCCTTCGATTTCGAGCTGGGACGGACGATACTGGCTGGAAACCTCGTTCAGTAGGGCCGCCTGGACGTCCTTGTTGGCGAGATAGGTCACGCTGGGCAACAGATGTGGTTGGTTTTCCATCTTGCGGATCACCTGAAATGCGATCTGCGCCACTTTTTGGTCTTCCGGTGTTTTGAATATTGGCGGCGCGGCGGCTTTGGGAAATAGCGTGCTTGCCGTCGTCTGCTCCGGCTGCAAACCAAGCTTGCTGGCAAGTTGTGATTGCGACACCACGGTCACAACTTTTTCACTAAATTCCTCCGAACTTAGCTTAAGTTCTTTCAATTGGATTGGCGAATCGGACTTTTTGGCCTCGTCAACGATTTCCTGAAACTTGTCGTGTGCAATGATGTTCAGGCGGTCCACGGAATTGACACCGGTGCGCTTCCCATAGGGCAGGCGCAAGCCGCGACCGATGGACTGCTCAATGAGCGTGCGTGCATTGGCGGCTCGCAATGGGATGATGGTGTAGAGGTTCGTTACGTCCCAGCCTTCCTTGAGCATATTGACGTGGATGACGATTTCCGTCGGGGAATCGTTGCTCTCCACTTTCAGCAAGTCTTCGATCATCTGATCTTCCTCCGCACCGGTCTTGCTGGAATCCACTTGAATGACTTTCGTCTTGTAGCGCCCGTCAAAGAACGTCTGAACCAACTCAATTAATTCCTTCGCGTGCGTGATGTCACGAGCGATCACAAGAACAAACGGTTTCACGATCACGTTGCCGGTTTCGCGGGCATACGTTTCCAATTCCACCTTAACCTGTTCGTGCAGCCGGATTCCATCTTGAAGCTTCATCAACTCGATTGCGCCCTGCGTCATACCGGCAGGATTGAAATTCTTGCGTGTGACTACGGCCGGCTCCTTGACGAAGCCATCCTCCATCGCTTTGCCCAGCGGATAGTCGAGGATGACGTTTTTGAATGGAACGGGGCCCTTGTTTGATTCTACAAACGGTGTCGCCGTGAGTTCAAGGCCAAGGACCGGTTTGAGTTCGTTGATCGCCCGAACACCCGCCGAAGCCCGGTAGCGGTGAGATTCGTCCATGATAAGAACGAGGTCCGGCAACTCTGCCAGATACTGGAAATAACTCTCGCCGATGTATTCGGAAAGGCGTTTGATGCGGGGAGATTTTCCGCCACGAACTTCCGAGTTTATTTTGGAAATGTTGAAAATGTTGACCTTGCAGCGCAGAACCTGGTCAAACAAAGTGCCCGCCTTCGCTTCGTAGTTATCGCCGGTAATGATTTCCGGTGGGTCAGTGGCGAATTCTGCGACGCCTTTGAAGACATATTTCGACGTGTTTGGTGTGAAGTCGGTAATCAGTTTGTTGTAAATCGTGAGGTTCGGGGCCATGACGAAGAAATTATTGATGGCGTGCGCCTGGTGGAGGTAGATAATGAAAGCACCCATCAAACGCGTCTTGCCGACGCCGGTTGCCAGCGCGAAGCAGAGCGACGGGAACTCACGCTCGAAATCAGTGACGGCCGGGAACTCACTCTGGATCACAGCCATCGCCGTTTGCAAATCCACGTTTTTGTCCGGGGGGACGATTTCCGTGATGCGGTCAAGGATTTCAAGCGAGCGGCGCTGTGGTGGCCGGAGGCTCAAGCGGGCGGCAATGGAGTTGACCTGGGGTTTCACTTGCTCACCTCGTCGCCGAAGAGCGATTGCTGGCCCTTCTTGTCCGTTTTTGGTGGTCGCGGTGGCGCTTTGGGTAGATTTTCCACCTTAAGGCTATAGTCATCATGGCCCCACTCGCAGCGGGAGAGGACCTGCTTCGGAATCTTTTTCACGGTCAGATTTGGAAACCGTTCGGTCGTGTTCTGGGTTCCGGCCCGAAAGGCGGCGCAAAGCACAAGCAGAGTGCGCTCTGTTCCCACTTCCTCGCTCAATTGTGCAAGTTGATCCGCGCTGAAGTGCTGCGTGGTCACATAGATGAAGTCGCGCTCGGTGGAATGTCCCTGCTGCCAATAAACCGCGCCGCTCGGTGCATACTGAAAGCCCTCCAGTTTGCACAACGCCTCTGCGAGCATATTTGCATTGAATTCCTTGCTGATGACCCATTGGCCCCACTTGTCTCGTTCCAGAAGTGAGGGTGCGAGCCTGTAATAGCGGAAACCGCCGCCTCCTTGCCAGGCGACGGCTTCCGTGATTCCGCCGGAGTCTTCGCCATTAATCACCTTTTTTAGACGAGGGATGATGTGCGTTTGGCAATGCTCGCCCAATTCGACCATGATCCAGCGACGGCCCATTTTGTGCGCCACTGCGCCGGTCGTTCCAGAACCGGCGAATGAATCAAGAATTAAGTCACCGGGGTCGGTTGCCAATCCGACAATTCTTTGCATGAGTTTTTCTGGTTTCGGAGTGCTAAAAACATCGCCTCCGAAAAGCGTCACAATTTCTTTCTTGGCATCTTGCGTGTGACCGACTTCCTCGTAACCCCAATAAGTTTGCGGAACGACGCCCTGTTTAACTTCGCTCAAATAAATTTTTGGAGCCGGCACATTGTTCCCCTCCTTGCCCCACCAGATTCGACCATCTTTATTCATGTCCCAAAACTTTTCCTCTGAAACGCGCCAATATGACCCCGAAGGAGGACCGGGAATAATTCGACCACTTGGGCACTTTATTGCGTAGGTTCCTTTGCTGTAAAAATTACGGGCAGCAAGATTGTTTGGTCGCCAAAGACCTCTTGGATCGCTGTCGGGATTTTTATAAGCTTTGTCTTGTTTTTCAGACCGTGGCATCGGGTTCGGCTTCCAAACCTCCGCATTTTTGCCATAAACGAGGATATAATCCTGATCTACAGAGAAGTGTCTCGCGCTTGACTTTGGTGCATAATTTTTTCGCCATATCACCGTCGCCACAAAGTTCTGTCTTCCAAAAATCTCATCGCATAGAACTTTGCAATAATGAGCCTCATTGTCATCCAGCGTAATCCAAATTGAGCCATCGTTGCTCAAAAGAGAACGCAACAATTCGAGTCGGTCTCGCAATAAAGTCAGCCAAAGCGAGTGTTCAAGCCCATCATCGTAATGCGTGAACGCGCTGCCAGTGTTGTATGGAGGATCAATGAAAACGCACTTAATTTTGCCGGCGAATTCCTGTTCAAGTGCTTTGAGTGCGAGCAGATTGTCGCCAAAGATGAGGCGGTTGTCGAACTGGTCGTTTTCCGTGATGCGGTGCAGGGCATGATGCGATTTCTCCGGGTCTTCCAGCAGAATGCGCGGCTCCAGCCGGGGCCGGTTCTCCTTCCCGATCCAGGTTAATTCAAGTTTTTGTTTTTTGGTCATGACAGCCCTGAGATTTGCGGCGCTTTAGAAAGCAAATAGTTAAAAAGTTCTACAGGATACGGGTCTTTGTAATTTTGTTTCCATTGTTTTGCGGCGACGGCCGGATCAGCCAATAGCCCGTAATGATCAATCATCACGGTTGAGAGCAGTGGCACTGTGCGGTCCTGAGCGCGAAAAAAGGCAAGAGGACTTTTAGATCCCAACATTGGTTGGGTTTTGGCCCAAAGCTTTTGGCGAAGTTGATCAACAGCAGCGCTCAATTGACTCGCCAACTTTGCGGGATCAAATAATTTGGCAGTGTCGCGTTCGTTGCGAACTTGTTTGGCGAGGAGCCAACCAAAGGCGAACGCTCCGTGTTTGTAAGTGAGTTTTTCCCGTCCATAACCTATCGATTCAATGTTCATGCGGGCGACGACAAATCTAGTAAAACGAACCGCATTTGCCAGTTGGAACGCCGTGAGTTGAGGATTGAACAGTCCCGTGTATCGCTGTGATGATGTGTCGAGAAGGGAAGGAGCCTCATTTTTTAGCCAAACGACGTAACGAGGGTCAGGGTGAAATAATGCGAGTGCATGGGCCGCTTCATCCGCACGAAATCGGTCAATCTCGTTCCCGTCGGGTACGCCGGCCTTGAAGGCGTAGTGGATACGCAGATGAGCCAGATCGCGCCGCAACCGTTCTTGTTCCTCATGCAATGCAACGAAATTGGAAAAGAGAACCGGATTTTGATGGTTCCGCGCTCGCGTCACGGATTTTCCAAAGTCACTGTCTGCGTCGGCCTGAATCAAAGTTAGCGATACCTTTGCACTGCCAATATCCGATTTTGGATTGTCGCCAACAAATTGTGCGGAAGAGGCGATGGTTTGTGCGCCATTTACGACTGAAAACCCTTCTATATCGAGGCGTTTTGTTCCTCGATTATTAGCTTTCGGTTCAATTGTTTCGCATAACGCAGTTACACCATTGTTTAAGTAAACAAAATGCTCTGGCTTTTCTGCGAGGGTCTTTTGGATGGAAGAGTTGACCTCGGTATTGTGTCCCAAAAAAGTGCGGATGTTCTTTTCGTAAAGCGACCTGCCATGCTTTTTGTGCAATTCGACAAGGTCGTTGAGTTTAACCAGTCCGAAATATGTTGTCTTTGGCTCTGTAACATGGCCGCACTTTTCTATAGAGACTCTTGTGTCAACACGTTTGTATGCTTGGCTGCTTTGGAGGCCGGCCACGACTTTGGCGGCGTCAAAATCAACGACAGGAGCTTTTAATCGTTCCTCCCCGTGGGACTCATCGGACAATAGTTCTTGGACCGCAGTTTTCGCGTGATTGCTGATTCCCGAGCCGACGTGCGCGACCACCAACTGAATCGCGCTGCAATCCTCCAGTGCGTTGAGAATTTCTTGCTGTCGCCTTTCAACATGCTGATTAAATCCTGTAAAATCCTGTTGGAGTAATTTTCTGACTCCCTGGCAAAATGCCAGTGCCTCCGGGAGGCTGAATTGCTCGGATGCCTTGAGTTTCGATTGAACCAGATAAACGGTCTCGGTCGGAGGGTAATAATATATTGCGTCAACGCCGACGTCTTCAAAATCATCAACTACTGCCTGTGCTGCTTCACTTTCGGGGACGCCCGTTATGTGATGCAAAGCAAAGGCGCTAAACGCTCGCGACAAATTTTTCTTTTCCATCTCTCCAGCCGGCTTGTCCTTTTTCAGTAGCTGCGGCAGGCGCGCCAAGTATCTCTCCGTGAGATTGTTTTGCAGCAACACAAGGTGGTGGGGTTCCAGGGCGCTCATAAGAATCAACTCTGGCCGTTTTGTGGCTGAATCATTTTGATGAGGTCGAGGCGCTGGCCCAACACCTTTTGCCCATCCGGTGTTTGTCCTTCCTCAAAGATTTGCTTCCAGAAATCGTTGTTCCGTTTGCCGCCGAAAACAGAAGTAGCCATGTCGCGATTCACCCAAACCGGTAATTTTTTTAGGGCAACCACAAAATTCCGGATATTATTCCAAGCATGAGCGGGCATTGACTTTTGGAGGGGAGCATTTTCGTCGAAGGGAATACCGGCATTCGCAAAAGCCATCTGAATGACCTGCTTTATGTATCGCAACCAGTTGTAAATGATTTCTTCCTTGGCCATGCGGTAGGCAATCAGGTGGGGTTCTGGAATGTCCTCGCCCTTGATGACCTTATTCTCGATTCGGCTGGTGCCAAGTGCCGGGTCAAATTTGCCGACAAAAATTTCCTCGGCAATGATGTTCATCAAGTTGACAATTTGATCAATTTCCAATTGGCGGGGATTCAATCCCTCTTCCGCGCGGTGGTTGAAGCGGGTGGCGCGCAAATCGGAACTAATAAAGAATGAGTAAAAAGTCTTTTCAATAGTACTGTAACTAAGGGGGAATTCGGAGCCGCGACCTCCATACTCGATGAAATCCCGCAATTTATTGTCTTTATGGTGGGTGATGCTGCTGCGAATCCAATCCAGGATATATTTCTTCATTTCGCGGCTTTCACCCTTGAAGTGTTTTTGGAGGTCCTGTTCGGAAAATGCCTCGCTATCCTCGGATAAGCCGCAGTCAGCGCGGTAACGTTGCATCCGATCCGCCAGCAATGCGCTGCCGAGATTCCTTTGTACCGACTTATCGAACGCCACCTGGCGCAAGGTGGTGCCAGCGATAGTGTTGGCCGTCAGCAGAGTGTCCAGATCGGGATTCACAAAAATCCGCACAGGGAGTTCTTTCGTTCCCAAGAGTATTTGGGCGGCTGCTTTATGCTGGCCATCGAAAATACGCACCTTGGGCGACTCATCGCCTTTCAGGGTTATCCAGCCGAGGGCCACATGAAGCTGCGGTCTTTTGATGTGAAATTCTTTGATGAGCTTTTTAATGTTCGGCCCGATAGCGCGGGGATTCATTTTGCCGTCGTGGTGGATATACTGAATCGGCAATTGGGCGAAAAAGAAATGGAACCCGGACAAAGCATCTTCATACAGCGGCAGCGTAACGATTTCATTCCTGCCGATTTCAGGGAGCGAAAACGAAACCGTTTTTGGTTCGGCTTTGACGGCGAAATTATAACTGCCGTGCGCATAATGTTTGAGAATATCGCCGAGATTGGCGGCTCGGCTTTCCGTGGAGACGGCTTCATTGATTTCGTCGAATCTTGCGATGATGCGCGCCACCCTGAGATCGCTATCCTGTTTACCACGATTGCAAGAATCGTGGGTAAGGGCAAAATTGCTGGGATTGTCAGGCCCGCCCAGACTGGTGGGGATGACGTGGTCTATATCAATGGAGTTTTTGTGAAGTTGGAGATCAATCGCCTTGCCACAGATAAAACAATTGCCCTTTTGCCGAGTGTGAAGTTCCTGAAGGAGGGTCGTCCGATCTTCTGCGGTGAGGCGGTTCAGGTAGAGGGATGACATAAATATAATTTATTGGAAAAAGCGCTTACGTGTCTTCGTTTTGAGCATCATTCTGGTCATTAAAGACTGAATCATCCACTTTGTCGAATGCTTCGGGGTCGGAAATCTCAGGAAGATGTTTGATGTGTTCAACAGCATCGGACTCCGCCGTTGAAAACCGAATGAGTTCGTCGCAGAGGTGATCCAGAAACCCCGTGAGGTCGTCGAATTCAAAAACCTGCCGGCTCTGGCAAAGCTCACCAAGCCACTGCCAAATTTTTTCAAAGTCGCGAAGATGGAAGTCTGTTTCCACGCAGAATTCCTCGGCCCAAACCATCCTTTTGGGGAGCGTATCCTCAGTGCAATAGACACGGATGGCAAAATATGGCTCCGGCGTGATGCCAGAAACCCATTCTTCATGGGTTCGCCAGCGCGACCAAAGCCCGGCTGCGAGTTTGACGGCGTGACCGTTCGCCAACTGACAGGCAATCGCATCCAGCGTGTACGGCTCGGCGTCGGGTTGTGCAAGGTCATTTTCCTCATGCTGCACGGGTGCCCCCTTCGCTGCCACGAATTGGTATTGCCAGATTTGCCGGGTGGACGTCCGCCGACGGTCGTCGAGCATCTTGCCGTTGAATTCGCTGCATGGCGCCTTCCACGAGAGGTTGCGGGTATTTTCCACGCGTTGTCATGGTTCATTCCAATTTCCACCGGATGGCGAAAAGTTTTTCCAAGCTGCTTTTGTGGGTCAGCTTGCCTTCGATGGTAGTGATGAATTGATCGCGTTGTTTGTCCACGGCGTCCTGAGCATCGAAGAGAGAGCGCCTGCGCTGACTGCGCTGGGCTTCCAATGCTTTGATTTGTTTCTGACCGGCAAGTTTTTCCTCCAGCGTCAAAGCTGAAGTCGCGGCGCGGCGGGCCTCTTTGATCTGGCGGTCAATGTCTTTGATTTCCCGTTCAAGACCGAGCTTTAGGTCGTCCGACCAGCCTTCAAGCTTTTCCGCTTCGGCTTCAAAGAAGCGGGCATTACGTTCGGAAATGGTGCGTTGAATGGTGAGCTGGCGTTGTTGGGTCGCCATTTCCAGCGGAACGGGAACGATGTTCAAGCATGGTCCGGTCGCTCTTCCCGGAAGCGTAAACAGACGGGCGGCGGCTTCCTCGTCGAGCGACGCGCCATCATCGGTGAGGGCACCAAAAATCAGATGATCTTCCGCCTGGTCGAGCGATTCGACGGTGAAGCTCGAAAGGGTTATCCAGCCGGACTTGCCAACGACGGGTTCAAGGGCGCTGATCGTGCCGTCGTAATGTCCATAATCAAAACACACTTCTTGCGCGTCCAAATTGCGTCCCTTGGCCTGCGCGAGGATGGCGTCGGCCAGGGGGTGGTTCAAACGGTAGAGATGGGCCTCGCCGGAACGTCGCGGAAGCTCGTACACCCCGATTGGAATACGTCCTGGCGCGTCCGGGAATGGGCATGAATTCAGACGGAAGGAAGAGTCGTCAATGGAGTCGGCATGGCCTTTCAACTCATGAGTGGTGAGGCGCATGAGCCATTGTTCCAAACGATTCAATGACGCATTGGAATCGCTGGCTCGCACCTTGAGCTTTTCGCGCACTTCGTCATCGAAATTTTCGAGGAGCTTCCGGCGGGTCTGCGTCATCGCCTCATTGATCTCCAAGCTCAATTCGAGTTGAAGCTGGTCGAAGGCGACCTTGATCTCCTCGTGTTTGCGGCAACGCTGGTAGATGTTGGCGATGCGTTTTTCAAAATCCACGCCGCTCTCAATGGCTCCGAGCACCTCGTCACTCGCGCCAAATACCCCCTCAAAAAGCTGGAACTTCTCGGAGAGCAACTCAAAGACGCGCTTGTCGGCTTCGTTTTTGCGGTTCAGAAAATTCACCACGACGACATCGTGTTGTTGACCGTAGCGATGGCATCGCCCGATGCGTTGCTCGATGCGCTGGGGGTTCCAAGGAAGGTCATAATTCACCACCAGCGAGCAGAACTGGAGGTTAATGCCCTCCGCGCCCGCTTCCGTTGCAATCATAATGCGGCCTTCTTCCCGGAAATAATCCACCAGAGCAGAGCGCATGTCGGCGGATTTGGACCCGGTCACGCGGTCGGTGCCTGCGTGCTTGATCAGCCACGCCGCATAGATCACTTTTGATCGATCGTCGGTATTGGACCCATTGAACAGGACGATGCCCTCCTTGAACTCGCTGTCGGCCAACACGCGGAGGAGATAGTTCTGCGTTTTTCGAGATTCGGTGAAGATGATCGCTTTCTCCTCCGCTCGGAGTTCACGCGCCTTGGCAAACGCGATGGTCAACGCTTTTACCAATGCCTTGCCCTTGGCGTTATGGGTGATGGAAACGGCAAGCTGCGCAAAGCCGTCCAAGTCGGCAATCTCGGCCTTAAGCGCCGCGCGGTCGGCCTGGGATAGCGGCTCGGTGGCGTCGTCCTCGGACCATTCCTCAGCGGTTTCGTTCAACGCTTCGTAGTCCTTGTCGAACTCGTCTTCGATTGATTCCGGCAATTCATCCTTTGCCAATTTTGCTTTCAGGCGGTTGGAAATGGATTCAAGCGCGCCCGCAATGGCGAACGTGGAGGAGGCAAGGAGCTTTCGCAGAACAAGTGTCATGAGGGAACGCTGGCTGGCGGGCAACGCCTGGAGGTTGTCCCGGCGCAGATAATCGGAGACGAGATCGTATAGCCGGTCTTCGCTTGCTTCCGGTGTGAACTCCTCAAGGATGGGCAGGCGCTTAGTGAAGGGGATGTAAGAAGTGACCTGGCGGCGGAGCGTGCGATGGCAGATCGGCTTTAGCCGCGCCTTGAGGGTCTGGAAGACCTCTTCTTGGGTGAGATTGGCAAATTGATCGCGGAAACTCTTGAGGTCGCCAAAGGTGTGTTCATCAATGAAGCTGACCAGCCCAAAGAGTTCGAGCAGGGAGTTTTGCAATGGGGTTGCGGTCAGAAGCAGTTTGTGCCGGGTCGCCAAGGCCAATTTGAGCGTGTTGGCGATGATGTTGGATGGCTTGTATACGTTCCGGAGCCGGTGTGCTTCATCAATTACCACTAAATCCCAGGGTGTATTTGCGACGTCGGCGGCCTTGTTGCGGGCGAACTGGTAAGAGCAAATTACGATGGTATCCTTTGTCTCGAACGGTTTAAAATTCCCAACTTTCACGGCGGCGTTATATGGCTTCGTTTCAAGAATCTCGCACGGAAGAAAGAATTTGTCCGTCAGTTCCTGATACCATTGTTTTCTGAGATTTGAGGGGACGATTACCAAAATCCGGCGTTTCCGCTCCGCCCATTTTTGGGAAAGGACAAGCCCGGCTTCAATGGTCTTTCCCAGGCCAACTTCATCCGCCAACAGAGCCCCTTTGGAGAGTGGTGAGTTGAAGGCAAACAAGGCGGCGTCAACCTGGTGCGGGTTCAAATCAACCTGCGCGCCTGCGACGGCGGTGGCGAGCTTGTCCACGCTGTCCGAGGGGCAGCGTTTGGTCAGCTCATACGCAAAATATTTAGCGTGATAATCGGTTAAATTCATACCGCACAAGCGTGGCACGATTTCTTCAACGTCCGCGATGCCGGATGATGCTAGAATTCTGTCAAACTGCACGGAGAAAAGAAGTCGGATGAGGCGAAGGCAGTTTTGGACCATCGCTGAGATGTGACGACAGATTCGGGCAGACGTGTGGGGGCAATTGTGTTTCCGGTTTGATTGCGACAATCTATTTGATCACCATCAACGCGGAGACGCTCCCGTTCGTTGCAAACGAACACCGGAACCGATTAGAACCAATTTCCTCTGTACCAAGAGGAAATCGCTCCATCGGCCTCTAATGGCGGAAGGATGGTTCGTTTAATACCGCGTTCGCAATGCACCAGAACGCACTGGTGCTTTTTCAGATGACGCAGCTCGTACGGTTTGATTTTGTGCTCTTCCTGCTCGTAATAATTGCGCGTCATCATGCCGTTTGAGTACCCCCAACTCCGTTTGGTGACTTTTTTCTGCCCCAGGAAATCCGCGCTGTCAACGGCTCCCATCTCGTCGGCTGCTTTAAAGATTATCCGATTTCGCAAATTGAGGGTCAGAACCTTGGCCTTGTCATGCCCCAACGGAGGAATGAACGAGGTCGAGGACTGCGCGGCGGCAACGAGGGTGGCGCGAGCCTCCCGGATCACGTCCACCGAATTAAAGTCGCTCATGCCGTCTTCAGCGGCCGTCACGAACCGTTGCGCNNTGCGTGTAAAACAGCATTTTGAGGAAGGTGCTCACGTAGCGGCGTTCCATCTGATATTTCTGCGGCATGGACACGCAAATGATTTTGCCGTGGTCAATGTCGGCAAATTCAAAGGTGTTGCTTTTGCCTACGGCACAAAAGACCTCTGCGATGTCCGGGGTGCTGAAACATTGCAGATAATTCCCAATGGTTTCACGGACACCACCCATCTGTTCAGGCGGCTGATTCAGGTATCGCTTGATGAAATGGTCACGCAACTCGATCCGTCGTTGGGTCTGATGACTTTCGGA
>PLIU01000357.1 GCA_003140095.1 Verrucomicrobiales bacterium | reverse complement strand
ACGGGTATTGTCGCCGCATTGGGAAAGGCTATTTCTCCTTCTCCTGCGGAATTACCCCCTTGTCAATCAGTTTGTGCAATTTCGGCCCGATAACAAATTGGCAGTAGGTTTGATTGGCATGCAGATTGTAATAATCCTGGTGATACGCCTCCGCCGGATAAAACTTCGTCAACGGCGCGATTTGCGTCACGATGGGTGATCGGAAATGCCCGGCGGCCTCGGCCTTGGATTTTTCCGCCGCCCCCTTCTGCGCCTCGTCGCCGTAAAGAATAATGGAACGATATTGCGTGCCGGAGTCAGGTCCTTGCCGGTTAAGCGTCGTCGGGTCGTGCGCTTCCCAAAAAATCTCCAGGAGTTTTTCGTAGGTGATGATCGACGGGTCAAATTGAAGCTGGATGACTTCGGCATGGCCGGTCTGGCCGGTGCAAACCTCCGCGTAAGTGGGATCGACCGCCGTGCCGCCGGCGAAACCCGAGACGACCGATTTGACGCCGGGGATGCGTTGGAAAACCGCCTCGGCGCACCAGAAGCAGCCGCCGCCGAAAGTGGCGACTTGGAGTTTGGCCGGGGCATTGGTCAGGCCAGGTTGAGCCTTCATAACGGGCATAAGATAAAAGCACCACAGCAGCAGGCCGGCCATCCGGAGCAACGGGGCCGCCACACCACCGGCGACGTGGAAACGAAAGTTCTTCATACGCACTGCCGCAGAATGGCACAACGCCGCTCGATTTTCAATCCCATACTGCCAAAAACGGTCAACGCGGGCGCATCTCGGTTCTTGTAGCGCAGACTTCCAGTCGGCAGCCACACGATAACGGCAACGCCTGCCGGCTTGAAGTCGGGGTTTGACTGGGCTTGACCAGCCTGTTTTTCGCCCCCCTCTTTTGCCACCGGCAAGCCAGTATTCGACCACGCCCCCTTCCGCGTAGCCGCCGACGTAAGGAGGCGGAGGGACAGCCCAGCAATCAGTGATTCGGTTTGATCCGGTTTGACCGGGTTTGACCGGGCTGTCGCCTGAATCATTGGCGTCTATTCGCGTCCATTCGCGGTTGATCCGGTTTGACCGCGTTTGACCCCGCCGAACCCCATTTCGCTCTCGTGCAACTGCTGCTTCAGCCCTCAGCCTTCAGCCTTGTCTTGCCCCGCCCCACAGGCTTGATCTGGTTTGATTCGGTTTGATTGCCCCGGTCACAATCCTTCGGGTAGCCATCGTTTCCAAGTTGTCAAAGAACATCAACTCTCACGCCTTTTACAATCCCACACAATCATAAGGCACGCAAGCTGGGTTCGGCGTCCCACCCCGCAAAGCTGGCCTGTCCGCCGACTCGTCCGCAGACCCGTCCGCAGTAGCCTTGGCGATGGCGGAAGCCTCGGCGAAAGCGCACCGCTCTTATGTTATTCCATCTCCGACCGCATCCGTCATCCGCAGCCAGCGCGGCCGAACTGAAAACGGGAACATCAAGCCAATTTCGCCCTTGCCCAAGCGCCAAAACGCCAGGACGCACAGAACTTAGAAATCCACTTTTGGCGATGTCAGGCCGTCACGCCTCATCACTTGCCACACGCATGCAACCATTGATTTCATTGACGTTATTTCACTTTTGCGCAAATTCTCCTGTGTTCCAAAGGCGCTTCAGTCCTGTCATTTTGGCGGATTGAAAAATGACGGGGAAGCATTACTACGTTTCCGCCAAGCCAGGAGACCCCATATCATCCCTCCCACGAGGATTAGAGCCGAAACACTCGGTTCCGGAACCGTGGCGGGCGAAAATTCGAATGAATCAAGAAAATTATTGCCGCCATAGAGCTCCGCAATTGTCAACGTCTCAACCTGTCCGGCAAATGGGGCTACATTTACTCCATAAAGCGTATAGTTATATCCTGAACCCCAAGCTGCTAGGCCAGAACCCAATGGGACCAGAGTCAAGTTGTCTCCACCCAGACTTACAGTGGGTGGGCCAGAGACCACGGCCTTGAATTCCAAGGAGCTCGCATCCGCTGGCACCAAGCCGGTTTGCGAGATGGATGCAGTCTCAAACGATGGTTCCGGGCTAAACGGAACACCACCCGCTTGAAGATCAACCGAATATGAGCCTTCTATGACGCCCCAAGCCGGAGCCGGGCCGACTATGTCTATACTTGCGGCGCCCAGCGAAAAATCATTTTGCCAAACACTCGACACTGGAGTTGTACCCACATACCCGTTCCATCCCGGCAGAGCGGTTGCAATTGGAACGGAGCCGATGCTTCCAGGAGTCAGGCTGGCGGATTCGAAATCGAGATTTTGGAACGTGCCTTGGGCAAGGGCACGACACCCCACAACACAAATTACTGCAACCCGCTTCCAATTGCGCCTCTGCATGAGCCGCGGGCTCCAGCATCAATTCTTCTCTAGCAGGAGCACCTTCCCGCTCTTGCGGCCCAGCGTGGACTCGACCTTCAGCAGGGCGGCGTAATCCGGCGGTGGGATGATTGCGGGCGCGGTTTCAAATTCGTGCGTAAACGACCACGTGCCCGCGCTGTCGGTGGAAGTGATTTCCGCCTTGCCGCTGCCGTCGGGCGCGTCCAGCGTCTCGCTGCCGGGCGCCATCACGACGTGCCGGAAGCCGGCCGGCAATGCGATCTCCGTATGCACCACGTCGTCACTGGCTTGCGAGATGAACAGCGGCAACGCGCGCCGGTCCGCGCCAGTCGGGAAAAGCGACGGCGTGAAAGGGAGATCGAAGTAAAAGTAGTTCCCGTCCAGCACGCTGTAGTTGTCAACGTCCGCGGTGAATTGTTCCACGCCCGGGTAAGTGTCGAAGTGCGTGGTTAAATCCCCCACCGCCCGCGCGCCCTGGGCGAGGCCGGAGACGATTTCCTGAAAGTAGCGCCGCCGTTCCTCCGGCGGCAACTCGGAGAAGTAGCGGTTCTTTTCATTGTAATTGTCGCCGTAGTAGCGGCGGGTCACGCTCAGGCGCGTCCGGCCGGTGTTGTCGGGTGCCAGCGTGAAATCGGTCTCCACCTTGTTCCCGCACCCGGTGGCGGCATGGATGACTTCAAAGGCCCCGCTCGCAAGAACCAGGCCCAACCGCCCATCGTGGGGGGTCGAGCCTAATTTGGCGTATTGGTCGGTGTCGTTGATGTAATAAGTGGCGCCGTCCACTGTCACCCGCACCAACGGATTCCCGAATGAGCGGGGCAACGGAAAGGCCAGGGCGACGTTCGTGATGCCGGCAATGGGCGGCAAATCCGATCCCAGCACCAATTCGGGCTGGAATCCGGCGGCCGTGAGCATGGCGTGCGAAAGGATGGCCCGGTCGGCGGCGTGACCGTAGCCGTCGGCCAGCGTCGTATCGGCGGCGGACAACTCCCGCAAGGGTAACTCGGTAAACGAAGGCCCAGCCAGACGGATCGACTTGGTGACGAAGTCGCGCACCGCCGTCAAGGTCTCCAATTTGCCGTGAGCCTGTCCGGCCAACTGCACGGCCAGGGCGGCGGCTTTGGCGTGTTGTTCCGAACGATTGAGCATCGTGTCCTTGAGTTCCTTGAGGTAGGACGACGTGTCGCCAATGAAATACGCGACCCCGGAATTGTAGGCCCATTCGGGCGGCAATTGCGACTCGGCGGGCAGCGCCTGGACATGTTCGACCTGCCAGCGGAAAGTCTGTTGGCCGCCCGCATCCGACTTCTCCTGCTTGATAAGGCCATCGCTGCCGCTGACCCTCTGATGGATCTCCAGGCCGGCGGGGGCGGTTAGCGCAAAGGATTTGCGCTCCAGCGCCTCGGGCAGTTGGAAGGATTCAAAACCGGAAATAAACGGCATGTTTGTGTTTGTCACCTCAAAGGACACTTCGATGGTCGATCCGATTTCGACGCCCGGCAAATTCGCGACCAGAATCTTTTCGCCGGTGTATCTCTTGGCGGAGGCGTTCCAGCCGGCATCCATCACATTTATCTCGCCCGCCGAAATCTCCTGTCGCTGGCCGGTGTTGGAAATGACCACCCCGCGAATCAATCGGGCCGTCTGCCCGGCGGGATTGTAGGCGATCTTTACTTCCGACTCCCGAATCTTGCCTGCGTAAGTAAGAATGCGTTTGGAGTAGGTCGTTTTCATGATGGCCGTATGCGCATCCGTCACGACCAACTCCTTGCGGCTTTCCAGAATTTGCGCGTTGGATTCCACCGGCGGGAGGGCAGCGTCCCCCGCCTCCTCGGGCGCGGCGGCAGAGGCGCTCTCTGTGACCGCCACAATGGGCGCTTTGCGCTGATCGTACTCCAGGGACTTCAAGGTTTGCTTGAGTGTGGCGTACTGTGCCGGCGGGAATTCCACGACTTTCAAAGTCAACTGACGCGTGCAGTTCAAGGCGCCGTCCTTGGCCGTAACGCTTTCCTGACAGCTCAAGCAGGGGTCGTCAATCGGAGTGTACGTCGGCAGGGAAACCGTCTGGCCAAGGCCGCCGGCCAACTTAAGCGAAATCGCCTCCGCCAAACCGCAGGCGACGTACGTCTGCATCGGATACTTCCGTTTGTCCAGGCCGGCGCCGTTGAGAATGAAGTTGACTACGCCGAAATCCTTGCCAATCCAAGGCAAACTGACAATCGCTTTGCCATGGCCGCTGGCCGTCATGCCGTCCACCGAATACTCCAACTCGGCGTGGAGGTCCGAAGACATGTCCGCCATATCCGTCGGCGTGAGCTTGAGTGAGCGCAACCGGGCGCCGGGCATGGACCTTTTGAGATTGCGCTCGAAGAAGCGGCGCTCGTCGTCCGGTTTCATGTGCGCGAATGCGTTCCGGTACGCGTCATCGTTGACGCCGTCAAAATACAAATCCGACTTTGCCTCCAGCGAACCCGCGGCCGTCAGCGTGCCGGTGGTCACCACGCGCATCATGTGGTCCTCCGGAGGCTGCACGGGGCTGATTTTGAGGTCTTCTCCCTCCGGCCGGCAGACCAGGTAGCTTTGATCGCAATCGCCGGTCGGCAGTAGCGCGCGCGTGTTCTCATCCGTCGGGTCCATCAGAAGATAATCACCTTTCTTGAGTTGCACGCTGACGATGGCGTGGTTGAAATCTGGATCAGGCGAGTTGGGATCGCGTTTGACTCCGACGCTGATGAGCACCGGATACGCTTCCAGTCCGGCCTCGCGCAACATCGACACCAAAAGGGCCGCTTTGTCGCGGCAGACGCCGTATTTCTTGTCAAACGTAATCTCCACGTCGTGCGGCTCGAAGCCGGGCCGGTCCTCTTCCGGCGTCAGGCCCATGTAGCGGACTTTTTTGGAGACGAAATAAAAGACGGATTTGATCCGGTCCATTTCAGTCGTCGTGCCGGCGGTCAGATCGTCCACCGTTTGCTTCATCGCGGGCGTGGTGGCTTCGAGGTGCGATTTGCTCAGGTTCCAGTACCATTTGGACACCGTCTGCCAATCGGGCATGGTGCTGACCAGCAGGCGTTGCAGAACCACTTCGTAGGACGGCATGGCCGGCTCGTCGAACATGCGCGGCACGTTGTGAATCTCCCAATGATGGATCACTCCGCCTTCCGGTCCGGTTTCCTTGGCGTAAGTGACCGTCCCCGGCACCTCGTCCCGCAGGACTACGCGCACTAGCGGACTATCCGCCGGCGCGTGAATCTCATAGGAAGTGTGCCGGATGTAACCCGGCCCCTCCAAAACGGTCTCCTCGGCGTATTGACCGGACACGATGGAACGATCGATGTTCTGCCGCACCACCGAATGAACCACGTCGCCGACGCCCACGCTGGGAATGTTGACCTGCAGTATTTTGTTGTGCGGGTCGAAAATATTCATCTGCATCTGGCTGTCGTCGATGGTCTCCTTGGAGTTCGCCGCCACATCCACGGGGACGATTTGGCCATCGGGTTTGATGACCTCCAATCGGACGACCTGCACGGTGGAATAAGGGATCGTGAAGCTCAGTGAGAGGGTGCGGTTGTTGCGCCGGCCCTTTTCGGTCAGCACCTTGGTGTAGGTTTCATCCTGGCTTTCGCCCGTGCCGTCGGCGCGATAGACCCTCATCATTTTTTTCTCCACCGTGGCGTCGTCGCAATCTGGATATTTGGCCAGCGTGATGTCCGACGCGGCGGCCAGAGTCTGCGGGGCGTCCACCAACGACCAAATCGGGCCTGCGTAGCGGTTGGTCTGGGCGGGCGCGGTCCAGGCCTGGGCCGCCGAAGCGAGCAATACCAGGGCGAAACGAAATTGCGCGGAAAAAAGCTTCATAACATTTAAATGCTGCGAGGCAATGTACGCCATTTTCCCCACCCCGCCAGATAATTATTTCCCATCCTTATGTCCACAACTGCCTGGATGTCCATGCCAGCCAGATCAACGCCATCCCAAGGCCCGGCAGGCCTCTTTGCGGAATTCGCGACAAAGCCATATGGCATGGCGCGCGTCATTTTTCGTAACAGAGTTGCCGGGATAACGGGTCTGCACAGCGTAGCTGGCTGGAAGGCTAAATGCGCCATGGTACGACGACCAAAGCGGTTCTGTCGGCAACGCAAGATTCAGAAGATGCAGTAAATCATGTGTTTTCGGGACGCTCAATCCAGCTTCCTCTAATCGTGCCTTGAGATATTTTTCCACCGCCTGTTGAACATGGAAGCAGACTATGTTCCAAAGTGGTTTCTTGCTCCTACGCTTGAGGGCGGTCGCGGCAAGAAAATCTTCCTTGGCCCTCACGATCCACTCACGCGTGCTTGCCTTCCTACATCTTTTGGCCGTAACGCAAAACGTTGGCCATGAATCCATCGCCGAGCGCCAGTCGTCGCGCAATTTGTTGGGGGGAACGCACAATGACATCCATCGGAAAGGGAGCAGGCACTCGTTCCCGAATCGCTGCCGCCTGCTGCACGTTGCGATGCCCCGACGACAACGGCATGACGACGAGAACATCAACATCGGAATCCTCCGTGGGGATACCGCTCGCATAGGAGCCGAAGACAATAATTTGCTCAGGCCCAAATTCGCGCACCACCGTTTCGCACCACTTCTTGATCTCTCGCCGTTGAATCATTGAGTCACGTTTGCCATTGAGCAAAAGTAAAGAATTGTGTCAACGTTCGCAATCACACGCTGAGAAAATTCTGAAGGCGTGCATACTTGGCAAAACGGAATCTTTGACTTCGGAGGTTTTGCTCACGTCCACAACTGCCGGTCCAGCGAGCGGTATTGGATGGCTTCGGAGATATGATCGCTGCCGATGTTTTCCGCGCCGGTCAAATCGGCAATGGTGCGCGCGACTTTGAGGATGCGGTCATAGGCCCGCGCGCTCAGGTTTAAGTCCGCCATGGCGAATTTCAAAAGCTCCTTCGTCGTCTCCTCCAGCGCGCAGTAACTCTTCAACTCCCGCGGACCCATGCGCGCATTGCAGGTGATCGCCGGCTTGCGCGCGAACCGCGCCTGCTGCCTTTGGCGCGCCGCCACCACCCGTTTGCGGATGGCGGCGGAAGTCTCCCCCGTCTGCTCGGCACTGATATCGTGGAACTTCACCTGCGGCACCTCGATGTGCAAATCGATGCGGTCCAGCAACGGCCCGGAAATGCGGCCCAGATAATTTTGAATCTCGCGCGGCGAACTGCGCGATTCACCCGGCATTTTTCCATCCGGCGTCGGATTCATCGCCGCCACCAGCATGAATTGCGAGGGGAACGTCATCGTTCCCGCCGCGCGCGAGATCGTCACCCGCCCTTCCTCGATGGGCTGGCGCATCGTCTCCAGCACGCCGCGTTTGAACTCGGGCAATTCGTCCAGAAAAAGAACGCCATGATGCGCCAGCGAAATCTCACCCGGCGTCGGATTGACATTGCCGCCCAGCAACCCGGCGTCGCTGGCCGTGTGATGGGGCGTGCGAAAGGGCCGACGCGTGACCAGCGCCTGGCCCGGCTTGAGCAGGCCGACGATGCTGTGAATCTTGGTCGTCTCCAGCGCCTCTTCCAGCGTCAGCGGCGGCAAAATGGTCGTCAGCCGTTTCGCCAACATCGATTTCCCCGTCCCTGGCGGCCCGATCAAAAGCACATTATGACCGCCCGCCGCCGCGATCTCCAAGGCCCGCTTGACCGATTCCTGCCCCTTGACTTCCGCCATGTCCATCTCATCGTCGTAGGATTGGTCAAAAATCTTGTTCAGATCAACCTGCGCGGGCGGGATTTTAATTTCCCCTTCGAGAAAACCGGCCGCCTCGCGCAAATTCTCCACCGGGATGACTTGCAATCCTTCCACCACCGCCGCCTCCGCCGCATTTTCCCGAGGGACGATCACTCCGGTCATTTTCTCCGCCCGCGCCCGCCAGGCGATGGCCAAAACTCCTTTGACCGGCCGCACCTGCCCGGTCAACGCCAGCTCCCCCACCATGACGAAATCATCCAACTTATCGGACATCAGTTGATCATTGGCCGCCAACATGCCGATGGCGATGGGCAGATCGAAACTGGGCCCTTCCTTGCGCACATCCGCCGGCGCCAGATTGATGGTGGTCCGCCCCATGGGAAACTTGAACCCGGAATTCGTCAGCGCCGTCGAAACCCGATCCCGCGACTCCTTCACCGCCGCATCCGGCAATCCGACGATGACCACCGTCGTATCCCCCCAACCGGAATTGACCTCCACCTCCACGGGGAAGGCTTCAATGCCATTGACAGCGGCGGATAGAACGCGGGCCAGCATGTGGGGAGATTTATGCGGGAATTCAACGGCAAGGGCAATGTCGAATTTTCAAGAAAATGCATGGTATATGCCCACAAAGGGAGAGCGACCGGTGCCGCGCGTGACAACCCTCAGCCCCCAAACGCCGGCGATTGCAGCCATGGCCGAATCACAAGTGATCCAGTGATTTCGGACAGCACACAGTAGTCCGCATGCGCCTGGAGCCACGCAGGGACTCGCGGATACGGCCGTGGTTTCCGCATCTCGGATACTCACAGAGAAAATATAACCGTTTCCGCCGTCTTTTCAAGCCAATAATTTTCACGGTATCTCCGCCCGCCTCCGCCAGGCAAAACTCCTTTGACCCGCCGCAACTGCCCCGTCAAAACCAATTCCCCCACCATGACGAAATCATCCAATTTATCGGACATCAGTTGGTCATTGGCCGCCACCATGCCAATGGCCATGGGCAGATCGAAACTGGGCCCTTCCTTGCGCGCATCCGCCTGGCGCGAGTTTGATGATGGTCCGGCCCATGGGAAACTTGAGTGTCAATAGGAGGAAACCGGCTCAGGTTACGGCAAGTAATTTCCCCAACCTTCCAAGCCATCAAATTTCCAATCCCCGGAAACCTGCTGCATAAGAAACTTCCGCGTCCGGCCTTCCCCCTCGAAATAGACCTCGACCGTCGCCCTTCCATCCGCGGGAGACGACTGCCCAACGACATCGAATCCAGTGTCCGAGTCCAGAGAATCGGCAAATCGTTGTGTGGCGCTGGCCAACTCCTCTGCGGCGGGACCGTGATTGTACCAGTTCTCTCTTGTCAATAACTTCTTGGCATCCGGCGTCACACTGTCAAAATAAAGATTGGGGTCGTTGTGGCTTGTCGCCCAGAGAACTGTTCTGACCGCTGCAATTGGCTCGGAATATCCGGCCATCGAGAGTTCTTCCCTTGACCAGTGAGCCAGAATTTTTTGCGGGTCCGGCAGCACAGGTGGCGCGGAGTTGGTCAATTGCTCTTCCAGCCGCGCGTTCCGCGCCTTTAGTTTTGCCGCCTCATTGGAAGCCTGACGCAACGTCCCAATTTCTCCGCGCAATTTCAGCAAATCGCGAAATTGTTCTGTGGATGGCAAATCCTTCGCAGCCAGGTCAGCGCGATGGGATAAGGTTTCGTTTTCGGCGTCCAGCACCGCCAGTGCCGCCGCAGCCCGCTGCAAGTCCTCACTCTTTGTCCGCGCCCGAAGTTGCCCCTGTCGCCAGATTTGCCAGGGCACAGCCACACTGACCCCCAACAGAATCGCAAGAAGGAGATTTCTCATTTCGCGGCAGGGCTGACGATATGCGCAGCCTCGAACTCCTCGAATGTATTGTAAGTTACGCCATTCCATGTCGAGGGCATGGTCACGGTCTGGCCGTCGCCTCCCGGGAGGAAGCCATATTGCTTATTCCATTTGCCATCAATTCCGATCGTTGGGTCTATTTCGCGTATAGCAAGAATACGATCCATATTCGTCGGCAGAGTGGTAGCCATGGTGTCAGGCAATTGATAGACCCACTCAAAATTGTCACTCAGCGGGCTGGTTGCGGCATCGGAATCTTTCGGCAAAAAGGGCGCTGCTTGGTCGAATCCCGACGGGGTGCGTCCGTATTTGTCTTCGAACATTCGCGCGGCCCGAAGAAAATTCATCACGAACTTCACTCTTGCGACTCGGTCCTCGGCCTTTTGCAGCGGTGTTTTGGCCAAACTTTGCAACTGCTCGCGCAGGCGGCTGTGGTCCTCCCGAAGAGCCGCGAGTTCGTTGGTCTGCTCTCGCAATGCCTGCGCTTCGCCTCGAAGTCTAAGCAATTCCTCCAATTGGCCTTTTGAGCCATTGGCCCCCGCCAAAACGCCGGCAAGACGGTCATGGTCGGCTAAGAGTGCCGTCGCGCGGTTTGCTTGTCGCCGTAATGAATCATCCAGTCCGCGAATCCTCGCCGCCGCACGCTGTTGAAGAAACAAAGATGTGGCGACGCTCGTCGCGACGATGATGCAGGCCAGGCCTGCCTTGAGTTTTGTTGCGTTCATAAGGTTCACAAAAGCAGCATGTAGGATGCCTCCGCCAAACGGCGCGGCCAGTGCGCCGCTAGCAAGTTTAGCCGCCAGCCCGACCGGCGCAGCTCTAACAGCTTCAATGCTCAAGCCCGCGCTCAACGCCGCCGCCGGCAAAACGACGCCCCGCCGCGTCAAAATGGAGTGCAATTTGTCCACGGCGCGGGAGACTCTCATTCGCGCAGCATCTTCGCTGACGTTGAGCGCCGCGCCGACGGCGCGAAAATCCTGTTCTTCGAAAAATCGCAGTAGAATGGCTTTACGATCCTCGTTGCCAAGCTGCATGAGGGCTTCGTCGAGGATTGGCCTAACACGCTGCGCGATTTCTTCGGTATCGTTTTGTAGTGTGTTCATTTCTACGGCCTCGCGTTCGCGAGCGTGACGACGTTGTTCACGGCGGACCGCCTTTGTTGCAACATGATAGGTGTGACGGTAGAGCCATCCGCCCAACATGACTTGCCGCGAAAGAGCGCCTGCCTTCTGCGCCAACCCGATAAAGACGGTTTGGCTGACATCTTGCGCCAATTGGGTTTCGCCGTTGACCAGGCGCAACGCTGTCGAATACACCAAGTTTACATAGCGATCCACTAATACTCGGAATGCAGATTCCGAGCCGGTTTCCGCATACTCCGTGAGCAACTTTTGGCAGTCCGTCATTTGTCTTCCAATATTAAAGCCCCGCAAAACGCCAAATCCGAACAAAAAACATGGCGCGGGGCTTTTTGGCAGTTTGTGCGCCCTGACGGGTCTGTCATGCGGGTGTCGTCCTGAGTGCTACGCCGTCAACACAGCCGTTCTCTCCGACGGGAGAAAGAGTCTCAAGAATAGGCGAAAGCGACATAATTAGTGCCACCCTCGTATCGCCCCAGCCGGAATTGACCTCCAACTCGACGGGAAGGCTTCAATGCCGTTGACGGCGGCGGACAAAACGCGGGCCAGCATGGGGACGGATATTGGGGGAAGGCAGTCGCAAGGGCAATGCGGTTTTTGCCGCCCCAGTGCGAAAGGCGGGAATTCCAATCTGTGAAGACCGATCCCCTATGCGGAAGAAAAAGTGTCAAAAGTGAGGATCAAAACCGGCCCCGCCGCGTGCAGCTTCGTCTGTGTGCATTTGCCTCTTGAAATCTAAGGGCTACTGGTTGTATATTAACTGTGTCTTCGGAACATGGAACAAGACAGACGGCTCTCCAATGCCGGGATTTGCGGCGGATGAGTATGATGAGGCCGTGGTGAGCGACGCGTCCTGCGGCAGCCAGAAAATCATCGCGATTGCAGGTGATAAGCACGCAACCACGCTCGCCGGCCAGACGCAACACCTCGTCATCCGGCGCGGTGCGAGACAGCACTTCACGCAGCTTTACGACAGCGTGGCCCAGTGCTTCCAGGGAGAAGGCGGTGTCGTCCTGCACGTCATGGTCGAGCATGAACTTCACGGCGTCGGCGCCGACATCTGGCGAGCCACCAGAACGTCAATCTCGCCGCGATGGTCCTCGTAATAGGAGAGGCACTCATATACCTGGGCGCGCGTAATGTTCGGGAAGCAGCGAATGACTACGCTGTCCACGGTTTCACCGTTCTGGAGGAGGCTAATGACATCGTGGACGCCGACGCGTGTGCCTTCGATGATGGCGTGGCCTCCCCGCACGCCCGGCTGGCGCGTGATATAGCGGTAACCGACACTTGCAATGTTTCCATTCATAGTTTCAAAATTACCTTATCTTAGTTCATCAAGCGAGGATTTGATATTGGCGGCTTGGATCTTCCCTCGAATCGCAAGAACAATGCGGTTTTTGCGCTCTCGCGGAAAAGCGGCAGCGTCGCGACTTGCTCAAGATTACGGTCCCTGCCGGAAACGAAAGAACATGGGCGTACTGGAGATGGCGTTGGTTATTAGGAATTGATTGCCCGTGGGCGCCGGATCGGTCACCAGGACTTGCCGAGCATTGGGCCTTCTAGGTTAGTGGACGAGAACAAAGTGTAGCCCGACAGGAGATTGGGCCAGGAGGTATCTTCCCAGGAAACGACCAAACTACCCGGCCCCGAAAGCTGCGCGCTCAATTGCCGACGTAGCGGCACGATCTCATCGGCAGTGAGTTGAAAATTGGCGAACCCGGCTGAAATCGCGTCGCTCGTATGATTGTTTTGGAGCACAAAGGTAAAGATGGCGTCGTTGGTGTTGTAATTAAAATCAACCTGCGCGCTAAAATCACCCCGGGCGGCCAACAGCGAAGCCAGTGTCGCATATTGATAATTGCTGTTGACTGCCCCGGCCGGTTTGCTGAAAATCAGGTCGCCGCCATTGGTGGCCACCGTGAAAAGCGATGTATTCGTGTATAACACCCACTGGTTGGAACTATAGCCGTTTGCCAGGCCATCAGTAAATGAATCCGCAGGACAGCTACAATGGAACAGAAGCAATAAAAGGCCAGCCAAACCAGCCCACCCCGGCATTTGTGAGCGCACAGATGGACGGTGAGACGCGTGACGCACAACCTTTGGCAAAAGGCCCAATTTACACATACTGAGAAAAGAACCTGTAACCCAATTCCTGCGCAAGGCCAAACCTTTTCCGGCTCCATACGCGGTCAACTCCGGTCCGAAGGCATTGGGAGATGACAAGACAACATTACCACGGTCGCCTTAGCGGCTGGCAGCGTCGCTTTCATCCTTCGTTTTCTTGGTTTGCTTCTGTTTAACTGGATAGGGACAGAGCGAATGAATCGGGCACTCAGGGCATTTCGGATTTTTTGCGACGCAGACGCGGCGGCCGTGATGCTGCAACAAATGACAGAATTTCACACGGTCCTTTTCAGGCACCAGTTTCATCAAGTCTTCTTCGATCAAATCCGGGTCGCTCTGGCGGGTCAAGCCGAGCCTCCCGGAAACGCGCGCCACGTGGCGATCCACCCCAATGACAGCGTGGCCAAAAGCGTTGCCTAAAAGAACATTCGCGGTCTTGCGCCCGACTCCGGACAAGGTCAGAAGATCTTCCAGGCTGTCTGGCACGACACCGCCGAATTTCTCCACCAGCATGCGGCACGCGCCTTGGATCGAGCGCGTTTTGTTGCGAAAAAAAGTGATCTGCCTGATTTCCTCTTGCAGCGTCGCTTTTGGAACAGCCGCCCAATCGGCCGCGGTGCGATACTTTTTGAACAAACCCGCCGTCACCACGTTCACACGATCGTCTCGGGCCTGCGCCGCCAGAATCAGCGCGATCAATAACTCCAGCGGACTTGAAAAATCCAACGCCAACCGCGCGTCCGGATAAGCTTGTTTTAGCCGCTTCAAGATATTGATGACGCGGCCTCTTTTTTGCGGCATGGTTTCCATGGCCTGCAACGACTTTTGTTCTTACTCTAGACTAGTTGAACCATCATGGTCAAAAGCGCAACCACCGACATATTCCGGCGACGATCCGCATTGGCAATGGAGATGACGACGCAGGGGCGCACTTTGGCGACTTTGCCTAAATCCGCTAATGAGATCCTTGGGCAGTACCAGTGGATAAGTTGTCATACTCATAAAGAAATAATACCTGTTCATGGCGGCAATTCAAGCCCGCTTCCAACCGGGCTATTGCCAGGTTCAGACCGGCCTTTCGGCCCTGACAATGCAATATCTTAAATTTGCTCATTTCTGGCAAAACTTTTTCAGGCCGCGGAGGACTCGAAATTTTGGAAAAGACAATATGAATGGCTCTTCTTTGTGCTCTTCGTGAGCTTCGTGGGAAAATGGGGTTGTGCTTGCCTCTCCGTTGGTTCTTGCTGTCTCCGCGCCTTCCGCGGCTCCGCGCGAGAACCTCATTCAATTCCTGCGCGACTTCGTCCGCGGCATCCACCGTAGGCGATGTGGCATGGTTGGCTCGCCCCGTGTACGCCGCACACCAACTTCGGTTCTTGCACATTCAGCATAATGATTATGGTGGCTGCGAAATCAGGCCGCGCTGGACGCCTTTGTGGCGTTGGGCAGCAACGCCGCTCCTGCTGTGCCTTCACTCATTGAAATGTATGACAGCCATCCCGATCCTTTTATTCGCCAGCACGTGTGCAGCGTGCTGGGTTTAATCGGGCCTCCGGCCGAACAAGCCGTTCCGATGCCCCGGCAGCCGATTTCCGCCCGGTGGTGAAATAGCATCACGTCTGGCCTACACCCAGAAGTCGGAGGGGCACCAATTTGGCCTGCAAGCTTTGAAGTGAAGCCGCGGTCTTTTAAGCCGTGGAACCCGGAGCGTTACCGTGGCGGGGCTGAGGCATAGGCAAATTCAATCATTCACCCTTCAGTGCGAAATAAACAGCGCAAAAGGACAAAGAGAATTTTTTCTTCCGGTTCCCGGAGTTGCCTACGCCATTCAACCCATCAACATCAGCGATACGTACCGTTGGGCCGTTGGCGCCGGACGTTACGATGTCAATACTATAATTGATCGAGAATCAAACAGCTTCGACATATGCCGCCGGAAAATCTGATGCTGCGATGGGGTGCGAATTGCCAAGGTCTGCCGACATCGCCAAAAAGCAAGAGCCCCGGTCAGAAATCGCCGTCCACCACCAAAGAGACGGCGTTGCGGGCCAGATCGTCGGCCAGCAGCGGGATGGCCTGGCGCTCGGCGCTGCTTTGATCGTTGCCAATGAGGATGTAGGTCCGCCCGAAGACGTCCCGGTTGAGGTTGGTCTTGCCGGTGTCCAAGTTGATCACCACCACGTGGGCCACCAGCGTCAAAATGTATTCCTGCGGGGTAAGCACGTCGTTGTTTTGATAGGACAAGCCGCCGCGATCGAAGTGGATGATGGCGCCCGTGACCAGGATGTCGCCCCGGCCGGAGGTTTCCAGGCGGAAGGAGCCTTCTTGCTGGAATTGCTTGCGCATGGACGCGGCCAGGTACTCGGTGATGCGCGGTTCGCGGGTTTTGTTGACGAAAGATTTGACCTCGACCGAACGGCTGCCGGCGGGAAGGCCGTTGGTGGGGCCTAATTTGTAGCCCGCGCAGCCGGCCAATAAGGCCACGCTCATGAAAAACAAAAGCCGGCGCATGTTCCACCTAATGCGCCGAAGCCGGCGGCGCCGAGCGCTGAGAGAGCTTTGTCAGGACTGCGATTCGTTGGCGCGCCTCGCTGGCCAACGGGGAACTGGGGGTCTTGGTTGTCACCTCGTTGTAATACACCAGCGCGCCGACCCACTGTTTTTGCTTCTCGTAATACTGCGCCACTTTGAAATTGCCCTGCGCCTCGACCGACTTCAATTGGACAATGATGCGCCGGGCCTCCGCCACGCGCGGATCGTTGGGATAGAGCGCCATGAAATCGGTGAAAGCCGAGATGGACTGGCCGGCCACGCTTTGATCGTAATCGGCTTTGCGGGCCTGTTTGTAGTAAGCCAGGGCCGCTTTGTAGAGCGCCTCCGCCGCCACGACGGGTTGTTCGCTGTAACGGTCGGCCGCCAGTTCGTATGCCTTGACTGCCAGCGGATAATCTTTTTCCTTCTCCCGCGCCGCGCCAATGTTCATCTGCGAGGCTGAGCCCAGGTCCCCGTAAGGGCCGTAGCTGACAATCTTGGCGAACATGTCGGCCGTCTTGTCCATCGACGGGAAAAATGGAATGTAGCCCCAGAGCTTGAACCATTGGCCGTGGAGGAAACGCACCGCGATGACGAATTGGCGATGCTGCACGTCCTTGACATCGGCAGCCTTGGGGTATTTGTCCAGCAAAGTCTGATAGGCGTTGAAAGCGTATTCGTCCTGTTTGCGCATCTCGTAACAGCGGCCGATAAGGTATTGGGCCTTGGGGGCGTAATCGGAGAAGGGCCAGCGCAAGACGAGCTTGGCGGCCTTGAGGGCGATTTTATATTTCTTCTGGTCGAAGAGCTGTTGCGCCAACTCCAACTGATCCTTGGCCCGCTGCTTGCGCAAAGCCCCCTTGGCGCCGGGCATCTCGTAGGTCCACCCCTCGCCTGGCCGATAAATCAGCGGCGCGGGCGCCCGATAGGGCAACGCCACCAGGAGCAATAGAACCAAACCCAACTTCACACAGGATCGTCTCATTCATGAAACGATATGCCAGAAAGCCGGAGGAAGGCAACAGGACAATCCACCGTTAAATCCAATCGTGGACCTTTCCAAGGCAGGGCATTTTGAACTGTTTTCCGTTAATCTCGAATGAATACCGGGCGCAAGCTGTCAATAACTGATGATCTCAACCATTGGGCTAGCCGATCGCAATCCAAAAGCCGCATGAATACGAACGAACGACCCGGCGGCGAGCCTTCTGCCCCTGCGACGTATCCTGTCTCGAACCCCGCTCCGCGGCGTCCTCCACCCAACACGATTGGTGCGGGACTTCTGAGTTGGGTAGCCATCTGCGCCGGCTTTTTCGGCTTAAAGATGCTCATGGAGGACCGCCCGGAGTTCGTCGGGCAACCCACTAGCGGACCAAAGGCGGAAATGATCCAGGAGGCTCCGTGGGTGGTGACACGGAAGATGAGCGATGATGTCTCGGTCATCAAACCGATGCAGCCGGAGTACTCCGAGGCAAGCTTCGACCTGACGGGGAGGCGGGACTATCGTGGCTTGCGCACGATCATGGATATGTCCGGGCAATTCCATGCGAAATTTGGTTTGACCAATGTTATGGATGAACCTGTATTCGTGCTTTTCAAATGCCCTCATCCACGAACAGGAACACCGGACAACGGCACCCTGCCAGCCAGCGGGCTGAGATTGCAGTCTTCGGTCAATGGCATGCAGGAAAACGCCGGGGAGGCTTGGTTGTGGAGCGGCACCTTGGAGGCTCATGGCGGCGCCAATATTGACATTTCGTATCAGGTCGCCTCGCTCAAAGGCGCCAGCTATCGCGTGGGCGAGCAGAATGGGAACCCGGTCAAACGACTGCGCGTCACTTTTCATCGCAAGGATTTAGATTCCATGCGGTTTGAGAGTGGCGATGGAACAAAGGCTTCAACGGAGGAAACGGTGTCGTGGGAACAACGGGACTTTCTCGCGCCGGGTTTCTATTCCGCTGTGATCGTGGAAAGCCGCAATCTTTATCAGTCGCTCTCGCAACTGCTGGAGATCGGCCCGATCCTCTGCCTGCTCTTCCTGCTCGCGGTGTCGGCGGTGATTTTGGCGCGCCAGGAACTCAACGGCGTTCAGATGGTCACCATCGCGGTCGGCTACGCGCTCTATTTTCCTCTGATTCTTTATTTGAGCGCGCACCTTTCCTTCCCTGTGGCGGTGGTGATCGCGGCCGTCGTGCCCGGGGCGTTGCTGGTGAACTACGCGCGCTGGCTCTTGGGGGCCAGGCTCGGCCTGCTGGGCGGGCTGACGTGTCTGGCGCTCTACTGGATTTTTCCCACGCTGGCGGCCTTTGCCGGCTGGAATCGCGGCATGGTGTTGCTCTGCCTTGGCGTGGTCACGCTTTATGTACTCGTCGATCTGCAAAACCAGGCCTTGCGGCGCAAAGCTGCCGTCGCTGCGCTGCTGGCCCTGTTGGCGTGCCCCGGCGCATCCAACTCCGGAGAGATCCAGGTGATCGTACCGGGAGAAATCCTCGCCAAGGCGCCAGAGGTCAAGCACGAAGCGGCGCCCGCCATCGTCGCGTTCGCGCCGGCTCAATATCAGGTGCGGCAGGAGACAAATTATTTTCACGTCGAGGTGCTGACGACCTTCCAGATCCTGCGGACCGGCGAGGCCTCCGCGGCGCTGTTCGGCCTGCCTGTGTACCTGCTGGAGTCGCATGTCGAATCCGCGCAAACAAACCTGGCCTGGATCGTCAGTGCGAGCAATGGGCTGTGGCTGGCGGCAGAACGCACCGGGCCGGGCACACTCCGCCTTTCTTATCGAGTTCCCGTTGAGAATCACGAGGGCAAGCGGCGCGCGGAGATTCCGGTGCTAACCGGGATTTCAGGCAACGTGCGCTTGGAATCCGCGCAAAATGATTTTGAAATTCTCACGGGCTTCCTCTGGAGCAAGAGCGCGGGGGAGAAGACGACAGTTTACGACATCGGTGTGACCGGTGAAGAAAAATTGGCAGTGGAATGGCGCGAGCAGGGCCACGACGCGCCAGCCAAGCCAGTGGAAACTCGCACGCAGGCCTCGGTCCAGCCCGTCGCACTGGCTGAGCCTGCCAAAAATTTCTACGGCATTGGTCTGACACGCGCGCAGCATCTGACCGTCGTCAACTCCGACGGCAGTTGCATCCACTTTGCCGAGTTTGAAATGCCGGCCGTGGAAGGCGAGGAATTTCGCATGAAGCTGCCCGCCAAAGCGAGGATGATTTCCGTTTCTGTCAATGGGCACGAAATCCAATCCCCTCAGATGGAGGACCAGACTTGTCGGGTTAAACTGCCGGGCCGGGAAGGGCAGCAAACGATGGATCGCCTCTCCTTCCGCATCGCCAATCCGCCCTTGCGGTTGGGCTTCATCGGCGCCGCGGATCTGGCGCTGCCCGAAGTGTTTCAGACGACTGGCACGACGGAGTGGGTCGTGGCGCTGCCCAGCGGTTTCCAGACCCAGGTCATTGCCAGCGGCTTGGAGACGCAAAAATCTCCGCCCGATCTGCGGCGCTTTGGAGACTATGGGCACATTTTGCAATCCCACGCGCACATCTATTTGGCCAAAGACTTGGCGCCGCCCGGCTTGGTTGGACTAAGCCTGCGGTATAGGCAGATAGTGCCCGGCTTCTCCGAGCCGAGTTCCGAGCGAGTCCCTTAAGCCTCGGGGACCCAGCCGCCCTTCGCGAAATATCAAATACCAATTTTCGCCATTGCGCGAGTGGCTTGGGGAATTTAGACTTCCCGGCCATGAAATATCAGCTTGATTTTGAGAGGCCAATTCTGGAGTTGCAACGCAAGCTGGACGACCTCAAGAAACATCCCGAAGACCACTCGCTGAGTGTCTCTTTTGAAGAGGAAGTCGCGGCCATTGAGAAGAAAATCGAGGAGACCCGGCGGCAAATTTTCGCCCATCTCAGCCCTTGGGACCGCATTAAGATTGCCCGCCACCCCAAACGGCCTTTCACACTGGATTACGCGGAGTCCGTCTTCACCGATTTTTCCGAGTTGCACGGGGACCGCCTGTTCGCGGATGACCCGGCGTTGGTCGGCGGATTGGCCAAATTGGGAGAGCAAAAAGTCCTGCTCATTGGCACGCAAAAGGGACGGGACACCAAGGAGAATATCAAACGCAATTTCGGTTCGGCCATGCCCGAAGGCTATCGCAAAGCCCTGCGCCTGATGAAGATGGCGGACAAGTTCGGCTTGCCCATCATCTCGCTCATCGACACGCCGGGGGCTTATCCCGGCATCGGCGCGGAGGAACGGCACGTGGCGGAGGCCATCGCGGTCAATTTGCGCGAGATGATGTTGCTGGAAGTGCCGATCGTGGCGACGGTCATCGGCGAAGGGGGTTCGGGCGGCGCTTTGGGCATTGGCGTGGCGGACCGGGTTTTGATTCTGGAGAATGCGTATTATTCGGTCATCAGCCCGGAAGGTTGCGCGGCCATCCTGTGGAAGGATCGCGCGGCGGCGCCCAAAGCGGCCGCGGCCCTGCGCATCACGGCCAAGGATTTAAGCGAGTTGGGGTTGGTGGATGAGATCGTGCCCGAACCTTTGGGCGGGGCGCACAACAATTTGCCCGACATGGCCCAAATGCTCAAAGCGGCCCTGATCACCAACTTGGAGGCGCTGAAAAAACACACCGGCAGCGAGCGTTTGAAAATGCGCTACCAAAAATACCGCGCCTACGGAAGGTTCGTCGAGACGCAGAAAAAAACGGCCGGCCTCGAGAACGGGGATTCGTCCACAAACGGCTTTCCTGGGGCAGGCGCGATCTGAGGGCAGATGGGCATTCATGTCAGGCAACGTTCGCGGAATACCGCCTTATGGTGAAACTTTACCCACTGACTTTCGAACCCATTTTCAAAGAGCGAATCTGGGGCGGACGCAACTTGGAGACGCTTTACGGCAAGATTTTGCCCGCGGGCGGGCGCGTGGGGGAGTCATGGGAGATCAGCGACCGGCCCGGCGATGAAAGCGTCATCGCCCGCGGGCCGTTGCGGGGCAGGACGCTGCACTGGCTCATGGAACAATGTCCCGCCGACTTGCTCGGTCCGCGCGACCCGGCCCCGGGGCGCTTTCCGCTCCTGATTAAAATTATTGACGCTCAGGACACATTGTCCTTGCAGGTCCATCCGCCCGCTACCGTGGCCGCGCGCCTGGGTGGCGAACCGAAAACGGAGATGTGGTACGTGGCGCGGGCGGAACGGGGGGCGGAATTGTTCGTTGGCTTGAAAAAGGGGGTCAGCCGCGCGGAATTTAGACGGAAGCTCGCGGCCCAGACCGTAGCGGAGTGCTTTCATCGCATCGCCGCGCAGGAGGGCGACGCGATGTTTTTGCCCAGCGGACGCGTGCATGCGCTTGGGGCGGGGATGGTGATCTTCGAGGTGCAACAGAATTCGGACACGACGTACCGCGTGTTTGACTGGAACCGCGTGGATCGCGACGGCAACGCGCGCGAGTTGCACCTGACACAGTCGCTGGCCAGCATCGACTTCGTAGATTTTGAGCCGGCGTTGCTGCCGCGCACGGTCTTCGCCTCCCATCCGGGCACGGTCCGTCCGCTGGTGCGGGATGATCTGTTTTCAGTCGATCTTCGGCAATGGGCCGGAGGCGATCAACTGGCTTGGAGGGCGGGGCGGATGCGGATTTTCGGCGTGGTGCAAGGCGTGTTGCGCATCGAAGGCGTGGGCGAAGTGGTGGAGATAGGCGCGGGGCAATTCTGCCTGGCGCCCGCGCAGTGCGAAGGCATCGTCGCGCGCGCGCCAGGCGCCGTGTCCTTCTTGGAATGTTTTTGGGAATCCAAATGAACCTTGACTGGAATCCAAAGCATGATATTCTAGAAGCATGAAAACAACCATTGATATTCCTGATGGAGCCATGAATGAAGTCATGAAATTTACGGGCGCGAAAACTAAACGCGAAGCCGTGGTGACAGCCGTGGAACGCTACAACCGTCTCAAACGCCTGGAAAAACTGAACGCCCGCGTGCGTGGACGGTTCCGTGACTTCATGACACAAGCCGACCTGAAGGCGATGCGCGCAGCCGACATGCCCAAGGCCAGATGAGGCTCGTTGATACCTCCAGTTGGGTGGAATACCTCCGTGACCGCGAGTCCACTGCGGGCGACCGCATTGAGGTGCTTGTTTTGAGAGGCGAGGCGGCTTGGTGCGACATCACTTTGGTGGAATTGTGGCATGGAGCGCGTGGCGCGAAAGAAAAGCGGGAGTTGGCCGAAATGGAAAACGAAATCGAGCGTGTCCCGCTGGACGCGGCCGTCTGGAAACTGGCTTCCAAGCTCGCGCTTCGCTGCCGGGTAAAAGGAATCAACGTTCCCATTAGTGACATTATTACGGCGGCGTGCGCTGTAACTCATGGGTTGGAATTGGAACAGTGCGACAGACACTTCGACGACCTCCTGCCGCTGGCGAATTCGTTATGAACCGTCATTTGACCAATCCCAATTCTGCGGCGATCGCTTTTTCGCTTTTCAACTCGTTGACCGAGGCCGTGATTTTGGCGCGCGCGAGTTCGTTCAACTCCAAGCCTTGCACGATTTGGAGCTTCTGGCCGTCGCTGCGGACGGGGAAGGAACAGATCAGTCCGGCGTCGATGCCGTAACTGCCGTCGGCCACCACACAGACGCTGTGCCAATCTCCGGCGGACGTGGGCCGCAGCACGGAGTGGACGGTGTCGATGGCGGCGTTGGCGGCGCTGGCGGCGCTGCCGGCTTTGCGGGCGTTGAGCACGGCGGTGCCGCGTTGGGCGACAGTCGTGACGAATTCGGTTTTGAGCCAATTCTCGTCCGGGATGGCCGCCGTGGCCGTCTTGCCGCCGATTTTGGCGTGATAAAAATCGGGGAACATCGTCGGACTGTGATTGCCCCAGACGGCCAGATTGGAAACCGAGGCGATACCGACGCCGGCTTTTCTGGCCAATTGCGCCTTGGCGCGGTTTTCGTCCAGGCGCGTCATGGCGAACCAGCGGTCGGCAGGAATGTCCGGCGCGTTGTGCCGGGCGATGAGGCAATTGGTGTTGCAGGGGTTGCCGACGACCAGGATTCGGACGTCTGGGGCGGCGTTTTTTTGCAGGGCTTGGCCCTGCCCGGTGAAGATTTTGCCGTTGATGGCGAGCAGGTCTTTGCGTTCCATGCCCGGTTTGCGGGAGACACTGCCGATGAGCAACGCCCAATGGACGCCGCGAAAGCCTTCGTTCAAATCCGCCGTGGCCACCAGCTTTTGCAGGGCGGGAGACGCGCAGTCTTCCAGTTCCATCATGACGCCTTGCAAGGCGGGCAAGGCGTCGGGAATATCGACCAGCGTCAGGACGACAGGTTGATCGGGACCGAACAACTCGCCCGTGGCGATTCGGAACAAGATGGAATAACCGATGGCGCCGGCGGCGCCGGTGACCGCGACGGAAATGGCTGCTTTATTCATATTTCAGTCGATGTATTATGCGCCGAGTTTCCGAAGAGGCAAGTGCAAAGGCTGATTCGGCCAACGATTTACAATGGGTATTCATACGGATCCACAACCCGCACTGCGAGGGTGGATGACTTGCACTGAAACGCCCCGTCTTTCAATGTCCATCGTCCTCTTTCAATTCTCCATGGAAGACCGGGCTTGCGAAGGAAAATCGAGCAAAAGTCATTGTCAGATTGTCCAACTCATCGTACCATAATTACGGCGGGATGATTAAGACTCGAATCTACAAAATAGGGCTGGTCGCGTTGGCCATGTTTCTGCTGTGCGTCTCGTCGCAAATGCAGAATTGGCTTAACGGGCAGCGGGGCCAGCTTGGCCTGACGCGGCTGCCGCCGTTGAAGAACGCGCCTCCGCTGCTGGCCTTTACCACCGTGGCGCTGGGCGGCTTGCGGGGACTTATCGCCAACGCGCTCTGGATGCGGATGAACGACCTGCAGAATGCAGACAAGTTTTTCGAGATGGTACAATTGGCCGATTGGACCACGGCCCTGGAACCCCATTTCACCCAAGTCTGGATCGATCAAGCCTGGAACATGGCTTACAACGTCTCCGTCAAATTCAAGAACCCCGAAGACCGCTGGCAATGGGTCAAGCGCGGCGTCGAATTGCTGCGCGACCGCGGCATCCCGCTCAACCCGGACGCCCCGCCGATTTACCGGGAGCTCTCCTGGTTCTTCCAGCATAAGATAGGACAAAACCTGGACGACGCCCATATGACCTACAAGCGCCACTGGGCGCAGGAAATGCAGAACGTGCTGGGCGGCCGGCCAAATATCGAGGCGCTGGAGCATCCCACCACGGCGGACGAAAAGGAGCGGGCGCGAAAATTGCGCGACGTTTACAAAATGGACCCCGCGGTCATCCAAAAAGTGGATGAGGAGTACGGGCCGTTTGATTGGCGATTGCCGGATGCGCACGCCGTTTATTGGGCGGAGCTCTACCGCCAGATTGCCGCCGACACCAACGGCTTGTGGCCGAAAGCCAGCGCTTACGAGACCAACAGCTACGATTCGGACATGTTGCGCCGTTCCATCTTTCAGAGCCTGCGCATGGCTTGCTTGCGGGGCGGGGCGTTGGCGCCTTCGGTGACCAACGTGACCGAGCAGAATTTCATGCTCTGGCCCAATCTGGATTTGGTGTCCAACATCAACCGCGCCTATGAAAAAATGATCGCCGAGCAGCCGGACTCGAACTTTCAAAACGCGCAGAAGAATTTCCTCAAGGAAGCCATCCCCTTGCTCTACGTTAATGGCCGTTTGCAGCAGGCCGTCGTCTGGTTCGACTATCTGAAAAAGAACTACACCAACTCGTTCGTTGGCAAACAAGCGAACTTTTCGTTGGACGACTTCGTCTTCGCCACCGTCGCCGAAGACGACAACGAAACGGACCCCAGCCGGGTGATGGGCAATCTGAAGGGCATGTACGTCACGGAGTTCGTGTGTCTGTTGCATGACAACGATGTTAAAGCCGTCGATTATGATAATTTGGCTAAGGCTGTCTGGAACCATTATGACAAGAAAATCGCGCCGATTTCCAAGGAGCGTCTGATTTTGAAGTCGTGGCAGGAAATCAGGCAGAGGGCCTTGGATGAATTGCTTGACACCAATCCGCGAACCCGTCAATTAAACGAGTACTCCCAGAATTATCTTCGCACCAAGCTCGGGTTGAAGAAGCCGAACCCGACCGAAAGCCCGCCCTCCGCCGCTCCCGCCACCCCGCAGTGAGGCGTGGTTAACCTCGGTGGTAGCGTTTCAGCCCACAGCGCCGGTTCCAACCATTGGGAGGGACACTATCCTAGTGTAGTGTCTCACAAACGACTGGAGTTATTAGTATGCTGATCCTTCTGGAAAATGCCTCGAATGCCTCGGAAGTCGGGACGACAATAACGCCAGCCAATTGTGAGACACTACACTAGACGGTAGGGCGAGACAGCCCGCAAAGCGGGCCGCTCTTAATTTGTTCCGTCTCGTCGAGACGTAACTCGATTTCGTGGGATATAGTCACGGCTCTCACCCTACCGTTTCATGGGCTGCGCTTTTGCACGACAAGGACGAATGCGCTCCCGAAGAAGTCGCTGATAATTGGGGCAATTGGGGCTTTTTGCGTGGACGGCTCTGTTGCCTTGGGTTACAATCAAGCCGCTTATGAAACCGAAAGTACATTACATCCCGGAAGGCTTTCGCGCAGTGACGCCTTATCTGATCGTGAACGACGCGGCCCGCGCCATCGAGTTCTACGAGTCGGCCTTCGGCGCCGAGGAAATCGCGCGCATGCCGACGCCCGACGGCAAGGTCGCACACGCCGAAATCCAGATCGGCGATTCGGTCATCATGCTGTCCGATGAATTCCCAGGTTTTATTTCCCGCAGCCCCATTTCTTACGGCGGCACGCCGGTGACGGTCTGTCTCTATGTGGAGGATTGCGATGAAGTGGTGGGAAAGGCGGTCGCGCTCGGAGCCAAAATGGTCCGTCCGCTGCAAGATCAGTTTTACGGCGACCGGTCCGCCACGCTGACCGATCCCTTCGGGCACGTGTGGACGGTGGCCACGCACAAGGAAGACCTGACACTGGAGGAAGTCCATCAACGCTTTTCCGAGTGGGCTGGATCAAAGTGAATGGGAACGCCCAACTCAACGTCTATGAAGTGTCCGGTGTCGGCAGCAGCCCACCATGAGTTTTATCGTCAAATCGCAGGCCGCCGCAAGTCTCTCAGCCGCAACGGTTTTGCCGGCTTGGAGAGCGCGTTCGTGTCGTCCAGGCTGGCTCTTTGGTTTGGCGTGGCTGGCTCTGCTGGCGGGTTTGGGACGGGCGGCGGCGGATTCGGCGCCGGGCGCGGCGGTGTTTCGCGCCCAAATCCGGCCGATTCTGGAAACCTATTGCTTCGATTGCCATGGCGATGGCGCGCACAAAGGCAACGTCGCCTTCGACGAACTTAAATCCGACCAAAGCGTCCTTACGAACCGGGATTTGTGGTGGAAAGCGCTCAAGAATCTGCGCGCCGGCATGATGCCTCCGGCCAAAAAACCGCACCCCTCCCCGGAGCAACAACAGGAAATCGCGCAGTGGATCAAGAGCGCGGTCTTTTGCATCGATCCCGCCAATCCCGATCCGGGCCGCGTCACGGTGCGCCGCCTCAACCGCGTCGAATACCGCAACACCATCCGCGATTTGATGGGCGTCGATTACGAAACGCAGTCGGAGTTTCCACCCGATGACACGGGGTACGGTTTCGACACCATCGGCGATGTGTTGACGCTCTCGCCGATGTTGCTGGAGAAATACCTGATCGCGGCGGAAAAAATCGCGGCCCGAGCGGTGCCGGAAAAGAAAGAGGGGGCGAAGCCCAAAGTTTATGAGCGCTTTTTTCCCAGAGATGTCCCTGCCGGGTCCAAAGAGCGCCGGAATTATGCGCGTGAAATTTTAGGGGATTTCGCCCGCAAAGCCTTCCGGCGTCCCGTGGACGAGAAAACGGTCAAGCGGCTGGCCGCCTTGGCGGAGGAAGATTATGCGCAGCCCGGCAAGACATTTGAGTCCGGCATCGGCCAAGCGATGGTGGCGGTGCTGGCGTCGCCGCGCTTTATCTTTCGCGAGGAGGGAACGGAAGCCAACAGCGACCCGCGGGGAAATCCGCTGGTGGATGAGTACGCGCTGGCCTCGCGGTTGTCTTATTTTCTGTGGTCGTCGATGCCGGATGAGGAATTGATGCGCCTGGCCGCCGAAGGCCATTTGCGCCGGGACCTGCCAGCGCAGGTGAAACGAATGCTGCAGGACAAACACTCGAAGGATTTCGTCCGCAATTTCACCGGTCAATGGCTGCGCGCCAGGGATGTCGAAAATGTCCAGATCGACGATCACGAGGTCCTTGCGCGCGAGCGAGGGACGAATCACGACTTGGAGCATCTGCGGCGGCGTTTTCACGAGTTGGAAGATAAGCCTTCAGATCTGATAACCAAAGAGGAAAAGGACGAGAGGGAGGAAATTCGCGCCACCTTTTTCAAGCGTTTCACGGCCCCATTGCGTCCGGGCCTGACCTCCGAGTTGCGCAAGGCCATGCGCGAGGAGACCGAAGAAGTCTTCAGTTACGTGGTGCATGAGGATCGCAGTTTGCTGGAGCTGATCCAGAGCGATTACACTTTTCTCAACGAGCGTCTGGCCCACCAATACGGCATCACCAACGTGACCGGGGAGGAAATGCGGCGCGTCACTTTGCCGCCGGACAGTCCGCGCGGAGGGGTGTTGACCGAGGGCACGGTCCTGGTGGTCACTTCCAATCCCACGCGCACCTCGCCGGTCAAGCGGGGGCTTTTCGTTCTGGACGGCATTTTGGGCACGCCGCCACCGCCGCCGCCCGCGAACATCCCGCCGTTGGAAGACGCCGCCAAGGGGTTGACCAACGATGCCCCCAGCCTGCGCGAGATTTTGGCGAAGCACCGTGCCAATGCCTTGTGCGCCTCCTGTCACAATCGCATGGACCCGCTGGGCCTGGCGATGGAGAATTTCGATGCCCTGGGCATTTGGCGCGCGGCGGAGTTCAAACAGCCCATCGACGCCGCGGGCACATTGCTCACGGGCGAGAGCTTTACCAACATCCAGGAACTCAAGTCCATCCTGGCGCAAAAACACGCGAAAGATTTTTACCGCACTTTGACCGAGAAGATGCTAACTTATGCGCTGGGCCGCGGTCTGGAGTATTCCGACGTTGAAACCGTTGATCAAATTGTGAGCCAAATTGAAAAAGCGAATGGGCGCCCCTCCGCGTTGCTGGCCGGCATCGTGGGCTCGGCGCCGTTCCAAAAATGCCGCCTGGCGCCCTCCGCGCGTCCGGCGAAACTAACGTCCTTGCCTATGAACAAATTATGATCAAAAAACACATTTCCAACGAGGGTTCGGCGGTTCAGCCGCCGGCCGGGTTCACGCGCCGCCATTTCTTGCGCGGCTTGGGCACTTGCGTGGCCCTGCCTGCGTTCGCATCTTTGCTCCCGGCGCGCCTGATGGCAGCGTCGTCCGCCGACAAGCTGGCCGTGACCGCCACCGGCGCCCCGCTCCGGGCGGCCTTTCTGTATTTTCCCAACGGCTCGATCCCGTCGGCCTGGTGGCCCGGGAAGGAGGGAACAGATTTTGAGCTGAGTCCGACGCTGAAACCGCTGGAGCAGTGCCGGCAGCATCTCCAGATTCTGGGCGGTTTGGACGACCACAGCGCGGAGGCCAAAGAAGACGGCGCCGGCGATCACGCGCGCGCCAACGGCACTTTTCTCACCGGCGTCCGATTGAAAAAAAGCGCCACGGACCTCCGGGCGGGCATTTCGATCGACCAGGTTTTGGCGCGTGAAATCGGGTCTCTGACGCGCTTTCCATCGCTGGAGTTGACGTGCGAAACCGAGCGTCCGAGCGGGATCTGCGATTCGGGTTATTCCTGCGCCTACCAGTTCAATTTATCCTGGAGTTCACCCTCCACGCCGATGACGGCGGAATCCAATCCGCGCCTGGTCTTCGAGCGGCTCTTCGGGGCCGGCCCACCGGGGCAGCGGGCCGAAAATCTGCGCCGCCGCCGCCTGGAGCAACGCTCCATCCTGGATTTCGTGCTGCAGGACGCGCGCGCCATGCAGCGCCGGCTCAACACAGGAGACCAGGCCAAATTGGATCAATACTTGACAGGCGTGCGGGAATTGGAGGTCCGCATTCACAGCGCGGAAAAATTGGGCGATCCGAAAGACCCGATGACGCCGACGCCCGCGGGCGTGCCTGCGACCTACGGGGAACACCTGAATCTTATGTTTGGCATCCTGACGCTGGCGTTCCAAACCGATTCGACGCGGGTGGCCACGCTGCTGCTGGCCCACGACGGGAGCAACCGCTCGTTCTCGGATATCGGGATTCCCGAAGGCCACCATGACCTTTCGCATCACTTCAACAACGAGGAGAAAATGCGCAAGGTGGCGGAGATTGATCTTTGGTATGTCAAACAATTGGCCTCCTTCTTGCGCAAGCTGGATCAGGTGCGGGACGCGGACGGTCATTCGCTGCTGCATAATTCCATGATCGTCTATGGCAGCGGGAACGCGGACGGCAACCGCCATTCGCACGACAATCTGCCCATGATTCTGGCCGGGGCGGGCGGCGGCACGCTCACGCCCGGACGCCACATCCGGCACAAGTCGGTGCCGGCGGCGAACCTGTTCCTGAGCATGGCCGACCGCATGGGGCTGCGCCCACTGCCACGCTTTGGGGAATCGACGGGCCGGCTGTCGAATGTTTAGTATTGACAATAAACGGTTCGCGGCGGCGATGGGCGCATGCCTGCTCGGCGCAATGGCAGCCGCAGCCGGGGAGCCGCAGGTCGTGCCGCTTTGGCCCAACGGCGCGCCCGGATTCGAGGACCGACGCAATGAGCCTGAACGCGCCTCCGGCGGCTCGGTGTCCAACATCCACAACCCTTCCCTGACGGTGTTCCTTCCACCCCAGGGCAACGCCAACGGCGCGGCGGTGCTGATTTTTCCCGGCGGCGGGCACCGGCAATTGGTGTTCAACGCGGAGGGGGTCGAACCGGCGCGCTACTGGAACGACCTGGGCGTGGCGGCCTTCGTGCTCAAATACCGGCTGCCGCGCGAACCCAATTCGCCCTATTCGCTGCAAATCCATCCCCGTCAGGATGCCGAGCGCGCCATGCGCCTGATCCGCAGCCGCGCGGCCGAGTGGAACATTGACCCCAACCGGCTGGGCGTGATGGGCTTTTCCGCAGGCGGCGAGGTGGCCTCCCTGCTGGTCTATAACCCGACCGCGGGCGACGCGAACGCGCCGGACCCGATTGACCGGCTGGATGCGTTCGCCGATTTCCAAATCGTGATCTATCCCGGGCCGCTGGGCATTCCAGACAAAATTGCCGCCGACGCCCCGCCGGCTTTTTTCCTCATCGCCAACGACGATACGGACCACATGGGCGCAATCCTCTCGCTCGTGGAGAAATACCACCAAGCCAAACGCTCGATGGAAGTCCACATTTTCGCTCGCGGCGGGCACGGATTCAACATGGGCGGACGATCCAAGCTGACGTCCATCCACACCTGGCCGCAACGGCTGACCGATTGGCTGCACGATAACAATATACTCCAGCCGGCGACGCCACGGCCAAACCCGTAGCGCCCGTAGCGAGTTCAAGCGGAAATGGTTTGCTTCGCGGGCGGATTCTGTCTTTATGTTGGCGGAAATTCCGAATCGCCAATGAACATTCCGAACAGATTAACGATCTCCCGTTTTGTTCTGACGTTCGCGTTTTTGGCCGTCATTTTTGCCAGACCGCCGTTCTATGAAACGATCGCGCTGGTGCTTTTCAGCGTGGCGGGGTTGACGGATTATTTTGACGGGAAGATCGCGCGGCGCGACGGCTTGATCACCCACTTCGGCATGCTCATGGATCCGCTGGCGGACAAGATACTGGTCTGTTCGGCGTTCATCGCGTTCGTGGGCTGCGGCTGGGCGCCGGCCTGGATGGCGGTCATTGTCGTCGCGCGCGAATTGACCATCACGGGTTTGCGCTTGCTGGCCGCGTCGAAAAACCTCGTTCTGGCCGCCGAACGCTTCGGCAAACACAAAACCATCTCGCAAATGGTGGCCATCGTTTCGGTGTTGGTGCTCTACAGCTATCCACAATGGGGCGTGGTCGGGAAGCTTTTCGTCCTTCCTATCTTCTGGGGGCCGTGGGTGGTTTGGTTTGCGCGGCTCGCGCTCTGGGTGGCCGTGATCCTGACCTTTACTTCCGGCGCCATTTATCTCTGGCGCAATCGCCGTCTGTACCTGGCGGATTTATGAAGCTGTGGATCGCCCAGGGCTTCGGCGTGGGCCGTGTTCCGCTGGCTCCAGGAACGTTCGGCTCCATCGTCGGCCTGGGTTGGCTGGCGCTGCTGTTGTGCGTGAAATCATGGCCCGTTTTCATCGCCGGCAACGCGGCGGCCATCGCGCTTTCCGTCTGGCTGTGCGGCCAGGCGGAGCGGAGTCTCAACCAGAAGGACCCCGGTTCGGTGGTGCTGGACGAGATCGTGGCCATCCCATTGTGTTTCGCCGGTTGGCTCGCGACAGCGTGGTGGCCACAACACCGCTGGCCGGGCATCGATTATTTTTGGGCGCGATGGCCCTCCAGCCTCGGCGTCTTCGCGCTCTTTCGCTTTTTCGACGTTCTCAAACCCTGGCCGGTGCGCCAAAGCCAGAACCTGCCGGGCGGATGGGGCGTGACGGTGGACGACCTCCTGGCTGCGGTTTATGTCAATGTGGTCGTGCTTGCGGTGCGCGCGATCTCTTAAATCCTCTTCGGCGCGCCCAGGCCGAAGCGATGCAAGGCTTGCATGTGCGCCAGCGCGACGGCCAGGGCGTCGGCGGCGTCCGGCGCGGGCGGTGCGGGCAGTTGCAGGAGCCGCTGCACCATTTTGCCGACGGCCGTTTTTTGCGCCGCGCCGTAACCGACAATGGCTTGTTTGACCTTGCGTGGAGCGATCTCAAAAATCTCCAACCCTGCCTCGGCTAGCGCCGCCAGGGCCGCGCCGCGGGCTTCCCCCATGATCAAGGCCGTTTGCAGATTCTGCGCGTAAAACAGCCCTTCGATGGCGCATACCGTGGGCCTGTGCCGGGTCACCACTTCCCGCAACGTCTGGGCGATCCTGGCCAGGCAGCGGGAATGTTCCCAACCCGCCGGACAGACAATGGTCCCGTGCGCCAGCGCCCGCGCGCAGGGCCGGCCCGCCTGGATTACTCCGTAGCCCGTGCCCCGCAACGACGGATCCACGCCGAGGACGATTTGATTTTTGCTTGACGCCATCCGCAACGAAGCTTCGAAGACAGGAGCGGACCGGCGCTTGGTCCCGACCAGGCGGGCCTGCATCTGCTCGAATTGCCGGGGCGTGATAGCCATGGCGCATAGTGCGAGGAATCTTTGCCCCGTTCAATCCCCATGTCATGCCAATTTTTGGATGTGACCACTAGGAGACCAAGGACTTCAGGCAGGTCGGCAGCGCCGAGATTGTCGGGTGCGATGTAAGTTCATATCGTGAAAAGATCGTCCTCCGCCTTCGGCGTGAGGCGGAAGGCTTTCATGAACTATGTGCCCTGCTTCCAAGTTTCCTTGCGGGCAGCCAGAGATTGGCGAACTTCTTCAGGAATGCGGAGTTGGCCGGCCTTTGCCTCCCAGCCTTCATCAATCTTGCGGCTGCCATCGGCCTTCCAGACTTCCTGGTCCTGCAACAAACGAATGCTTCGCATACCACATCGCTTGCCGACTGAAATTCGCCGGCAGCCACTTTGCGGCGCACAAGATCTTCGAGCGTCATGGGCAAGCTGACATTCATGGCGCAAGTTTCACCGAGGCGGCGGCGATTGTCAAATCGCTCTTCAATCCATCCTTCCAGAAAATTCCCGCGCCACCAACGCTACCAGAATCGTCACCGCGCAACCGATCATCGTGTACCACGGAAAGTAGATGGCAAATTTCGCCGACTGGCTGCTGATCCATGTCATCACGCCCAGCGAGCAAAGCATGCCCACAATGACCGGAGCGGACCCGCCGCGCTTCCACCACAGTGCCAGCAGCAATCCCCCCAGCAGCGCGCCGCTGGTCAAGCCGCGCAACGAAAAGGCCGTCTCGACCACGAACGGGCGCGCCCGGCTGGCGGAAGCCACCACAATGAGCACCGCGCCCCATAGCACCGTCGAGACTTTGCTCAACCGCAGAAAAAAGCCGTCCGACTTGTCCGGCAACAGCCTCCTGGCAAAATCCATCGTCGAAACCGAGGCCAGCGAAGTGAGGGCTGAGCTGACCGACGACATCGCCGCCGCCAGGATCGCGACGATGAGCAGCCCTTTGAGAATGTGCGGCACGGCAGTCAACATGAAGATCGGAAAGATGTAATCATTGGCCAGGATGCCGCTGCCGGGACGGACTTCCGGCACGTCAATGGCCAGGGAAAATTTCTGGTAGTAAGCCCACAGCATCACCCCGACGAGCAGAAAGATCAAAAAAAGCGGCATAATGACGACCGCGCTCAAGATCAGCGCCCGCCGGCCGTCGCGCACGGTTTTGCAGGCCAGCACCCGCTGCACGATCAGTTGCTCCGCGCCGTGGGACGACATCACCATGAACGTGCCGCCGATGACGCCCATCCAGATATTGATCGGCTGCCGCCAGAGCGAGGCCCACGAGACAGAGGCATTGAACCAATGAAGTTTCCCGCCCGCCGCGGCCACGCGCAAAACTTCGCCCGCGCCTCCCGCAAAAAAATGCGGGATATAACACAGGGTGAACAAGCCCCCAAAAAGGAAAAGTCCAAATTGGACCGCGTCGGTCCAGATCACCGCCTTGACGCCGCCCACGCAGGTGTAGAGCAGCGAAAGAACGACGAACAACAGAATGGCGCCCAGAATCGGATCCCCGCCCGCGAACGAGCCCAGGATGCGCTTGCCCAACATCAGCGTGACGGGAATGCACGCGACATACACGCGCACGCCCGCCGAGAGCGTCTCGCTCAGAAGAAAAAAAACGCCCGCAGTGCGGCGCGCGCCTTCGCCAAAGGCGTTGGAGAAGAGTTGGTAGGGCGAGTAGATTTCCCCCTTCAAATAATGAGGCACCATCACCGCCGCCAAGATGATGCGGGCGATGACATAGCCGATGATCAATTGCATGAAGGCGAGGTCCCCGTTCTGGCCGTAGGCTATGGCCGGCACGCCGATGATGGTCAGCGCGCTGGTTTCCGCCGCGACGATGGACAGGCCGATACCCCACCAGGGAATGTCCTTGCCGCCCAGGAAATAGTCCCGCGTGTTGTGCTGGTCCTTGCCGAACCAACTCCCCAACGCGATGATGCCTCCCAGGTAAACAAGGATCACGGCCCAATCGGCGCCGCTTAGAAAATCTGCCGAAGCTGTCGCCATTGCAAAAAAGAATAGCGGGAGCGAGACCGGGAACGCCAACTGAATTCAAAGGGCCTCGGAGAATTATTGCCATCGGCGCGAAACTTTCGTTGACCGTGCCTGTTGAAGTACGGTGCATGCCATTCGACGATGAGTCAACAGCAACGGCCGCACCAGCGCACCCGCGGCGGCACTCAAAACGAAGGACCGTCTTGCTGGCGCTTGGCTTGCTGGGCGTTTTGGTGATGGCTTTTTATCCTTCCACTCCCGTGCCGGCGCCGCCGGTCACACTCTTGCCGCTCTCTTACAAGATCGTTCAGCCGCCGACGCCTTGGCCTGACTCATGGATTCCGCCGACGTGCGGCTGGCTCTGGCGCCTCCGTGACTTCATTTTGGGCAGGCACAAAAGCACCGTGATTCGCGTCCATATATTCCAAGTCGACAGCGACATGGGCGCGATTGCGTCGTCCCTCGGGCTGCGAACGTCCGCGATCGCCGGCCCCGGCGGCGTTTGTGCGTGGCCCGTGTCCAACGCCGACTGGAACGCCTTGGTGCATCGCACGGAATCCATTCCAGGCGGATCGTCGATCGCGAACCCCCAGGTTATCACTGGCGATGGAAACGCGGCCAAAATATTTGTCGGCTCCATGGTGACAATCGGCGGGGTAGCCCAGCCATTGGGACTGACGGCGGAATTTCTCCCCTGCGCTATTGACGGCATGACCGAGCTGAACTTCGTGCTCAACCGCTCTGAAACGGCGACTGATCCGTCCGGCGCTCCTTTCCTTTGCACCAATTTTGCCGCGGCCGCGCGTTTGCGGATGACCGGCGCCGACGCCGCCGTTTTAATCGACGCCGCCGAGCCTCGGGCCGTGCGCGCACGCGCCGGACTCATTATTTCCGCGCAACCGCAGGCGAAATGAAACAAAGCGCCCATCACCGGCGGCGAGGCGCGTCTTGGCCGCGTTACTTAAGCCATTCGGCAAATTGGTCCCACAACAACTTGCCATTCAACACTGCGATGATGGCCGCCACCAGCCACGAGAGCACGTTCAGCGAGAGCGAGTTGGCGAACGGCCCCATCTTCCGGCGGTCGCTGGTAAACAGGATCAGCGGCACCACGGCAAAGGAAAGCTGCAGGCTCAAGATCACCTGGCTGAAAATCAGCAACTTCGCCGTCCCGCTCTCCCCGTATAAGGCCGTCACGATGACTGCCGGAATAATGGCCAACCCGCGCGTGATGAGCCGGCGCACCCACGGTTGAAGCCGGATGTTCAAGAAGCCTTCCATGACGATTTGTCCGGCCAGGGTGCCCGTCAGCGTCGAGTTTTGGCCGGAGGCCAGCAGCGCCACCGCAAACAGCGTGCTGGCCCAGGCCGCGCCCAGCATCGGTGTCAATAACTTGTAGGCGTCTTGAATCTCGGCCACGTTATTCCTCCCCTGCGCATGGAACGTCGCCGCCGCCACGATCAGAATGGCGGCGTTGATGAACAGCGCCGCCGTCAGCGCCACTGTCGAGTCAATGGTGGCGAAGCGGATCGCTTCGCGTTTCCCCTCCGTCGTCCGCTCGAACATGCGCGTCTGCACAATGCTCGAGTGCATGTAAAGATTGTGCGGCATCACCGTGGCACCCAGGATGCCGATGGCGATGTAGAGCATGTCTTTGTTCCGCACAATCTCCATCCGCGGAATGAATCCTTTCAAAACCGGCAGCCATGCGGGATGCGAATAGAACATCTCCAAGGCAAAGCAGCCCGCGATGGTCGTGATGAGGATGACGACCAGCGCTTCAATCCGGCGAAAGCCCTTGTTTTGCAGGTAGAGCACCAGCAGCACGTCCAGAGCGGTGATGCACACACCCCACAGGACGGGAATCCCGAAGAGCAGATTCAAGGCAATGGCCGACCCGATGACTTCGGCCAGATCGCAGGCGCAAATGGCCACCTCGGCCAACGCCCAGAGCGCAATGGAGGTGCTTCGGGAATAATGGTCGCGGCAGGCCTGAGCCAGGTCGCGCCCTGTGGCCACGCCCAGCCTAAGGCTCAAGGTCTGCAGCAAAATGGCCATGAGATTGGACAACATGATGATGCTCAAGAGCGTGTAGCCGAACTGCGAACCGCCCGCCAAGTCCGTGGCCCAATTGCCCGGATCCATGTAACCAACGGCCACCAGGTAGCCCGGGCCGGAAAAAACCAGCAGCTTGCGCCAGAATCCGGCCTGCGCTCCCAGGCTGATGGAACGATGCACCTCCGGCAGGCTCGGCGCGGCATTGGGCCGCCGCCAACCGGCCTCGCCCCCGATCTTTTCGTTTGAATCCGGCATCAGACGCTTTGTTGACGCAAATATAAAGTTTTACACAGAAAACATTCCGGGTCAAGCCTCCCGCCGGAAAGTTAAAAAGTGTCAATTGATAAAGCGCTTGAGAATGGCCCATGTAAAAGCTAAGTTGGACCTATGAGAACTCTAAACGGTCATTTTGATGGAAAGCACATCGTGCTGGATGATCCCGTTGCGCTGAGTCAGTTTATGGTATGGTGATTTCTCTGAAGGCCATCCGGCGCTTTCCAAGAATCGCCAGCCTGTGATAATTTTTTCCACATATTGTTTGACTACATTTCCATTTGGCAGGAGTATTGGCGGATTCGGTAATAGAAGGCTCTATGGCAGTTTCAAATGCAACCCAAAGCGACGTCGGTATTATCGGCCTGGATGTGATCGGCCGTAATGCGGCTCTGCGTCTTGCCGAACTTGATTTCAACGTGGCCGCCTACGATTGGGCCGGGCGCAAAACACGGGCTTTGCGCGAACAGACCACAGGGCCGAAGGTGCGCTTGGCGGCCAATGTCTCTGAACTGATGGCAAAGCTGCGCCAGCCGCGGACGATTCTCATTTTCGGCGGCGCGGAAGCGCCCACGAGCGTGGTCCTGGACCAATTGCTGCCCGAATTGAAGCTGGGAGACCTGCTGATGGATGCCGGGGATTCTTATTTCAAAGACACAGCCAACCACAGAACCCGCTTGGCGGAGCGAGGCATTCAATTCATGGGGATCGGACTGGCTGGCGGCGAAAAAGGAGCGCGGCACGGTGCCGTTGTCATGGCCGGCGGCGGAGGCGAAGCCCGCCATCGGACACGCCCCTTGCTGGAGGCCATGGCCGCCACGGTTCGCGGAGAGCCGTGCGTAAGTTATTTTGAAACCGCGGCGGCCGCCCACTTCGTCAAGCTGTGCCATGCCGGAGTGGAATATGCCCTGTTGCAGTTACTCTCCGAGACGTTCGACTTGGTGCAACGCACGTTGCGGTTGACCGATGAGGAATTGCACGACGCCGCGGGAGCGTGGCATCTCGGCGTGCTCAACGGGTATCTGATGGAAATCTCCGGGCGGGACTTCCAGCCAGTGGAAAAACCAGCGCCGCGGCTATTGTTGCAGGAACGATTGGAATCCGCCCGTCATGACCCCCAGGGAAAATGGGTCGCGCAGAGCGCGTGGGAATTGGAAGTGCCCGTTCCCACCATCGAAGCCGCCGTCGGAGCGCAACGCGTCGCGGTGACAGAACGGCGCCAGGCTCTGCTGGCCGCGCCTTTTCGCCAGCCCGTGGGACGCTTCGGAAACGATCCCGAGAGTGTGCTCGATGAGTTGCATGGCGCGCTCGACGCGGCGATGATGATTACCTACGCGCAAGGCATGGCGCTGTTGATTGCCGGCTCCCAGCATCTGGGCTTTCAGTTCAACCTGCACGAGATCTCGCGCGCCTGGAGAGGTTGCACCCACCTCCGCACCTCGTTGCTCGATGACATCACGACCGCCTTGCAAGCGACCCCGGACTTGCCCAGCTTGCTATCTGATGACGATTTGTCCCAAGTCGTCATGGCCCGCCAGGAGAACCTGCGCCATGCCGTCTGGCGCGCCCATCAACTCGACACAGTTGTGCCGGCTTTACTGGCTTCGCTGGATTACCTCGACGCCAGCAGGGAGGCGTGGCTGCCGGTGAATTTGATCCAAGTGCCGCCCCGCCCGCCGGCCAGGGCGGCATTCCAGACGGAATTGTCGTCCTAACCCGAATGCCGATCGATGTCCCGCCGCTCCTTTTTGGTAGGCCGGCCGGAGCCTTTGGGACGGAAGAGGAACGGACGGAAGTCCGGCTGGCGCGCCTTCTCCAACTCGGAGGGGGCGGTTTGGTCTTCGGCGTAGTCCCGGGCTTTGGGCGCGCCGACCCGGTGATCGAGCAACTGCAACACTTTGAATTGCCGCGTAAGGTTGTCTTTGCGCACGACCACGATTTCGTTGGCGTGGACTTCGCGGGACGGCTTGGCGGGCTGGCCGGAGATGGTCACGTGGCCCTGCCGGCAGGCCGCGCACGCCAGGGCGCGCGTTTTGAAAACGCGCACCGCCCAAAGCCATTTGTCCAGCCGGACCGAAAGTGTATCAGCCATGACGGCATATCTTGGCACAATCCATCCGCCAAATCTCGAATTTTCTGTAGTGCTTTTCTGATTGCGCCGGGCCCGCCCTTAACTTATCAATTGCCCCCACGCATTTTATGGCATCAACATTTCCCAATATTTCACGAATCCCTTACGAAGGCCCCAAGTCCGGCAATCCGCTCGCTTTCAAACATTACAACGCCCAGGAAGTCATCGACGGCCGCACCATGCGCGAACATCTGCGCTTCTCGGTCGTATATTGGCACACCTTCCGCGGCCGCGGGTCCGACATGTTCGGCGCGCCCACCATGCACCGGCCCTGGGATGACCAGAGCGATTCGCTTGACAACGCCCGACGCCGCGTGCGCGTGGCCTTCGAGTTCTTTGAAAAGTTGGGCGCCCCCTTTTACGCCTTCCACGACCGCGACGTCGCCCCCGAAGGCGCCACGCTGGCGCAAACAAACAAAAACCTCGACGCCGTCGTCAAGGTGCTCAAAGAAGAGCAGCAACGCACCGGCGTCGGCCTGCTGTGGGGCACGGCCTGTTTGTTCGTCCATCCCCGCTTTGCCCACGGCGCGGCCACCAGTTGCAACGCCGATGTCTTCGCCTACACCGCCGCCCAGGTCAAAAAGGCGCTGGAGGTGACGCATCAATTGGGCGGGGCCGGCTATGTCTTTTGGGGCGGGCGCGAGGGTTATTCCACCCTGCTCAACACCAACCTCAAACGCGAATTGGACCACCTGGCCGCCTTCCTTCACATGGCCGTCGAGCACAAAAAGAAAATCGGCTTCCAAGGCCAGCTCTACATCGAGCCCAAGCCCAAGGAACCAACCAAACATCAATACGATTCCGACGCCGCCGCCTGCCTGAACTTCCTGCGCGAATACGATCTGCTGGAACATCTCAAATTGAACCTGGAAACCAACCACGCCACCCTCGCCGGCCACTCCATGCAGCATGAATTGGAAGTCGCCGCCGCCGCCGGCGCGCTCGGCTCCATCGACGCCAACACGGGCGACTTGCTCCTGGGCTGGGACACGGACCAATTCCCGACCGACATCTACTTGACAACGCAGTGCATGCTCTCCATTCTCAACGCCGGCGGCCTGACCACCGGCGGCGTGAATTTCGACGCCAAAGTCCGGCGCGAGAGTTTCGAGCCCATCGATCTCTTTTACGCGCACATCGGCGGCATGGACGCCTTCGCGCGCGGGCTTAAAATCGCGGCCGCCATTCGAAAGGACGGTCGCCTCGCGGAATTTGTCCGGCAGCGCTACCGTTCGTGGGACAGCGGCCTCGGCCAGCAAATCGAATCCGGCCAAAGCAGTTTCGAGGCCTTGGAGAAATACATGCTCAAAAAAGGCGAACCATCCCCCAACGAGAGCGGCCGCCAGGAATTTTTGGAAAACCTGATCAACGAGTTCATTTGAGGAAAACCGGTTTGTGAGGTAAATTGACCGCAATACGGCGGCTAAAAGGCTGAGTGTTTTTCTGACTCGCGAACTCCAAGGGTCCATCGAGCGCCGCATTCGCTCCGGGCTTTACGGAGATGCGAGCGAAGCAGTTCGCGCCGGCCTCCACGCGTTGGCGCGTGAAGAAATGGCCGCTTCCTACAGCCAATGGCGCGAGATTTCGGCTGACCTCCCCCAAAATCCGATCACGCCAAGAATCGAACAACGCGTAGAGCGCGCTATTCGGGCAGAACGCAAAGCGGCCACCCATAAATGATCCCTGTGGTTCTTGGTTGGGAAATATTAATTTCCGGCGCTTGAGACTTCTAACCTAAACAACATTTGAAGTGGCCACAAAAGAGCGCAAAGAGCACAACGCAGCCGAGCCGCAACCCAATTCTCACCAGAAGGTCACGAAGAGCACGAAGAAGAACCATCCACATGGTCTTTTTCAAAACTTCGTGTCCTCCGCGCTCTTCGTGGTGAAAAAGTTTTCTCAGCAATGAGCGAATTTGGGATATTGCACTGCAAAGAGCGCAAAGAAAGAGGGTTGAGATGTTGCAGACGGCTTGATTTATTCGCCGGGTGGGTGGCAGAAATTGATCGACCAGAAAATCCATGAGTTCTTATCTATGTGATCCTTGTGTTCCTTTGTGGCTAATTCTGAGGCGCGGCTGGATTTAAATGGCCCCAGCCAACTCCTTGCGCTTCAAGCCAAGCCGGAAAAGAGACTGAAGCAACAAATCCGATGAAACCGTGGCATCAGCCTTCTCCATTTTCGCCACGCGCGACTGGCTGGTCTGGAGGCGCGCCGCCACCTCCATTTGGCTAAGGTGCAATTCTGACGCTTCTCTCGCGGCAGCCAGCTCAAGGTGCGGCGGCCTTACGAACTGGAAGACGGGATGTTAAAACTCAAGTTCAATAAAATCGCCCGGCTTGAGGGCGTTCACAGCATCGGAAACAAGAACCAAGTGCTTTTTGATTTCCGGCCAGCTCGTCGTGGGCAGAACCAGTATCGCCAATCGTCGCTTGGCAAGATTTTGTTGGTAACGAAGGTTTTATTGGTGGTAATGAACGCGTCGAATGTCTTTTCCGTCTCCGCCAGCAATTTCCCGTTTTCCAACTGTTCCCAACCCATTTCAAAGGCGGTGGCTACACGGTGCGAAACCAAGGTTCCCCGTAACGGAACGGACGTCCCTTGGTCAAAGAGAATCTTCATGCCAGGCAGTAAGCCTACTCGGCAACAGTTAAGCTTTGCTCGGCATGTTTGAGAACGGACTCGATCTGTTCGCGAGCCACGCCCGGGAACCATTCCAGAAAATCATCTACGGTAGCGCCGCCCTCTAGATTTTCGAATAACGCCGTGACCGGAACGCGCGTGCCTTTGAACAGCCAAGCTCCGCTGACTTTTCCCGGCACGCGTTCCACAACCGCGCATGTGCTCCAATCCAACATGGCCATACTCTAGCGTGGCAACGGTCGCCCGGCAAGCTGCGAACATTTTCCATGTCTTCTCTTCATAAAGCTGCTGGCACAAGCGAGACGAGGAACGCTGAGAGAAGCACAAAGCGTTCTGGACGATCGACCGGCTTTATCTTCAAAAAGCGAAGGCACAGAATCGGCAGCACCAATGATGCTCCCGCGAGAAATAGCCCCAAGCCATTACCCATTTCTTCGATCAAATGTTCGCCTGGGAGAGACATCACTGAAAGGAATCCCAATCCGAGCAGACAAAAAAGACACCCAAAAATCAGAACATAGAGGTCTTTTGCTCTTATCCTGGCAAGCGTTGATGAATTGGACGATATTCTCGCGGAGGGGGCGTCCTGGGTTTCATCTGGGTTTTGAGGGTTTCGTGAGTTTCCGCACAAGGAATATGATTACATTTGTCAGGACTAGAATAAAAAACGCCGCTTTGAGAAAAAAGTCAGCACGGAGCCAGGTGAGTCGGATTCGAAGTGTCATCGGAGAGGTGCTTGGCGGTGGGCTTTTCCAGCCGGTCTGAAGACAGAGTGTGGTTCCGGCTCTGTAGTAAGGGCAGATGGCAGCACGGAACCGTATGCCTCGGGTCAGTGTGGCGACATTGGATTGGTTTGTTTCCGTTGAAGTGATCTTGTATTCGACTCCGAGCGCTTTGAGTTTCTCAATAGTGTTTTTCCATTCGCCTAAATACGGTGCCAAATCGTCGAAGGTTGGAATTGCGTCTTCGGGTTTGTTCTTTTCTGTTGCCCATTGATATTTTGCGCGATCAAGATTCCACAGGCTGTTGTGCAGCCGAGTCATAAAGACTTTTTCTGAGTCGAGCCACGGTTCAGGTCCGGATTCGACCAAGAGAATTCCCCCGATTATAATGACGAGGAATACGAGGTTTACGAAGACGAGTTTGCTTTTGGGAAAAATGCGTTTCATGCGCTTAGACCCCAAACTCCCAATTGCCTGGATATTTCATACTCATGCTCCCAACTGTGGTTCTGCGACGGCCAGTCGCTGATCTTGCCGGAGAATCGGCAGGTTGCATACTTTGGGCGTTTTTGTCTGCATGGTTTGTTCCTCTCCCCTGCCATGTGCTGGAAAGCGCCACGAAACGCATCACCAAAGGGATGACCCAAGCGCAGGTTCTCCAGGCGATAGGGTCGCCTCGCGGTTCCTCGTCGGGAGATGGCAAGATGCGGCTCACTTATGATTTGCAGTTCGCGTGGGGAAGTTCCGGTCGGCAGTTTTTTGTGGATCTCATTGACGACAAGGTTGTCTCTGCGAAAATTGTGCAATATGGGGGAGAACCGAATGATGATTTTTGGGAAAGTGCTTTTCTTAAAGATTTGAAGGCGGGCAAGGAACTGCCCAATTAGGGAATATAGTGGCTGAGGTGTCGTTTTTCTGGCGGAACATTATCCGAAGCCGCTTCCGGCGATGGAGGTATTTGCGCCGGGATTGCAGCGGGTGCGTGCGGCAGTAATGGCGGCGGTGACGTCAGGATTGCGGTGGGTGGCGCGTTGACGGCTGTCACGTCCTGAACATCGATCGCCGTTGGGAACGGTGCCGCTTGTGCCTGATCTTTCTTCCGTTGCAATACCACGAAGGCGACGCAACCGACCCATGTCGGGAGCAAGTCAAGTCCGGGCACCACTTCCACGCAAAAGCTGGGCAAAAACATCCAATGAAAACCGAGTATTTTGGTCATCGCCCCCATGACGATACAATCCAACAGACAAGCCGCAGCCTCGCCTCCTGGTGCGCCAAGAATCGTGATTTCAGCGCCGGTGATGGGAAATTCAAGCAGGTCGGCGATCACCGCGATGGCGTAGGCAAGCTTGATCCGCTCTTTTGTCAATTCGGGTTTGTTCATTTTGTTGGCTATGCTCCTTGCCGGCACGCGCTCCACAGCCGCACATGCGCTCCAATCCAACATGGCCATACTCTAGCGTGGCAACGGTCGCCTGGCAAGCTGCGAGGATTTGGGCCGCAAATAGCGGCTGGCTTATTTCGGCCACGCTCTTACAATCCAGGCCGAGCTATGACGATCCAGGTGGCGGTATTGTGCGACGCGGCGACCGATTATAACGGCAAACTGAATTTGCTGGGGACTTTCGATACCATTTACGCGCCGCATATGCCCACACAACACGCCCAATTTTCCATCGCCATTCGCATTGCCTTCGACCGCATCGAGGAGGGAACGCATAGTTTGAATTTGAATTTCGTCGATGAGGACGGGTTGCCAATCATGAAGAGCATGCAGATTCCAGTGGCGGTGGTCTTTCCCGCCGATGCCACGTTTATCTCGCGCAACCTGGTGGTGAATATTCTGCAATTGACCTTTGCCAAGGCCGGATTGTATTCGGTCGATTTGTCGCTGGACGACCGCGCGTTGTCAAGTATTCCTCTGGCGGTCAAACAACTGGAGCCGAAGCCGGGATGAGGGCGGTATCAGAGAGGCGCGGCCGCGAGTGATGTTTACCGATTTTCCAGAGCAAGCCAGGGTCGTCCAGGTTCTGCAACGCAGCCTGGAACGGGATCGCTTGGGGCACGCCTATTTGTTTGCCGGCAATGGGCTGGAGGAATTGGAGGCCATGGCGCGCACGCTGGCTAAAACGGTCAATTGCCTTTCCCCGCTGCGGCGCACGGCCAGCGGGGCGGCGCTGGATTGTTGCGACCATTGCCAGAGTTGCCGCCGCATTGATCAATATAACCATCCCGATGTCACGTGGCTGCGCCCGGAATCCAAGTCGCGGGTCATCACGACGGATGTGATCCGGGAGTTGATGCAGACGGTGAATCTGAAACCGACGGTGGCGGCTTTCAAAGTGGGCGTGATCGTGGCGGCGGACCGGCTGAACGTGCAGGCGGCCAATGCGTTCCTCAAAACGCTGGAGGAACCGCCTCCCCGGTCGCTGTTGATCCTGCTGACGACTGAACCGCAACGGATGCTCGAAACCATTCTCTCGCGGTGTCTGCGGCTTTCCTTCGCGGATGCGGGGATGAAATTCGATGCCAGTCACACGGCCTGGCTGGGTTCTTTCAGCAGCATGGCGGCGGCGGGCGCCGGTGGGTTGATGGCCCGTTACCGGCTGCTGGGCGTGATCATGAAAAAACTGGCCGAGCAACGAGAGGAGATCCAAAAGACCCTGGACGCCCGCTCGCCGCTGGAACGATACGAGGACTTGGAGGCGAACATGCGGGAGAAATTGGAGAAGGAATTGGACGCCGCCATCGAGGCGGAATACCGGCGGCAAAGGACGGATTTGCTTGGGGTGTTGCACTGGTGGTTGCGCGATGTCTGGCTGCAAAATCTGGCGACGGGCGCGGACATGCTTTCCTTTCCCAATCTGGCGGCGGCGGGGCAGGCCGTGGCCCGGCGGATTTCGCCGGCGGAGGCGCGGACGAACTTGGAGGAGATGGACCGATTGCAGCGCCATCTCCATACCAACGTGCAGGAGGCGCTGGCCTTGGAAGTGGGAATGCTGAAGCTGCGGTTTTAGGTTTTCCCGCCCACCATGTCATCGAAACAGAAATCCGCGCCACAGAATCCGTCAAACGCATCCTTGGTCTTTCCGGTGACGGCCGGGTTGTTCTTTTTCATGGCCATTACCAAACTCGGCAGCCCGATCGTCATAGACCGCTATATTGATTCTCCCCAAGATATGACGTCGGCCATTCACGATGTTTGGCCGCCTCATTGGGGCGCGTGGCTCTTTGTGCCGGTCGCGCTGGCGGGATTGCTGGCCATCGATTTGAAGGAGGTGAAACTCCATTGGGCTTTGATGCTGCCGCTGATCTGGCTGTTGTGGGAGTTTGTCTCCGCGACGCAAACCGTGAGTCTGGCGTTGACGAAGATGACACTGACGCACTTTACCATTTGCGTCAGCCTCTTTTATCTGGGGTTTTTCGCCAGGAAGGGGATGTCCAATCCTTGGCCGGTCTGGGCGGGAATGGGGCTGGCGCTGTGCTGGGAAATGCGGGCCGGGATGGAACAGCACTTCGGCGGGCTGGAGGCTACTCGAAAATTGGTGGCCGCCTCGCCGCTGATTGCCGGGTTGAATTCCAAGATGCTCGCGGACCCGGACTATCTGAAGAGGCTGGCCAGTGATCGCATCTTCGGCACCTTCGGCGGGTATGCCAATTCGCTGGCGGGAGGGCTTGTGCTTTTGCTGCCGTTGACGTTGGTCTTTCTCTGGCGTCTGACGCCGAAAGTTCGAGATCCGATCCGGATTTCATTCGTCCTGATTTTGGGGGGATGCGGTTTGGGCTGTCTGTATTGGTCCGGCTCCAAAGCGGGCTGGCTGGTGGGGCTGGTAGTGGGGCTTGTCGCCTTGGGCCACTCGGCGCTGCCATTGAAATGGAGGCGGTGGCTGATTGGCGGAGTACTAATCGTTGGCGCGGCCGCTTTTGCCTACAAGTACGCCGGCTTCTTCCAGAAAGAACGAAACAGCGTCGGGGCGCGTTTTGCGTACTGGCGGGCTGCCCTTATTGTGATCCGCCATTACCCGTGGACGGGCACGGGACCGGGCACTTTTCAAATTCCCTACGCGCAGATCAAGCATCCGGCCGATGAAATGGCCAGATTGTGCCATAACGATTACTTGGAACAGGCGTCCGATTCAGGGGTGTTCGGATTCATCAGCTACGCTTCGATGGTTTTGACGTTTATATGGCTCCTTTATCGTTACAGTATAAAGAACTCCCCATTAAATTGGTTTGATTTTGCCGTATGGCTCGGGGTTTTTGGGTTATGCTTGCACAGTTTTGTCGAGTTTCATCTTTATGTCCCAGCCCTGGCTTGGCCGATGTTTTTTCTTTGCGGCTGGCTGATGAGTCGTTATATTTATCGATAACGGACGTTTAATTTGGCATATTCCGTGCTTAAAGTGTCGATTTTTTGCCAGTTTATGGCTTTTGGCTGTGAATTTAGGGCTTGACGTTTCGTTTTTGACGCTTTAGGCTGGCAGCATCATATAAATGTAATGGTTGAAGCAGAGTCAATTCGACTGCTGCTTTTTTCATCTATCAGCATCTATGAGCATTTGCAACGTCTTGTATGAATGTGGTCTCGCCTTCTCGACGGAGGCGCTGTGGATCTAAAAGACATCAAGGCCATCATCGACCTGATGCGCAAAAACTCCCTGTCTGAATTCGAATTGGAGCGGCAGGACTTCAAAATCAAACTTAAACGCGGCGTGGCCGAACAAGTGATTCCGGTGGAGGAATCCTTTCCGGCGGCTTATCCGGCACAGTTGCCGCCGGCCGGAGCTTCCGGCTTGTCCGTGGTGCCTGGGCTTGCGGCGGCTCCCTCGCTGGCTGCCCCGCCCGTTCTGGAGATTAAATCGCCCATGATCGGCACTTTTTACCGTGCCCCGTCGCCAGACGCAGCCGATTACGTGGAAATCGGCTCAGAAGTCAATCCGGAAACCGTTGTCTGCCTGATCGAAGCCATGAAGGTGATGAACGAAATCAAGGCGGAGGTCAAAGGCATCGTCACCCATATCCTCGTCGAAAACGCCAAACCGGTCGAATTCGGCCAACCTCTGTTCCGCATTCGGCCAAACTGACGCTGGCCCTTTTCGATCATGTTCGAGAAAATCCTGGTTGCCAATCGTGGCGAAATTGCAGTGCGCATCATCCGCGCTTGCAAGGAGATGAATATCCGCACCGTCGCGGTCTATTCGGAGATCGATGCCAATTCCATGCATGTCCAGATGGCCGACGAAGCCATCTGCATCGGCAAGGCGCCCAGCAGTGAAAGCTACCTGCGCATCGACCGCATCATCAGCGCGGCCGAAATCGCCGATGTCGATGCCATCCATCCCGGTTACGGTTTTCTCTCGGAGAACGCGCATTTTGCCGACGTGTGCGAGAGCTGCAATATCCGCTTCATTGGGCCAAGTTCCCGCGCCATGAACGCCCTGGAGGACAAAGCCGCCAGCCGGGCGCTGGCGCGCAAGGCCGGCGTGCCGACCCCTCCCGGATCCGAAGGCCCCGTTGAGAACGAGCCGGACGCCTTGGTCGTGGCCAAGCGCATTGGCTACCCGGTCATGATCAAAGCCATTGCCGGCGGCGGCGGCCGAGGCATGCGCGCGGCCCACAATGACATTTCGCTGGTCAAGGGTTACCACACCGCCCGCAGCGAGGCGGAAAAGTCCTTTGGCAATTCGGGTGTTTATATCGAGAAATTCATCGAGAACTGCCACCATATCGAGTTTCAAATCTTTGGCGACAGCCGGGGCAACCTCATCCATATGGGCGAGCGCGATTGTTCGGTGCAACGCCGCAACCAGAAGCTGGTCGAAGAAACTCCCTCCCCGCTCATCGACGGCAAGTTCAAGGACCTGCGCAAGAAAATGGGCAAAGCCGCCATCCGCATTGCCGAGGTCGCCCATTATTCCAATGCCGGCACGGTTGAATTTCTGGTCGATGAACAGGGCCAGTTCTATTTTCTGGAAGTCAACAAGCGCATTCAGGTCGAGCATCCCATCACAGAGGAAGTCACCGGCATCGACCTGATCAAACTGCAGATTGCCGTCGCCATGGGCGAACCGTTGCGCTTGTCCCAAAGCGACATCCATTTGCGCGGCCACTCCATCGAGTGCCGCATAAACGCCGAAGACCCCTTCGACGACTTCCGCCCCTGCCCGGGCCGGGTGGAGATGTATTACGCGCCCGGCGGACGCGGCACGCGCGTGGACAGCCACGTTTATGCCGGTTACACCATCCCGTCCCACTACGACTCGATGATCGGCAAGCTCATCACCGTCGGCAAAGACCGCCGCGAGGCGATGGACAAAATGAGCCGGTCACTCTCCGAGTACATGATCACCGGCATCAAGACCACCATCGCCTTCGAGCAGGCGATACTGCAGGACCCGAATTTTCGGCGCGGTGTCTATTCCACCAATTTTCTGGAAAAACTGCTCGGCGGCGCGCGGCGGGAATTGATCGAATAATCCGATACGGTTCCATGAGACCGCTCGACCAGTGCCGGCTTTACACTTTTATTGACACCGCCTATCTGCGCGGACGCGACCCCGCCGAAATTGCGCGCCAGCTTTGCCGGGGCGGCTCGGACTTGATCCAACTGCGCGCCAAAAACAGTGAAACCGCCGAAATTCGCCGCATGGCCGCGGCCATTCAGCCGATCCTGCTTGAGGCCGGCGCCGGTTTTGTTGTCAACGATCATTACGGCCTCGCGCGGGAGCTTGGCGCCGATTTATGCCACCTGGGCCAGGAGGATTTTTTCGACGCCGGTTTCACGCGGGCCGCCGAATTGGCCGCCGAACCCTCCGCGCCCGCGATTGGTTTGAGCACCCATGCTCCCGAGCAGGCCATGCGGGCGTTGGCGGCGGGGCCGGCCTACCTTGCCATCGGCCCCGTTTATGCGACCGGCACCAAGCCCGGCGCCAAGCCGGTCACGTTGGAATACGTGCGCTGGGCCGCCGGGCGCGTGACCATTCCGTGGTTCGCCATCGGCGGCATCAATCTGGGCAACGTGGACGAAGTCCTCGCCGCCGGCGCCACGAGGATATGCGTCGTTTCCGCGATCCTCAACGCCCCGGACATCGCCGAGGCCTGCCGGGAATTCAAGAGACGCGTAAGCCAGTCCCAACCTCCGATCCCAAAGCGGGCCGCTCCTGAGCGTAAAGAGAGCATTTGAGGCGGCCACAAAAGAGCGCGAAGAGCACAACGCAGCCGAGCCGCCACCCAATTCTCACCACAAGGGAGACTCAAATTTTCGCGGTTTCCTGAAGAAAAATTCCAAGAAACGGGGTAATGTGGCGGCGGGCGTGAAATTTCTCAAACATAGATTGGCGAGTCTTGCGGCGGCTTTGGTTTTGGCCAATCCGCATGCGTTGCCGGCTGCGCCAGCGTATCCATTGAAGCGGAGCCTCACCGGGCGTTACCTAGTGGATCAGGCCAACGCGCCGTGCCTGATCGTCGGTGATTCGCCGCAGTCGCTTATCGTGAACCTGGCGACCAACGACGCGGCGATGTTTTTCGCCGACCGCAACGCGCATGGCTACAATTCAATGTGGATCAATTTGCTGTGCAGCACCTACACCGGAGGCCGCGCGGATGCCAGCACGCTGGATGGGATCGTTCCCTTCACCGGCACGATTCCATCCACCAGCTCGTACGATCTGACGACAACCAACGAGTCCTATTTCGAGCGCGTGGACGCGATGCTCAAACTGGCGGCGGCGCAGGGCCTTGAAGTCCTGCTGGACCCGGCCGAAACCGGCAGTTTTCTTTCGGTGATGATTGACAATGGCGCCACCAAATGCCGCGCTTACGGACAGTTCCTGGGCAATCGCTACAAAAACTTCACCAATATCATCTGGCTTAGTGGCAATGATTTTCAAACCTGGCAGACTGCCACCAACGACGACGTCGTGCGCGCCGTGGCGCTCGGAATCCTGGATATGGACACCAACCACCTGCAAACATCCGAGCTGGACTATATTGTCAGCAGTTCGTTGGATGACACGAATTGGGATTCCATCCTCACCCTCAACGGGACCTACACTTACTGTCCGACTTACGCGCAACTGCTCCTGGACTACAATCGGCCCAATTTCCTGCCCAATTTCCTGGTCGAGGCCAATTACGAGTTCGAGAGCTTGCAAGGCCCGGTCACGACGGCGCCGATTCTGCGCCAGCAGGAGTATTGGACCATGACGAGCGGCTCCACGGGGTTCATGTATGGCAACCATTACACCTGGCCGTTTGTCAGCGGCTGGCAGAATTATCTTGACACACCAGGGGCGACCGAAATCGGCTACCTTAAGACTTTCTTCGAGGCGCGGGCCTGGTTCAATCTGGTTCCTGACACCAACCAGTTAGTCGTCATCAGCAACAGCGGCACGTTTTCCAGCACAGGCTACGTGGCTGATAACGACTATCTGACCGCGGCGCGCACGCCCGACGGCAGCCTGGTGGTCATCTACACGCCGATCATCCGGCAATTCGTTGTTGACATGTCCCAATTGAGCGGACTGGCGGTCACCCGTTGGTTCGATCCGAGCAGCGGAAATTTTACCCTTATTGCCGGATCGCCCTTCACCAATGGCGGCACGCAATCCTTCACTCCGCCCGGCAACAACAGCGACGGCGATGGCGGCTGGGTGCTGGTGTTGGAAACCAACCCTCCGCCGAATCCGCCGCCACCACCCCCGCCGCCGCCGGTGCCCAGGTTCGTGCAGCAGAATTATTTCACGCCGCAATCGCCACAAACCCAGGTCACGGTGGCCTGCCCCAACGCGCAAACCGCCGGCAACGCGAACATTCTTGCCATCGGGTGGAACGACACCGTGGCCAGCATCACTGCGGTTGGCGATTCGGCCACCAATGGGTACCAGATCGCCGTGCCGACGTTCAGGGGCAACGGCCTGAGTCAGGCGATTTACTACGCGGCGAACATAGCGGAGGGAATGACCACCGTCACCGTGACTTTCGATCAGCCTGCCGCTTACGTTGATCTCCGCCTCGCGGAGTACTCCGGCCTGAGTCAAACAAACGTTTTCGATGTGGCCAGCTCCGCCACCGGCAACAGCGCCAGCGCCGACAGTGGACCGGTGACCATCACGGCGACGAATGAACTTCTCTTCGGCGCGGGGATGACCGCCAACGCTTTCATATCGTCCGGCGGCGGATTCACGCTGCGGGTCATCACATTGCCCGACTCCGATATTGTCGAGGACCAGGTGGCGGCCGCGACTGGTGTTTACCACGCGACAGCCGGCTTGAATTCCGGGCTTTGGTTGGTGCAGATCGCGGCCTTCAAAGCCGCGATCCCCAATCCGGGCCCGCCCGCGTTGCGCATTTTCCTTACCGCGACGAACACCGCGGTGATGGCCTGGCCCGCGTCGCTAACCAATTTCATTCTGGAACAGACTTCCGTTCTTGGGCTGACACCCTGGGTCGATGTCACCAACACAGTCTATGTCATTGGCGGCGAGAACGCGGTTGTCATTGCGCCACTGGCGACGAGTCAATTCTTCCGCCTGACGGTGCCGTAAAATTCTTGATGCGTTAAAATCATCAAGGCCACGATTGAAGCGGTTTGCCTTTGTCAGGCCCAAGAATATGAACGAAATCTGGAGAGAAGAGAACGTTGTTTTGAAAGATAGGTTGGGCGAGGTCTTGGGCGAAAGCAGCTCTGGCCCTGGATGAATTAAAATGGAGCAAGCAAGGGGATGACTCCTCTGCCTTTGCGCCGATAGGCCAGGAAATCCTCGTCTGTGTGAATACTCAGAAATCCGACCAGCGGCCCCGAATCCAGAAAAACTTTAGTCGCGGCCATAGCCGGCCAACGGTCTGGTGGACAAATCTTTTGGGCCGCGGATGCTGCCGCAAAGATCTTTGGCGCGTTCATACAGCGACCGGCGTTTTTTGGGGGCAAGATGCTGTTTAATCAAATCGCCCACGATCGCGGCTTGAGAACGCCCAAGCGCCTTGGCCTGTTCCCTCAAGAGCGCGATATATTTCCGGTCCATTTTCAACGTGACT
>PLIU01000453.1 GCA_003140095.1 Verrucomicrobiales bacterium | reverse complement strand
GAATCCGTCAAGTCGGGCTAAGGATTCGGGAGAAGCGCGGCGGTTTGCTGAATCCAGCCATGCGGCACCGGTGAACGGAGATCGAAGACCTCTCATGGGTGTAGTGTGGCAGATGGACACGGTGTGCCGCTGGGCAGCGGATGCGGCGTGGCGCCGCTGATGTAGCCTCGAAGCCACGGACAAGCGCGCAGGAGCGTGTCATTATAGCGGATCTGATCCTGGAAGCTGAGGCCGCGCCAGAACTTCCAGTAGGTGTCGCTCTCCGGGCCGACTTCCTGGACTTCACGCCAGAATGCGTGCGCCTTGGTGAGTTGGACGATGGCCTGCCCTACCCCCTTGCCGGGATCGTCGGTTTCATAGACCACACCGGTGAAGCGAGGTTGTCTCTGCTGCACAGACCTCAGCCAAGCTCCGCTATTCGCGCCGTCCGGCTTCACTTGCGAGCAGGCGTCCGGCTTCGGGAAAAACTCGCCTTGCGGCAGTTCGTAGTAGAGCAACGCGCGAGGGAACGCGCGCGCGATCGCGTCGATGCGGCAATCCGCCTGGCTCGAGTTGTCCCAATCGGTCATTGCCACCAACACCTGTGAGGTGTCGAAGCCCGGCGCTGGAGGCGCGTCCGGGGCCACGCCGGCGGCCACGGGAATGAAACCATGGGCCACCAACGCCGCATACGCTCGATTGAGCCGTTGACCGCAGCCCGCGGCATACTCCGCATCAACCGGGTAGAGACCGTGATAACCATTCCCGATGTCCGTCCGCGCAACATGCAGAAACCAGTGAGTCCAACCGAGTTTTTTCGCTTGGGCGAAGGCCAGCGGCCAGAGATTCTCCGGATAGTTCGGCAGAGTGACGGCCCACATCCATCTGCCGCTGACGACGCCCTGCGGCACCTGGCCGTGATCTCCACGGTTTCGCAACCGCAGAATCGGGTCATAGCCGTCGGCGTTGAAATGGGGCTTGAGCTCGGGCTGGTCGCCGATGAACAGCATCAAGTCCGTCTGGAAATCGGTAATCTCCGCCCTTGAGTATGCTTGCGACGGCAGGTTGGCCGGCGTCGCTTGGAATCGGTTGTGCGGCGTCGGCCAGTTCGGGCCGCACCCTGAGACCAAGACGAGCGCCCCAAGGATGCCGTGTAGTCGTGTGTTCATCGTATTGTCGCCTGTGGCCGCCAACGAGCGCCTCAGCCCTCAGCCAGGGCAAGGAATTTAATCGCTTTCCAATTATCGTACCCCCTTCACCCGTACGATCAATCCCCCAATCTCGCCTCGGCGGCGTTGATTCAGCCAGCGGATTGCTATATGGATCCACGTAGTCATGGCTCCATCCTCAATTTCTGCTTAAGCCGCTCCGCCGCCGGCCTTGGCGGCGGTTTGTCGAGAATCACCTTGCCCAGGTCATTGGTGCCAGAGTGGGCCACGAACCACATCTGCTCCTGTTCCCCGGCAACGCTGCCAAAGCTGGCCCAGCGCACAATATCCAGCTCGCGCGGAGGCAGCCCTCTGAATTCGAACCGGCCCTGCGCATCGGTGGTGGTTTCCTTTTGAAAATCGACCCATGGTTCTTCCGATAACCAATCGAAGGGATACGGCACGATAAGGTGAAGGCCGCCCATGGGCCAGCCGTTGGTTTGGACCAATGTCCCGATGACCACGGCCCAGGGCCGAAGGCGAATCCTCAAGTTGTGGCCGCCGTCGCGGACGTCTTCTTCGGCCCAGCCGGCTGCATCGGCCACATAAAGTTTTTGGCCGTTGGCGCGAAGCTCGAACGAAAACGCGCCGTGCCGATCCGTCCTTTGCCGGAATTGGCTTGGGCGGTCGAGCGTGGTGCCGGTTTCGATGCTTTGATCCTTGATGCTCACGACTTCATGTGTGGCGGCGTAAAGCACAATGACGTTGGAGGCCGCCTCGCCGTTGGGCAGCAACACCACTCCATTCGGTCCCGCGGCTCGCTTGAGCCGCACCAGCAGGTTCTTCGCGGATTTGGAAGCGGGCGCGCTCACGTAAGGCCCGTAGCCCTCCGCTTCGATCAGAAACATCGGTTTGCTTGACAGCGGGCGATAAGCCAGCGCAAAGACCCCATGGGTCGCGAAATCCTCGCGCTTCGGCTCCCAAATGGGCATTTCGTAAGGCCTGACAACCTTTTTGGCGAAAAGCTGGAGCGTTTGTTGCCAAAGCGGCTTGGGCTCGGCGGGCGCCAGCGGCGGTTGGTAGCCGGGAATCACCCGGAAATTCGGTATCAGCCGCCCTGTTGCGTCATCCACCACCTGCCCATCGAGAATGTTGTCTGCCTCCCGTGAACGCTCGACGCCGGACAGAGCATGACTGGCCGGATCGTCCTTTGCCGGGACCTGGCCCGATTCGTCTTCAGGCGCGCCCTCGCGGCTGTCGTCCCGTTCGATTTCAATTTCCAAATCATCCTTGTCGGCCAGCAAGGTGGCCGTCAAATCATTCGCGTCGGTAAAAGAATCGCTCCCATTGGCGCCGCTCAAGCGCCATTCCCTGGCCTGCAAACTCATCTTGACATGACCCGTATAAAGTCCGTCAAAACGAAAGCGGCCCTCACTATCGGGATGCGTTGTGACGCTCTCGCCAGATTCATCGAACACGAGTTTCAGCATGGTTCCCCTTGGCGGCCGCTCGCCGTATCGGGTTTTGAGTCGTCCGGCCACAAACAGGGCGCGCCTGGTCAGCAGATCGCCAAGATCATTGGACGTGCCGTCGTCCCCGCTTGGGATCGGTTGGCTTCTCAACGCGCCGCGGTCTTTGAAGGAAGCCAGCGCGCCGAAAATCAGCCAGTGCGTGTTCGCCTGCACGCGGGAAAACTCAAACGTCCCGTCCGCCGCGGTGCGCGCCTCCTGAGTTTCGAGCTCAAGCTGGAAACTTTTATCACCGGCCAGGAAAACTCGCGCGTCCGCGACCGGCTTCCCAAGATCCAAAACCCGCCCCCGCACCAACACGCCCGCTCCAGGAGGCTGCGGCTGGGCCTGCAAACCAACCCCCCAAGCACAAACACCCAACATCAGACCGGCGCTGATTCTTAGAGCCTGTCTCAAAATTCGCCCGGTCGGGGGAACGGGCCTGAAAAGGATTGGAATTTTGGCCGTATCCTGTAGGCCGCGTGCCCCATAAGCGTTAACCTTATTGCAAATCATTTTTCTGACCCCATTTTTCTGACTTTATTTTAAGTTCGCGGCCGGAATTTGGCACCCAAAAAATCGGCAATTCCGACCGCGCATCTCGATCTGGCTATTAGAGCGGGTGGTTTTAAATTTCCAAAGATTAAAGAATTTATTTGCATTCGTTTTTATTTCATTTTATATTCAACCGTATGGTTGAATATAGTTCAAGGTTGTTGGACCGGACTTTTGGGGCGCTGGCGGATCCGACGCGGCGGCGGATTTTGGCGCAGTTGGCCAAGGGCCAGGAGTGCGTGACGGATCTGGCGCGGCCGCATGCGATGTCGCTGGCGGCGGTCTCGAAACATTTGATCGTTTTGGAGAAGGCGGGGTTGGTGAGGCGGCGTCGGCAGGGGCGGCTGCATTCGTTGACGCTGGAGGCCAAGCCGATGAAGGAAGCGCAGGCGTGGATCAATCGGTATCGGGAGTTTTGGGAGGGGAATTTGGATCGGTTTGAGGATTATCTAAACAAACTACAAAAGAAGGAAAACAAACATGCCGACGATAAATAATGAAGTCCAGAAGCCGGATGACGCGACGTTAGTCGTGAGGCGGGTGTTGAACGCGACGCCGGAGCGGGCGTTCCAGGCGTGGACATCGCCCGAACATATCCAACAATGGATGCGGCCGGAACCGGGGATGGTGGTTCCGCTGGCAAGCATGGATTTACGGGTTGGCGGAAAATACCGCATTCAGATGAAGATGCCGGACGGGGAATTTTTTACGGCGGTGGGGGTGTTCAAGGAGGTCAAGCCGCCGGAACGGCTGGTTTACACATGGGATTGGGAGAAGGATGGGAGCGGCGCGGAGTTTGGCGAGGTGGAGGGGAAGCCGTCGCTGATCACGGTGGAATTTCTCAAGCGCGGCGAGCAGACGGAGTTCGTGCTGACGCATAGCCGGTTCGCCACAGTGGAGAGCCGGGATAGTCACGCGCGGGGATGGGGCAAAATTGTGGAAAGTTTTGCGAACTTTGCGGAGAAAGCATGACGCGCCGTCTTTCAAAGCCGGATTTTTTCAGCCACGGATGTCCGAAATGCGACTGCTCGTTCGTCGTACGGCTGAAACTGATTAAAACTGACAACGGTTGGTCCCGCAGGCGCGGGATCAGCGAATAACGAAAGGTAATTATATGAGCACAAAAGCAAATATGTCTGAACCGCAAAATCTGAAGCAAGAACACAACATCGTATCGCAAGAGGAATGGATTGCAGCCCGCAAGGAGCTGCTGAAAAAGGAGAAGGAATCCACCCGGCTACGCGACCAGTTGAGCGCCGAACGGCGCAAACTGCCCTGGGTTAAGGTCAACAAAAACTACGTTTTCGATGCCCCCGGCGGCAAGGTAACGCTGGCGGATCTATTCGCCGGGCGCAACCAACTGGTCATCTACCACTTCATGTTCGGACCGGATTGGCACGAGGGCTGTCCAAGCTGCTCGTTCCTGTCCGACCATATCGACGGCGCGCTCCCACACCTGGCAGCCCGCGACGTCACGATGGTGACGGTCTCACGGGCGCCGCTGGCCAAAATAGAGGCGTTCCAGAAACGTATGGGCTGGCGCTTCAAGTGGGTGTCGTCCTACGGCGGCGATTTCAACGCTGACTTCCACGTGTCGTTCACCAAGGAGGAGATCGCGGAGGGCAAGGTAAACTACAACTACACGATGCAGGAGTTTCCCAGCGCGGAGGCGCCGGGTCTCAGCGTCTTCTACAAGGACGCCGCCGGCGGCGTCTTCCATACCTACTCCACTTACGGGCGCGGCCTCGAGGCACTCGTGGGCACCTACGGTCATCTTGACCTGGCGCCCAAGGGCCGCGACGAGAACCACCTGGGCTTCCCGATGGAATGGGTCCGGTACCATGATCGTTATGGCACCAACGAGTTTGCCGATGCGGACAAACCCTATTGGCCGGAGACGGCGTCGCCGTCGTCCGCGACCTGCGGCTGTGGATCGGTGGAGGCGCACGCGTGAACGCTCGCCACTGCTGCCAGATCAAGACGCGAGCCGGCGGCGACGCTCGTCGGCCCGCGTCGCGGTTGCGCCCTGGCGGGGAGATCGCTGGCTGGATCGTTCCGAGCGTCACGCTGGCACTCCTTCCCAAGTGTCCCGCCTGTGTGGCGGCGTATCTGGCCCTCGCGACCGGCATCGGGATCTCTTTGCCGGCCGCCACGTACCTGCGCGCGATGCTTGTGGTATTGTGCGTGGCGTCATTGGTTTTCATTGCTGCAAGACGACTGCTCGCTCTTCGTATGATTAAACAAAACAACTCAGTTGGTCAGGCGAGCGGTCAACCATAAATAAGGAATCGCATATGGCAGATATACTACACAGGATCGGAATTAAATCGTCGTCCCCGGACAATACCTATAAGGCATTGACCACGCGTGAAGGCCTTTCCGCCTGGTGGACGACCAACACGCAAGGGGAAAGCAATGTAGGCGGAGTGCTCCAATTCCGCTTTGAGGGCGGCGGTTTCGACATGAAGATCCTTGAGCTTCATCCCGCCAAGCGCGTGCTTTGGGAAGTGGTCGAGGGCCCCGCTGAATGGATCGGCACAAAGGTAAATTGGGAGCTCAAACAGGAAGGCGACTATACCACGGTCCTCTTCAAACACCAAGGTTGGAAGGAGCCGGTGGAGTTCATGCATCATTGCAGCACCAAGTGGGGGGGCTATCTGATGAGCTTAAAGTCGCTTGTCGAAACCGGCAAAGGCGCCCCCTCTCCAAACGATGTCAAGATCTGCGACTGGGACTAGAGCCGCACCGGCTAAAGTCGGTGGGTTCAAATGGCATTGATGATTTCTGTGCGGCCATGATGGGTGACCGCCAAAGTTCCGCCGATTCTCCTGCGCCAGACGGACATCTCACGAGAACCGGCCTGGTGAATGTACAGCCGCGCCAACCCGCTGGGATCGACATAAACCTTTCCAGCTCTCAATGGCGTTCTTCCTCCCAAAACCGGCGGGTTTCCTTGGGCGAAAGCGCCTTAGGTTGGCGCTTTAATAGTCGCGCATAGTAATCGCGCGCCGACGCCTTCATTTTGGCGGGCGGCGGCAAAGACCTGAGAACGTAGGACGGCTGGCCGTGATCGGTGATCGTCACCTCGCCGTGCTGTTCGATTTTTCGTTTCACCGAGCGGAAGTCGGTCCGCAATTCGCGGATAGTGGCGGCATTGGCGCTCATTTGCGTGAAACATAAATGTTTCACGGGCTGAAGTCAAACCTCAAAGGAAAGTGGCACGGCGCGTTGGGGGACCAAGGCGCATTAGTAGCGGAGACTGGCCGATCAAATCACGTCCACTGGGATTCCGGCCCGCTCAGTGACGATGTGGCGGCTGCGGCTGACGGCCAATTGGCGGCCATGATCGGGCACGAGGAGCGTGCCTCCTAAACGCGGCGAAGTCTTTTGAAACATTTAAGGTTTCTGCTCCAGCCACGCCTTTAGCTGCGCGACCTCACTGGGATTGAGGCGACGCTTAGGAGGCATGTATCCGAAGTCAACCAGAACACGAATGGGATGCGAATGCACTCTGAACAGCGGTAGCCGATATCCGTCCGCATCATGGCATTTCGCGCAAAATCTCAGCGTCAAAGGCTTGCCATAGTCCGGCGGGACCTCGCCTTTGGGGAAGTGAAAACGCGAAAGCGGTTGCTGAGCGATGTGTTCGCTGATGGCGGCCGCCAACGGCGGGTCGTTCACCAGGTCGCCACGAGCCGGGTGAATGGCGAGCGGGCCGGAGGAATGGCATTTGTAACAATTGGCGCCCTCAAATTTAATTTCCTGGCCATTGAGATCGGCGAAATAATCCGCGGGCGGGTCCGTCGTGAGATCTTGCACGATGGAAAAATATCCCCAATCCTCGTCTGTGGAAGTCTTTTGCACGAGCAAATACACACGGGCCACCGCATTGGAAAACGCCGATATATGATTGAGCATGGGTCTGCGTATCACATTTTCCTGCGTGCTGATCAACCCCGCGTCTGAAACGGGATTGGCCGCCCCCTCGTCAAAGAGCCGGCGCACTTGCACCATGTAGTCCTTCACCTCCCGCTCGGTCAGGCCATGCACTTCGCCGCGCGTATGCGGCGGCAGGGTAACGACGGGGGAAGTCCACTTCTTATGTATCCGATTCGTGCCGACCGTTGAACTGAGCCCCACGAATTTCTCCGTCGTAAACTCGGACAAATCCAACGGCGGCTGAAGAAGCAAACCTGTTCCGGTCGGTTCCGCCGGTTTGATCAGAGGCGGCGGCTCGTTTTCCGGGGCCGCGGGCGAATCGGCGCCGCGAAGCGCGGCCAGCGGAGCCAGCAGCAGAACGCCGAGGAGGGCCGGAGTGAGTTTGATCGCACTGTCTCGCACAGTGAGCTTGATTATTTGCCACGGGCATGAACTTTGTCAAGCCGCCCCGACAGCTTTTCAGTATTTAAATTGTTTGCCATAACTTAATTGTGGCGTTACTGTGCCACAGAAAGTGAATTATGTCAAAATCTATTTTTGTGCCACATAAACAAAAATCTTCAAGAATCGGTCGCCCGAAGCTCCCGAAAGGGGAAGCTAAGAGTTGTATGGTTAGAGCCAGAATGTCGCCTGACGAGTTGGTTGCTATAGAAACCATAGCCAAGACGGCCAACAAGAATTTATCAGAATGGGTAAGAGAAACGCTCATTTCTCGGATAACCTAGTAGCTAAAAGTTGCATAAAATCGCGCACATGCTCAAAGACTTGGCGCGCCTCCACTTCTCCGTATTTGGCGGCAGGACTATGAAAGGCCCGATTGCGCCAAGCATCCGCGAAAAATCTCAAATGCAAAAGGCCCCCCGCAGTCAATACGGAGCGGTTGACAAAGTCTTGCTTTCGCCTCCTGCATAGCTGTTCCTGGCGAACAAACTTGCCGCACTGTGGTTGGGAAGAGTCCCCCCGCGGCAAAAGGCGACTGGGCAAATCAAGTTTAACGGGCTGCCCATTGGCTTAAACTGTAGTATTGACTCACTACAGCACTACAGCTTTTTCGAGCTTTTCGGATTTTAGTTTTTCAGGCGATTTTTGATTGACTAGGATTGCCAACATATGCAGCATGTTCGAAATTGTTCTTCATTCGCGTTCCTGCGCAAGGTCGCGCCACCCGCTGCCCCGTCGGCGGACGCACATTGAATGAAGGAGATAGTGAATTGAGTCTCCGTGGAAGATCATCGCAACCACGCATCCAACGCGGGCGACAATCTGCCTGCCATCTCCGCGGCGAGGAACGCCGCCAACGCGCCCGCCACGACATCCATGGTGTAGTGCGCCCGCAACACCAGCACGATGAGCATTTCTCCCAGCGCGATGGACGCCGCGATGACCGCCAGCCACGCCGGTCCGAAATACGCCGCCTCAATGGCTCCGAGCACGGCCAACGCGGTGTGGCCGGAGAAGAAGAAGTCGTTGCCCACGGAGTAAGTCACCAGCAGCGCGGGGAACCCCGGGTTTCTCCAGATCATGCCGGGCGGCGGCGGCAGGGTGCAGAGACACTGGCAGAGTTGCCGCAAGCCGAAAAGGATCAGGATGGCCAGAAACGGCGCAAAAGTGGAGCCGAAGATCGCCGCGCCGATGAGGGAGAGACCAAACAGGTCAATGAAAGTCGAACTAACGATCAGGGCCGCATTGGCGGCGCGATCATGGGTGAAGAAGTAGCGGTTCCAGCGAGCCGTCAGATCATGGACCACATCACCGATACCCTCCTTTGCCGCGGACTTGCGCGCGAGCAACGATTGCGTCCAGAACCAAGCGACCAAGGCCCCGGCGACGACGCCGGCGCGGAGACCAATGCGGGACCAGTGCAGTAATGCAAGGATAGGTGTCATGGTGTCAAGTGCGCCGGCGGGTTTTGCTTTCCTCGAGCATCAGTTCGAGTTGCCGTCGGAGTTCGTTCGCAACGGGGTCACTCTCGCCACTGCGATCCCGCGTTGATGTTGCTTCGATGGCTTCGCCGACGGAGATGACGGCATGAATCGGCGCGTGCGGGCGGGCCATGTCGGTCAGGTCTTCCTCGTAACGCTCCACCGTTTCCAGCAGGCGCTCGGGCGTCGGCGCATCGGCGAGGTAATCACCCGAGTAACAATGCAATTGCTGGGCGACATACAAATCCGCCAACTCCCGCCAGCGGCGCGCGCCTTCTTCCTCGGAGAGTTCGCCATGAACCATTTCCGGCAGGATGGCCGTGCGCAGACGCTTGATCCGCGTCATCGGATCGGGTTCTCGGCGGCCACCGGTCCATTCCCGCTCCAGCGGTTCCAGCAGATGATCCAGCAGACGCGGCAGCCGTTCCCACGCTCCGCCGGATTGGGTCGCCCCCAGGTATTCCATTTCCTTGAGCGCGAGCAAAGCGTGTCCGGCTTTAACAATCCTTTCGCGCAGGGGCAGATGACTCTGCGGCCGCCAGGACAAGCGGGCTTCGATTTCCCGCAAGACTGGCGCGATGGTCCCCGCGAGGTCGCCTTCGAAAAAGTAGCGGACAAATACCGGATGCAGGACGACCTTGCCCGGCGGGGGAGAAGCAGCCCGTTGTTTGGCCGCCGCACGCGCCAGAAACGCAACGCCATCCATCAAGTTCATCAGCCGGTCGTTATTGCGGGTGACAAAGCCCTCGGGAAAAATGATCAGGGGAAATCGGGCCTCGGCCAGAATGCGAGTGGCGCATTTGAGCGATTCGCGATCCAATCCTTCGCGATAAACGCTGAAGCCACCGAGGCGCGGCAAAAGAAAGGACTGCGCGCGGCTTTGCATGAAGAGATGCCAACTGGCCATGACATGGAACGGCCGGCCAACCTCGCGCGAGAGCAGTCCCAAAACCGCCGGGTCACAGGGCCGGCAGTGGTTGGAGGCCAACAGCACGCCGCATCCGGCCTTCAGAGAAGCGGCCAGGCGCTCCGCGTGGACGCACTCCCACGAAGTGATGCCGAAGCTCTTGCGCAGAAACGTGGGCAGATACCACTGGATAATTCGCGCCCAAAACGGGCTGAAACGCGGCGGCACGAAGCGATAGGCTTTGGCAATGATGACGTTTTGCATCTCTATAAAACAATCCGGCGGCAATTCATACGCCCGTTTCTCCTTTCGAGAACTGCACCGCCAGTTCGCGAATCTTGCGCAGGTCCAGTTTGCCCGTGCCGAGCATCGGCAACGCATCCACATGATAGAACTGGTCGGCGCGCGGCTTCCAGAGATTGGGCAAATCTAGCTGCGGCAGCCTCGTGCAGAGTTCCGTCCATTTCGCTTCGGCCAGTTTGTGCAATACCACCAGCCGTTCACCTTTCTTTTCGTCGGGCACGCCGGTTACCACGAAGCATTGTTCCGTCCCTCCGGCCAGTTCCTGCAGCTTTTCCTCGACGCGAATGTGCGGGACCATCTCTCCGCCGATCTTGCTGAAGCGGCTCAGGCGATCGGTAATCTGGAGGAATCCATCCTCGTCCAGCGCGGCGATGTCGCCAGTGACATACCAGCCGTCGCGCAGGACTTCTGCCGTCTTCTCCGGGTGGCCGAGATAACCCTGCATCACATTTGGGCCGCGCACCAGCAGCAGACCCGATTGACCCAGCGGCACGGGTTGTTGCGTCTCCGCGTCCACGATGCGCACGCAAATGCCAGGCAACGGATGGCCAATCCTGCCGCGCTTGACTCCAACTTGGTGAAAACCCGCCGAACGAAAATCATGCGTGTTGACCGCCACCGCCGGCGCACACTCGGTGCTGCCGTAAGCCTCGAAGGGCCGGACGCCGAACTGCTCCTCGAACGCGGACGCCAGCCGCTCGGGCAGCTTTTCCGCGCTCACCGCCACCACGCGCACGCTGCCGAACTGCTCCGGCGTGCAACCGCGCATGTAGAGCTGCAAAAACGTCGGCGTGGCCAGCAGGAACGTCACTTTGTGCTCGCAGACCAACTGGCCAATCGTCTTGGCATCGAGCGGATTGGCGTGATAAACAGCCCCCACACCCAACACCGCCGGCAGACACAGTGTGCCGGTAAAACCGAACGAATGGAAAAACGGCAGCACGCCCAGGAAACGATCCCGCCCGTCCAAGCTGAACACTTGTTCCATCTGCTCGATGTTCGAAACGATGTTGTAATGGCTCAGCATGACACCTTTGGGTTCACCCGTGCTGCCGCTGGAGAAAATGACCGTCCCCAGATCGTCCAGCTCCACTTTCTTCGCGCTCCCCAACGCCCGCTCCAACCAACCCACGGGCAACATCCAAGCCATGAAAAACGCGACGAGTTTTTCCGCCGCGCTTGGACGCGCCGCGCGTTCCTCGATGAACACCAGCTCGCACGGCACTGTGAGTTTCACCTTTTCCAGAAAGGCTTTCGACGTCACGACGGTTTTTATTTCGCACTGGCGGATGCACGCAGCGAGGGATTGATCCGAGAGAGTGTAGTTCAGGTTCACCGGCACTTTGCCGAGCAGCATCGCCGCAAAATTCACCAGCGCCCCTGGCGCGGAGGGCGGTAAGAGCAGTCCGACCATTTTCTGGCCGGCCCAAACCATTTTCAATCGCCGCGCCAGAAAGATCGCTTTCACCAGCGCCGAACCAAAACTCACTTTGGGGGACTGCGAGTCGGCCATGGCCAAGCGAAATGGATGCCGCCGCGCCGCGCGCACAAACGCGCCCGGCAACGGCCGCATGTGCTCGCGGCGATGAGTCCACGCCGACGCCAGCAATTCCTGCACGGCCTGGCGCACCTCAGATGCCGTGGCGCGCGGCGGCATGGGCGGACCGAAGCTCACCGTAATCGGATACGGAATGCGCCGCGGCCACTTCCACACGAAACGCCGCTTCTCAAAACTGAAGATGCTGCCCCACACGCCGTCGAGCGCGACAGGCACGATCGGCGCCTCCACCTCCTTCATGATCTGTTCCATCCCGCGGTGAAAGGGCAGCAACTGCCCGATCCGCGTGATTTGGCCCTCGGCGAAAATGCAAACCACGTCACCGGCGCGGATGGCCTCGCCGGCGGCTTGAAGCGATTTGAGCATGTCGCGCGGCCGCTGCGTGGATGAAATGGGAATGGCTCCAAGGATGCGCGCGAAGGGCTTTATGTAGGGCAACTCGTAAATCCCGGCGAACATGACAAACCGCACATGCCGGTCCGTGGAAGCGATGAGCAAGAGCGCGTCCACGAAGGAAACGTGATTGCAGACGAACAAAGCCCCGCCTCTCTCGGGAATATTGTCGCGGCCGAGCACGCGCACCCGGTAAAGCGTCCGGGTGAGCAGCCAGAGACCAAACCGCAGCAACGCGTCGGGCAGGAGCCACACCACGTAAATCGTTCCAGCCAGCGTCGCCACCGCGGTGAGCACGAAAACGATGGACGGACTCAGATGCAGAACGACGGTAACCAGGAAATAAATGCCAGCCGCCGCTTCTATGCCCACAAACGAAAGCAAATTGGCCGCCGCCAGCACACCCCCTTTGCTTTCCCGCTCCGGACGATGCTGGAGCAACGCCGCAATGGGGACGATGAAAAATCCGCCGAAGAAACCCAGCAGGGACAAATCGACCGCCACGTGGGCAAAGGAGAGTCCGCGCCGCCCGAGCAACGCGGCCATTACCGTCATCCCCATGGAACCCAGCGGGATCAGGCCGTATTCGATCTTGCCACCGGAAAGATAACCCGCGGCGAAACTGCCCAAACCAATGCCAATGGCCGTCGCAGCCTGGAGATAACTGCTCTGCTGCGGATCAGAAAGATTGAGCACGTCTTTGGCGTAGATGACAATGAGGGATTGAATCAGCGCCGCGATGGTGAAGAAGTAAGTGTTGCCCAGCGTGGCCAGCCAGAGCACGCGATCTTTGCGAATCAGTTTGATCTGCCCCCACAAGTCCGCCAGAAAGTTGGGGCGGAATTTTTTTAGCGGATCGGCAGCGGGCACCTTGCTGATGCCCAAGCTGGTGCAAAGTCCGAATCCCGCCAGCACGACCAGCACCACGCCGGACCAGACCTGTCGTCCGGCAAATGTTTTGCACAGCGACGCGCCGACGACGGTTCCGCCGATGATGGAGATAAACGTGCCGAGTTCGAGGACGCCATTGCCCCAGGAAAGTTTTCTTTCTGGCAGCAGTTCCGGCAGCAGGCCATATTTGGACGGGCCGAAAATCGCGCTATGCACCTCCATCAAGAAAACGCAGGCGATGGACAGGTAGAGCTGATTGGCCGCCAGCCCGCCCAGCGCCAGCAGCATGACAAAAATTTCAAACACCTTGATGCCGATGGTGACGGAACGTTTGCTAAAACGGTCCGCGAAATAACCGCCGGCCATGGAAAAAAGAATGAACGGCAGCGCGAACACAGCGAGCACCACGCCGACAAGCTGGTCGCGTTTGTCATTGGAGAACCCCATGCCTGTGATCAGCGAAATGACCAGCCATTTCAGGACGTTGTCGCTGAACGCGCCCTGGAATTGCGTGACGAACAGCCACCAGAAGCCGCGTTGCCGATTTTCCGGCGCCAGATTGGGGTCAGGTTTCATGATCCACAGCACTTGTTGACAACCAGATTGTTTCGGCAGACACGCTCAAGTTCATGCCTGCTACCTTCGCAGACTGCTGATCGGCGGGCAAATTGATAAAAACAGACTTACCATCGATTTGTACGATGAACTGGGTCAAGGGAATCAAATGAAGACCCGCACTCAAAAAAGGCATTCGCCAGCTTGATCCCTGCCGTGCTACCATGCAGACCTGAGCGATGAAGAGATCGGCGTAGCTTTGTGTCTCGGCCAGCATCCATACAACTCGACGTTCATACGCGCCCCGGCGAAGAAGCAATGAACCGAACTCAGTGCGGAAGCGGGGCGGAGCCTTTTTCTTCGATGAAACGCAGGCGGGGAATGCTTCGTTGGCCGACGAGCAAAATCGCCAGGCCGATCCATGATGTCGCGGCCAGGATGAGAACTACCGGCAGCATACGGTGTGAATCAAAGATGCCGATGCTTGCGGATGCGAGACCGGAGACGCCGATTTGCAGGAAGCCGAGCATGGCGGAGGCGCTGCCAATGTTGCGGTCAAAAGGCGCCAGTGCCAGCGCCGCGGCGTTTGGGTAGGCCAAGCCGAGGGTGGATAGCAAGATGAAAAGCAGCGCCAGCGTTATTCCCAAACCGAACCAGCCGCAAATTGTGCCAACCAAAAACAGCAGCGCCGCAGGACATTCCACCAACAACGCCCCGCGAAAAATCTGCTCGCTGGAAAACTTGCGCAGCAGCAGGACATTGATCTGGTTGCTGCCGATGAAACCGATGGATAATCCGGCAAAAATAGCGCCGAAAGTGCGCGCGCTGACGTGGAACACTTCCATGAAAATAATGGGCGAACCGGCCACATAAACCAGCAAACCGGAGAAGGCAAATGCGCCGGCCAGCGCATAAGTGATGAATTGCGGCTCTTTCAAGACCGCGGCAAAATTGCGCAAAATGGGCAGCGGCCGAAGCGAAATGCTGTCATCGGCCGGATATCCATCGGGCAGGCACCAGAAGGAAACCGCCAGCATCAGGAGCACGAACGAGGCCAGAACGATAAACACCCATTGCCATCCCAAATGCACCGCGACAAAGCCGCCGACAGTCGGGGCCAGGAGCGGCGAAACACCCAGAATCAAAATCAGCAGGGAAATGATTTTGGCGGTTTCATGCACCGGGAAGAAATCGCGCACCATGGCCATGGCGGCAACTTGGGCCGCGCATCCGCCCAATGCCTGCACGAATCGCATGGCCACCAGCCATTCCACCGTGCGCGAAGGCAGGCAAAACAGGGACGCCGCCACGAACAAAATCAATCCCGCGTACAACGGCGGTTTGCGGCCAAAGCGGTCCAGCAGCGGTCCGTAAAAAAGCTGGCCGACGGCGAGTCCGGCAAAATAGCTGGAAAGGGAAAGGGCGATTCTGGCGGTGGAAGTGTGCAACGCGGCGGCGATCTCGGGGAAAGCCGGCAGATACATATCGATGGCAAACGGGCTGATGGTGGAGAGCGCGCCAAGTATGAGAATAATGGAAAATCGGTTTGGTCTGGCTTGGGACATAATTTACCGGCTTGGTGGTGTGCCGTGAAACCGGCATGAAGGACAAAAGGCCGCTAGCGAACAGGCATCAAAATAAACCGAAAAAGATCCGGGCTGGCCGGCGGAATTAAAGTCGCAATAAATTCTGATGCGTTCAACATGAGTCCAATGACCATTTCCGTTCTTCCGGGTCAAGATTCAATTGATGTTGGACGGATGCCGCGACACTTGCGGAATTGGGCATTCGTAGGATAGTAATTGCGATGAGAACTATAAAAAGGGCGTAACGGAGATGTCGAGCGACCTGGAAGAGCAAGCCGGGGAGATTGGCTTGGAGGAGCGCCGAGCTAGCTGCGCCGATGGCCATGGCGCTGGCCCGGCTGTTGCGGGAGGCGGAAGAATGCCAGCCGACCCTTGCAGGCAAAAGACGGTTTTGGATGGGGCGCGGCAGTTGTGGCAGCTTTGGGGGGAGAGGCATCAGGCGCAACGGGTGCGATTCCGGGCCAATCAAACCAAATCAAACCTGCTTGCTGGTCTGTCCTCCGCCTCCTTACGTCGGCGGCTACGCCAGAAGATATTGTTGCTGTGTGACTTATGGATTTTCTCGGCTATTCCCTTGGCCGTGCGAGAATCAAGGTGAATCAAACCAAATCAAACCAAATCAAACCTGCGGAGGTGGGAATGTGTCCTGAAATGGGACACACGGTGGCGCAAAAGGCTGGTGGAATACAGTCCGATCAAACCCACCTGGCCAACCTCAGTCCGACCCAGTCA
>PLIU01000384.1 GCA_003140095.1 Verrucomicrobiales bacterium | reverse complement strand
AGGTTGTGCGTTCGCTCGTTTTGACTCGCACTTATCAGTTAAGCAGCGACGTTGACGCGAAAGCAGAGGAGGCGGATCCGGGGGACACCTTGATCTGGCGCGCGGCGCCGCGCCGGCTCAAGGCCGAGCAACTGCGAGATTCGATTTTGGCCGCAAGTGGACGACTCGATACGGCGCCGCCGACCAACAGTCTCACCGCTGAATTCGGGGACGGCTACTATGGCGTGAATATTTGGGAAAGCGATCTGCCGCAGCACTATTACAAGCGCAGCGTTTATCTGCCCGTGCCGCGGGACATGGTGCCGGAATCGCTGTCGCTGTTCGATTTGCCGAATCCGAATCTGGTCGGCGCGCATCGCGAAGAAACAACTTCGCCGAGCCAGGAACTGTTCCTGATGAACAATGCGTTTGTGCAGGACGAGGCGCTGCATTTGGCGCGGCAGTTGATTGGAGATAAAAATTTGTCCGACAAGGAACGAATCCAGCGGGCTTATCTGGCGGTTTTTCAGCGCCAGCCAACTTCGGTCGAAGTCAAGCGCGCCGCCAAATTTATCAAGGCGGAAGCCAGTTTGCTTGCCGAGGCCTCGCCGGAACAGGTTGTGGAGAGGACTTCGACGCCAGAACCGGAAACCGGGGTTGCCGCCGCAACATTGCCCGTGGCAGCCCCTCTCGATGAACCGGCCTCCAAGACAGCGCCTATTGCCCTGGCTTCAATCGGCGCACCTGCATCTGTGCCGCCGACCGATGCTTCGGCGGCTGCGACCAATCTGGCTTCCGCCGCCGCAACTCCTGGTCCAGCTACGAATACAATGACTGCCTCGGGGGACGCCGGTGGCAACTTCGGCGGCGGCGGGGGAGGGCCTGGTGGATTCCGGCGCCCGCGCACATTTAAAGGACCTGGATCCGCCAGTGACATCGTGGTAGGCAAACTTGCGCCAGGCATTGCCCAACCTAAAGTTTTCCATCAGGCGTTGCCTGAAATACCGGCCACGCCGCAGGAAGGAGCTCTGACGCTGTTCACTCAGGCGCTGTTTGGCAGCGCTGAATTTCGATACCTCCAGTGAATCGAAACCGCACAATACAAATCCATTATTATGAACAAGACACATTATCCTCAACGCTGCGACGGAGTCATCCCCGGAGTTTACACGCGCCGCCAAATGTTAAAGACGCTGACCACAGGTTTTGGCTACATGGCCTTTGCCGGGCTGGCAGCGCAGTCGGCCTTGGCCGCAACTCAAGCCGGTGGCCAAGTGATCGACGGCGCCGCCGATAGCAGTCTGCTTCTTCCAAAGAAGCCGCACTTCGCGCCGCGGGCCAAGCGGATCATCTTTCTCGGCATGGAGGGCGCGCCATCGCACGTGGACACTTTTGATTACAAGGTGAAGCTTCAAACGGACGACGGGAAACAGTCCAAGGACAACGAAGACCGCCAGTATTTGGGTTCGCCGTTTAAGTTCAAACAATACGGCCAAAGTGGAAAATGGATTTCGGAATTGTTTCCAAACGTCGCGACTCATGCCGACGAACTGTGCTTCCTGCACGGTCTGTGGACCAACGCGCCCGCGCTGCATCCACAGGCGTGGCCGGCCATGCACACGGGCAGCCCGGTATTTGTCCGGCCTTCCATGGGTTCGTGGCTGCTCTACGGATTGGGCACGGAAAATCAAAACTTGCCTGGTTTTGTGACCATCAAACCGGCGCTTTCCATCGGCGGCGGACAATCCTACGAGTCCGGCTTTTTGCCGTCCGTCTTTTCTGCCACGCGCATCGGCGAATCCAAAACGGACATCAATAACTGCAGCATCAACAACATCAAGAACGCGAACCTCACGGCCAAGGCCCAGCGCAAGGAGCTCGACTTCGTGCAGGAGCTAAACCATGACCTGCTCAAGAAAGGCACCTTGGATCATCAAGTCGAAGGCGTGATTCAATCCTACGAGCTTGCGTTCAAAATGCAGGCCGAGGTCCCCGAGGTGACGGATATTTCCAAGGAGTCGCAGGCGACGCTGGATCTCTATGGCGTCAACAAAGATGAGACGGACGACTTCGCCAGGCAGTGCCTGCTGGCGCGCCGCTTCGCCCAAGCCGGCGTGCGCTTCATCGAAGTTTGCTACGACGACTGGGATCATCATGGCCAACTCTACGCCGGCCTCAAGAAAAGCACTCGCGCGGTGGATCAACCGATTTCCGCGCTGCTCACAGACTTGAAGCAACGTGGAATGCTCAAAGACACCCTTGTCCTCTGGGGCGGGGAATTCGGGCGAACGTCGGACAGTCCAAAACCCGATGGCCGCGATCACAGCACCAAAGGCTGGACCATGTGGATGGCGGGCGGCGGTGTGAAGCCTGGTTTTTCCTACGGCGCGACCGACGATTACGGCATCAATTCTGTTGATGGCCGCATGGATTATCACGATCTGCACGCGACCATGCTGCACATCTTCGGACTTGACCATGAAAAATTGACCTATCGCTACGGCGGCCGCGATTTCCGGCTGACCGACGTTTATGGCGAAGTTCACGATAAAATTCTGGCTTAACTTGAAAATCAAGAATATGAAAAAACAAACCGCATCTCTGCTCAAATACCTGGCCGGCGCGCTTCTGCTGATCGGCCCAACGCTCCAGGCGGCGGACGCCGACGGCAATTGGATTTGGACCACGCCTGGACGCAACGGCGGCGCCACGCGGGAAAACGTGCTTTCCCTAAAAACCGACGGCTCGCAATTGACCGGCAAAATTTCCGCGCCGGGCCGCGATGGCAAGCCTGCGGTCACGCAGATAACGGACGGCAAAGTGGACGGCAACAACATCTCCTTCGCCGTGGTTCGCGTGTTCAATGGGAATACAATCAGTACTACTTACACTGGAACTGTTGCGGCGGGCCAGATTACCGGCAAGATCGAAACGGTTCGCAACGGCGAAACCCAATCGCGCGAATGGCTGGCCAAAAATGCCGGCGACCAAACCGAAGCAACGGCAGTGGCGGTTGTCGCTCCGAAGCCGGGCTACGACGAGAACGGCCATAAGATAGTCAATGAGACCCATTACAAGGATATTTCCGTGGCCGACGCGGTGAAATTTCTGGCCGAACATCCTGATGCCGTCATTATCGATGCGCGCTCGCCAAGCGAGTTCGCGGCGGGACATCTGGCCAACGCAAAGAATTACAATCTGACGGATGATGCAACCTATAAGGATGTGCTGGCGACAATCACTGACAAAAGCAAATGGTATCTTGTTCATAGCGCGGTTGGCCATTACCGCACTGTTCGTGCCTTGGAATACTTTGAGGCCAATGGCTTCGAGCACGCGGTCGCGATTGATGGGGGCTTTAGAGCCTGGAAAGAAGCGGGCCAGCCCATAGTCACGGATTCCAAATAATGCAGACAAGACAGCTCGCGCATGCGCCCGCGCCCCGTTAGCATTGATTTGAAATGTCCCTACAATTGGATCGCCGCGCCTTTCTACGGTCCGCCGGACTGCTGGCAGCCGGCGGAGCCGTCCTCTCGTCGCGAATATTGATCGCGCAGAGCGCGATCAATCTTCCGTTTGCCAATGGACGCCGGGAGGTGGTGAAGTATCCGCAGAAGCGGCCCATGATTCGGTTGACCACTCGGCCGCCGCAATTGGAAACTCCATTTTCCGTCTTCAATGAGGGAATCATCACCCCCAATGACGCCTTTTTTGTCCGGTATCATTTGGCGGGCATTCCAACGGAAATAGATTCGGGGGCTTTCCGCGTGCAGGTCAAAGGCTCCGTCAACACGCCGCATTCCTTCTCACTGACTGAGTTGCAATCTTTCGATCCAGTCGATATTGTAGCCGTGTTGCAATGTTCGGGAAACAGCCGTGGCTTTAGCCAACCGCGAGTCGGCGGCGGGCAGATGGGCAATGGAGGCATGGGCAACGCGCGTTGGAGAGGCGTCCGGCTAAAGGACCTGCTGGCCAAAGCGGGGCTTAAACCCACGGCGAAGCAGGTAACATTCAAAGGACTTGATAAGCCAGTCCTGGAAACGACGCCCGATTTTATCAAAGCGTTGGACGTTGATCACGCCATGGATGGGGAAGTCCTGCTGGCTTATGAGATGAATGGCGAACCGTTGCCGATGCTCAACGGTTTTCCGTTGCGCCTCATCGTGCCGGGTTACTATGGCACGTACTGGGTCAAACACGTCGATGAAATTACGGTCATCGACAATACGCTGGAGAACTTTTGGATGAAAACCGCCTATCGGATTCCCGATAACGACTGCGCGTGTGTTGAACCTGGAGCCAAGGCGGCCAGCACGACTCCCATCAAGCGTTACAACGTGCGTTCCTTCATCACGAGCCTGGCCGACGGGGACACTGTGAAAGTTGGAGAACAAATTGATGTAAGGGGGATCGCATTTGACGGCGGATATGGAATTGAACAAGTGTTATTTTCGAGCGGAGGCGATCAATGGCGCGCCGCGCGATTAGGCGAGGATCTCGGTAAATATTCGTTCCGCGAGTGGCGAGCGCGCTTTGCGCCAGCCAAGGCAGGCGTCCAGGAATTAAAGGTCCGCGCCATCAATCGCATCGGCCAAAGCCAACCCATGGAGCCACTGTGGAATCCGTCCGGCTATATGCGAAACGTGGTCGAAACCGTGCGGATTCGAGCCGTTTGATCCGGGCATGAGAACTGTTCCAGCACTGACGATGGTGGCGTTCGCGGCCGTAGCGGCGATGGCAGAAGTCGTCAAGATACAATTGCCTTTGGAAACAGCGGTTTACAAAGCCGCTCCCGGCGTGCAACTTGCCAACGGCCAATGTTTGACGTGCCACTCGGCTGATTACGCCGGCATGCAACCCCCCAAGCCGCGCGACTTCTGGAAGGCCGAAGTGGACAAGATGCGGGAAAAATACGGCGCACCTATTCCGGTTGATGAATCGGAGGATTTGGCAGCTTACTTCGCGCGGAACTACGGAACCGAGACGCTCGAGAGGGAAAGCACGAATGCCGCCTCGCCCGGAGTCGCTATGCTTCCCGCCGCGATCGATGCCAGAGCGCTGGCGCTTAAGAGCGGATGCCTTAACTGCCACGGCGTGGACACGAAGGTCGTCGGTCCGTCCTACAAGGACGTCGCTGCCAAATATCGCGGGAAACCCGATGGGCAGGATCGAGTCGCCCATCAAATCACCCGTGGCGGCAGCGGCCAATGGGGCCAGATTCCGATGCCGCCGTTCCCGCAGCTCGCTGCAACCGAATTGAAAGCCCTGACGCAATGGATCCTCAGTCAATGAGGCCGGATGCGCCAAGACGTTGATAGCACTGACCGCGCCCTTTCCCATTGGCGCAAGAAATGAGAATCGCCCCCAGGATGCGCGTTCGGGTTATACCTTATAGTCAAAAGTGGGCGCAAATGGTTGAGTACAGCAAGGAAACAGTTGGTGAAGAGTCCGCTCTTCTATTGTCGGCACCGATTTTTGGGGTTTCGCATTGGTTGGGGAGCGCGTTCCAGGGTTTTCGCTCGCCTGCAAACGTGCCATGACTTGAGCCAAATCGCATTTCTATGAACAGGTTCGCATGCACGATTCTTGCGGCAAAAAATTGATGTGGACGGGCGTTTCGAGCCCCTGGCACCGGCAAAAATTGGCGGATTTGGGGGGCATGGCGCGGGAACAGTGGGCCGCGGCGCAATATTTGGCGGCGGTGCTGGGCACCACGCTCTTTCTGAGCCTGCAGCCACGACGTTGGGGACGGGTGGTGCGAGGGGTTTTCGCGCGGCAGTTTTTTTTCTCCGGCGTCGAATCCGTCCGCTTCATTCTCATCGTAGCGGTGCTGGTCGGGATTTCGGTGGTGGTTCAACTGGGTGTATGGACCGACAGGCTCGGGCAGTCGCAGAAACTTGGCCCGTTGCTCGTCGTGGTCGTCGCGCGGGAACTGGGGCCGCTCTTCGCCAACTTTGTCCTCATCGTGCGCGGCGGCAGCGCTATCGCCACCGAACTGGGTATCATGAAAGTCGGAGGCGAAGTACGCGTGCTTGAAGCACAAGGGTTGGAACCGCTGTTGTTTCTGGTCATGCCTCGCGTCCTGGCGATGGCCCTGTCCGCGTTTTGTTTGACGGTCATTTTCGTGCTCGCGGCATTTGCCAGCGGCTACGGGTTCAGCGCCTTATTTGGCCAGGCATACATGGTCCCGGAAGTATTCCTGAATAGTGTTTTCCAAGCGGCGCATCCGTTCGACGCAATCGGTTTTCTGGTGAAATGTCTCCTGCCGGCGCTGCTGACCGGAGTGATCTGCTCCACGGAAGGCCTGAGCGTGCAAGGCGGACTGACGCAAGTTCCGCCGGCCGCCAAGCGCGCCTTGGCCCGGTCACTGTTCGCCCTGTTCTTCACGTCAACGATAGTTTCTCTTCTCACTTACTCGTGAATCCGCGCCTTCCGCATGAATGCCTCCCCAGCCATCTTGAATTTCAACGAAGTGACCATCGAGTCCAGTCCGCAGTACGAAACGGGATTGTGGAGCAGTTCCTTCCAGCTCAATCCGGGCGAACTGCTGCTGCTGCGAATCGAACGCGAAAACGAACGGCTCCCTTTGGCAGACGCGACGGAGGGTCTTGTGCCGCCGACGCAAGGAAGCGTGATGTTTCTGGGCCAAGATTGGCAGCGGATGTCCGCCGACCTTGCTTCGGCTCAACGCGGGAGAATCGGGCGCTTATTTGAGGACGAGGGCTGGATTAGCGATCTTGAGGTGGACCAGAACATTATGCTCTCGCAGCGCCACCACACGGCACGGAGCGAGGAGGACATCATGGACGAAGCGTTGAAGTGGGCGCGTGTCTTCGGCCTGCCAGGCTTGCCGCGTGGGCGGGCGGGGAGCATGAGACGATGGGACTTGCGCAAAGCCGCATGCATGCGCGCGTTCCTCGGCCAACCAGCCTTCATTATACTGGAGCAGCCGGTACGCGGTGTTTACGCCGATCTCATGGCTCCGCTGCTCAACGCGACCAATTCGGCGCGCAAACGCGGCGCCGCTGTTCTATGGACCATCACTGACCCGAAAATCTGGAACCATTCCGGCATCCACGCGACGACCCGCGCCAGGATGTTCGGCTCTGAATTGCAGGTCATGAATGCGCCAACTTTGTGACTGCTGTTGCAAGAACGATATGGAAAAACGCTACCAATTTCGCCAGGTCAATGAGCTAACAGGCTTGCTGGTGCTTGGCGTGCTCACCCTGGTCGTGGCGGGCCTCATTTTTAGCGGACATTCGCAGCGATGGTTCGCGCGCAAGTTCACCTTTGATGTGCTCCTGCCGGAAGAAGGGGCGTTAGGGTTGCGTCCCGGCGCCGACGTGGTGATTCTGGGCGTCTCGGCTGGCCTGGTGGACGACATCAGCGTAGGGTATGACGGACGCATGACCGCGCGCGTGAAGATCCGGCGCGACTTCGCGCGGTTCGTGCGCATCGATTCGACCGCGTCCATCAAAAAAGTATTCGGAGTGGCGGGCGATTCGTTCATGGAGGTTACTCGTGGCACCGGCACGACACTGTCTTCGCAGCAGCCGGAGATCGTTTGTCTTGTGGCGGAAGATTCGCTGGGGAGGATGGAGAAGATGCTGGCCGACCTGCATTCGGAATTGATGCCGGTGGTCAAGAAAGCCGGCGACGGGTTCGATGAATGGACGAAGCTCGGCGAGGATTTGCGGCAGAACGGAGAGCAATTAAGGCAGTTGGTGGCGCGGCTCGATAACATGGCCGCCGGGGTCGAACAAGGCAAAGGCACCGCCGGCAAGCTGCTCACAGACACCTCCCTGGCAGATGAGGCGCAGAAACTCCTGTTCCGGGCGAACGGGGCCGTGAGTGAGTTGCAGGATGTGGAGACGAACCTCAATGTCGCGGTAAAAAACGTCCAGAACGGCACGATGCGGCTGCCGGAAATCACCGACGCGATGGCCAACGAAGCGAAGAACCTGCCCGGCCTTGTCCAACAAACGCAGATCTCGATGCGCGAATTGGAGCGGCTCATCGAAGCCATGCAACGGAACTGGCTCGTGCGCAAATACGTAAACAAAACGAATCCGCCCCCGGCGCATCCGCCTTCCGAATTCGGAAGGCCGGAACAGCAGTCGGTTAAGGCGTCAAGGTCACCGAGAGATTGGAAGTAACCCTATGCATGAGAATATGAAACTAAAACCTCTGCTCAATGGGGATCCCGTCGCTGTAAAAATCGCCACCGAGGTTCCGCGCGAAGAAGTGCTGCTCAAAGCCGGGGCTTTGCAGAACGCGATTTTCAAGAGCGCCAACTTTTCGAGCATCGCCACCGACGAAAAAGGCGTCATCCAGATCTTCAATGTCGGGGCCGAGCGCATGCTGGGCTACGTGGCCGCCGACGTGATGAACAAGATCACTCCCGCCGACATTTCCGACCCGCAGGAAGTCATAGCGCGGGCCAAAGCGTTGAGCGTTGAGCTGGCGACCCCAATTACCCCTGGCTTTGAGGCCTTGGTTTTCAAAGCCTCGCGCGGGATCGAGGACATTTATGAATTGACCTACATCCGCAAGGACGGCAGCCGTTTTCCTGCCGTCGTTTCCGTGACGGCGTTGCGCGACGAGCGGGACGGGATAATCGGTTATCTGCTCATTGGAACGGACAACAGCGCCCGCAAGCGAGCCGAAGAGGCCCTGCTCAAGGCGGGGGCTTTGCAGAGCGCCATCTTTAACAGCGCCAACTTCTCCAGCATCGCCACGGATGAGAAGGGCGTCATTCAGATCTTCAATGTCGGCGCCGAGCGCATNNATGCTGGGCTACGCGGCCGCCGACGTGATGAACAAGATTACCCCGGCTGACATCTCCGATCCGCAAGAAGTCATTGCGCGCGCCGAAGCCTTGAGCCTGGAACTCGGAACCTTGATTACGCCGGGCTTTGAGGCGTTGGTTTTCAAAGCCTCGCGCGGGATTGAGGACATTTATGAATTGACCTACATCCGCAAGGACGGCAGCCGTTTTCCGGCGGTGGTCTCGGTCACGGCCCTGCGCGACGCGCAAGGCGGAATCATCGGCTACCTTTTGATCGGCACCGATAATACGGCGCGCAAACAGGTCGAAGCAGAGCAGAAGAAGCTCGATCAACGCCTGCGCGATCAGCAATTCTATACGCGTTCGCTGATCGAATCCAACATCGACGCGCTTATGACCACCGACCCACTGGGCATCATCACCGACGTCAACAAGCAGATGGAAGCGCTCACCGACTGTACGCGCGACGAATTGATCGGCGCGCCGTTCAAGAACTACTTCACCGATCCCGAGCGGGCCGAAGCGGCGATCAAGCTGGTGCTGAGCGAGAAAAAAGTTACCAACTACGAGCTGACGGCGCTCGCCAGGGACGGCAAGAAAACGGTCGTCTCCTACAACGCGACCACCTTTTACGACCGAGATCGCAGGCTCCAAGGCGTGTTCGCCGCCGCGCGCGATGTTACGGAGCGCAAACGTTTCGAGCAGGCGCTCCAGGAAACGAACTTCCAACTGGAGAGCGCCAAATTCGCGGCGGAGAAAGCCAACCTCGCGAAATCGGATTTCCTTTCCAGCATGAGTCACGAGCTGCGCAGCCCGCTCAATGCCATTCTCGGTTTCGCCCAACTGCTGGAGTCAACCGCCCCGTTGCCGTCCCTCTCCCAGAAGGAAAGCATCACCCAGATTCTCCAGGCAGGCTGGCATCTGCTCAAGTTGATTAACGAAGTCCTTGATTTGGCGGTGGTCGAATCGGGAAAGGTGTCGTTGTCAACCGAACCGGTGTCTTTGGCGGAAGTTATATCGGAATGCCAGGCCATGATGGAGCCGCAGGCCCAACAGCGCGGCATCAGCATGACCTTCCCGCCATTGGACCCCGGGTGCTTTGTCCAGGCCGATCGCACCCGGGTGAAGCAGGTGCTGATCAACCTTCTTTCCAACGCGATCAAATACAATCGGGAGCACGGAGCCGTCGAGGTGCAGTGTGCCGCAACCAATCCGGAACGCATTCGCATCAGCGTCAAGGATAACGGCGCGGGGTTGTGCGTGGAAAAGCTGGCGCAACTGTTCCAGTCCTTCAATCGTCTCGGACAAGAGGCCCGCAGCGAGGAAGGCACTGGCATTGGCCTTGTGGTCAGCAAACGTCTGGTCGAGCTGATGGGCGGCATTATCGGCGTCGAAAGCACCGTCGGGGTGGGAAGCGTGTTCTGGATCGAACTGCTTTTGACGACCGCGCCGAAGTTTGGCGTGGCCAGCGGCGAATCCGCCGTCGTTGTCCAACCGCAAGTGTCGGCTGGCGCCCGGCAGCGCACCTTGCTCTATGTCGAAGATAACCCGGCTAACATGAAGCTGGTCGAGAAATTGATGGCGCAACGGGCTGATCTTCGTCTCTTGGGCGCGATCAATGGAACTCTCGGCGTCGAGGTGGCGCGCGCCTCTCAGCCGGAGGTGATTCTGATGGACATCAATCTGCCTGGAATCAGCGGTATCGAAGCGATGAAGATCCTGCGGGAAGATCCGTCCACGGCGCACATCCCCATCGTTGCCCTCAGCGCCAATGCGATGCCACGCGACATCGAGAAGGGGTTGGAGGCGGGATTTTTTCGTTATCTCACCAAACCCATCAGGGTCACAGAATTTATGGATACGCTGAACGGAGCGCTGGAATTTGCCGAAAAAGGGCGGACCAAATGAAGAAGCCCACATACTATGGTTAGCTCCTCCGAGATTCTTAACGCCAGCATCCTGGTTGTGGACGATCAGGAGGCAAATGTCCTCTTACTCCAGCGCATGCTGCGTGGCGCCGGCTATACGTCTGTAGCATCGACCAAGGATCCGCATCAGGTTTGCGAGTTTCACCGCCGCGACCGCTACTCCTTGATCCTCCTCGATCTGCAAATGCCAGGCATGGATGGATTCCAAGTCATGGAAAAGCTGAAGGAAATGGAAATCGACGGCTACCTGCCTGTCCTCGTGATTACCGCCCAACCGGATCAGAAGCTGCGCGCCCTGCAAGCCGGGGCGAAGGATTTCGTCAGCAAACCGTTCGATCTCGCGGAGGTCTTGATGCGGGTTCACAACATGCTCGAAGTCCGCCTGCTGCATCTGGAAACGAAGAAACTTTATGATCGAGTCGCGGCGGAACAGAAAATATCCGAACGGCTCCTGCTCAACGTGCTGCCTCAAGCCATTGCCGAAAGGCTTAAGGCACGGCCCGATGTTGCGGCCCATGGTTTTCCGGAAATCATCGCCGATGGTTTTCCGGAAGCGACGATTCTATTCGCCGGTTTGCACGACTTCTCGCGGCTCACCGAACACATGGCCGCCGCTGATGTGGTCATGTTGCTGAACAAAATCTATTCCGGTTTCGACGTGCTCGTGCAGAAACTGGGCCTGGAGAAAATAAAAATAATCGGCGAGTCTTACATGATTGCCGCGGGCGTGCCCGTGCCCCGCCCCGACCATGCCGAAGCCATGGCCGAAGCCGCCCTTGGGTTGCAAAAGGAAATCGCGCGGCACGATGCGCCCAGCGAAGAAACCTTCAGTCTCCGCATCGGCATCAACACCGGCCCGGTCGTGGCTGGTGTCATCGGCCAGACCAAATTCAGCTACGACGTGTGGGGCGAGACGGTCAATACGGCCTGGCACATGGAAACCTACGGCGCCCCCGGCCACATCCAGGTCAACGAAACCACCTACGCAAGGCTGTGCGACAAGTACCTGTTCGAGGACCGCGGCGAGTTTTACGTGAAAGACAAAGGCGAACTGAAGACGTATTTTCTGAAGGGCCGGAAACCGCTTCGGCCTTCGGAGCCAATACGCCACAGCGATCCTGTCCTATAATCTGGGACGTATCATTACGAGGCCGACAGCCGCTTGACCAATCGATGGAGTCTAGCCATGGGTAACACGGTTTATGCTTACACCGCCGTCGGCAATTTGACGAACGTGACGTATCAATCCAGTCACTCGCTGACGTTTGCTTACGACCCGTTGAATCGGATGACCAGCATGGCCGACGTCATCGGGACGACGACGTTCACATATACGCCCGCCGGCCAATTGCCTTCCGAGAGCGGCCCGTGGGCCAGCGACACGGTCAGTTACACTTACACCGACCGGCTGCGGACAGTCTTGAGTTTGCAGCAACCCAACGCCTCGCAATGGGTGCAGAATTAAGCTTATGACTTGGCCGGCCGGATGACTGGCATCACGTCGCCCGCCGGGATGTTCACGTACACCCACAATCTCGGCACGGGAGGAGCGAGCGCCGCGAGCACCCTGATTTCCCATCTCTCGCTGCCGAATGGCGCCTTTAGCACCAATACCTTCGACAACAACGGACGCATGCCGGGGACTTGGCTCACCAATAGCGCCAGCAACATCGATTCAAGCGTGTACACATACAACGTTGGTAACTAAAGGAAGAGCGTCACCCGAACCGGCGAAAATACCGCCGCTTACACGTATGACACCATTGGGGAGGTCATCGCCCGCCAGGCAACCGAAGTCAGTGGCGGAACCGCGCGGGCCAACGAACAACTTCATTACGCCTTCGATCCAGTCGGCAACCTCAATTATCGGACGAACAACGCACTGACCGTAAACTTCTCGGTCAATTCGGATTTACCCCGTGAGATAATTGAGATTTGCTACATCAGCCACTTTCTGCGAGCGTTTGTAACAGTCGCGCTTGATGCAACGCACGGCGGTTATCTCATGGGGTAAACGAGTTGACGGCCAATACCAACGGTGGCAAGTTAACGGTCACTTGGCCCGTGAGATGAAAATTCAGCATGATATTGAAGCGAAAACCGCTGCCGGCGCCGGCCGGACGTGTGCGAACCTGCGGGCTCCTATCTCACGGGCTGAAGGTACCACCACGAATGTGACCGTCAATGGCACCAACGCCGCCGCTTACGGCGACGCCACGTTCGCCGCCACGAACATGCCTTTGACAACGGCCTACACCGCCATCGCAGCGGACAAATATGGCCGGCATTCAACCAACACTGTCAACGTCAATATCAGCACCAACACCACCTACCAATATGATGGAAATGGCAATTTCACCAACGACGGCCTGCGAAGTTTCGCTTATGATGACGAGAACCGATTGATCCAAGTCTGGGTTCCCAGCAATTGGTTCTCCCAGTTCTCCTACGACGGGAAGATGCGCCGGAGAATCCGTCAGGAATATACATGGCAGAGCAGCGGATGGGTGCAAACCAACCAGGTTTATTACGTGTACGACGGCAACATCGTCATCCAGGAGCGCAACATTAACAACTTGCCCACAACGACGTACACGCGCGGCCTCGATCTCAGCAGCAGCCTTGACGGGGCGGGCGGGATTGGGGGATTGCTCTCCATGACATTGAACACAGGGCCAGGGCCTGCAAGTTCCAATTCAATGTATTACCACAGCGACGCCAACGGCAATGTGACCATGATGGTGAATCCGTGGCAATACATCGTCGCGAAGTACCTATATGATGCCTTCGGCAACACACTATCTGCCGCCGGTACCCTCGCACAGCAGAATCTCTATCGGTTTTCCAGTAAAGAGCTTCATCCCAACTCCGGCTTGGTCTATTACCTCTACCGCTATTACGACCCCAATTTGCAACGATGGCCAAATCAAGACCCCATCGGAGAAAATGGGGGGATCAACCTTTACGAATTCGTTGACAATAATCCGACAAGCGAAATTGACCCGGGTGGTTTGGATGTTTGGATTGGAAATCGCGGTCCTCATCAAAATATCAATATCGGAGATCCAAACGGCAATTATTATTCTTTTTCTTTTGGCATCAATGGTTCGAGGTGGAATGTATTTAAATCCATTTAGCCAAGGAAGTCCTTATCAAGATGATCCGCCTAACTCAGTCTGCCCAATTTATGGCCACATACAAACCACGCCAAATCAGGATCAGCAGATCATAAACCAATTAAACAATTCGACCACCAATAACAACTGGTATAGCTTGTGTTTTCACAATTGCCGCAATTTTTCACAGAACACGTTCAATAACTTAATCCAACAGTATCCTAATCAGTACATACCGCAACCTCGACCAAATCCACCGCATTATTTCGGCAAGTGAAAAATCGCCATCGCGAATGCAAAACGTCGTTTTCAAACTGGTCCATGGCATTGGCGCGCATTTGTTCCCCGGACGCCTGGCGGTTAGCGGGTTTATATTATGTTCGATTTTTTGCTGATAAAAATTTCAAGTGCCCTTAAGTGAGATAGCTATGTTGTTCCGCAAATACTTGAGAGGGAGGACCTGGTGGATTGCTATTATTTCATTTATTTTCTTGCTTGCATTGATTTTATTCCTTACAGATACAATTCCACCGAAAACGTAACTTACACACGAATGACAAGAATTGAATACAAGATTCTAGAATTTGGCTGGTCACAGCATCGTTTGCCTCGGGACTTAGCAGAATTGCCTGTAAGAAATGGGTTTATGGATAAATTGATAGACGGTTGGGAACGCTCGATTCAATACTTGTCGAACGACAATGGAGTTGTAGTGCTTAAAAGCTTTGGAGCCGATGGCCTGCCCGGTGGCACCGGCAATGATTCCGATATCGAAAGGAGTTTTTCAACGAAAGACACAAACGGCAATTGGGTTCGGCAACCGGTTGGCTATCGATAGCAGACGCCAATCAGCCGTGACTTGGAGGAAGTTTGGCCACGATGCATTGATTCAAGCAAGCTTAAATCTTCTGTTGTTTCTGCCGTCATAATGGCCATTACGCCGCAAGATACACGCCCAAAATGGTCATCGCAAGCTTAAAATCAACAATCTAAGCCATCACCGTTCTCCAAATAGCGACGCGACCGACGTTCCGGGGAGCACACGGAGCTCGCGTGTCCTGGCCTGCCTCCTCGCCGGCCGCATCTTTTAATCTCGTACTCTGGTCATTCGGCCGCCGGTGGCAAGCCCGAATTTCTGCTTGAATTTGCCTTACAGCCATGATATATCGTCGCGCGCCGATTCGAGGTGTTTGCGTAGTGATGAAAGGTGAGCCGGAAAAGGCGAAATCGGCGGAGAATGAATCAGCATATCGATGCAACAATCGTCGGCAACCTAAAGCGCGGAAACGGCTTTAGGCGAGCGTGTGTTTGTTTAGCCTCGTTCGCTTCGCTGCAACTGGCTTTGGCCACTTTTGCTCAAAATGGCTCGCCCCCCTCACCGAACAAGCCGTGGTTTCCGCCAGAATTGGCAGGACATGAAAGGGAGCTGGATCGCATGGGCCACGATGGAAGGCGCGGCAACATGCAGGTTGAGATCAACCCGGATACGGTCTATGACTTGCCTGAGTTGATCGACATTGCCGAACGCAGTAATCCCGAGGCGCGGACAGCCTGGGAAAGGGCGCGGCAGGCGGCTGGAGCGGTTGGCCTGACTGAAAGCGCGTATTATCCCTATCTGGTCGCTTCGGCCGCGGCGGGCTATGAGCACGCTTTTATTCCCTTCCCCCAACTGCATGTGGGTCCCAACCTGACGGATGTGACCATCACGGGCGGCGGCACTCTGGCCACCACTGCCGCGGCGGAAGGCGCGGCCCTGAATGTGAAATGGCTGCTTTTCGATTTCGGGGAGCGCAAAGCCACGGCCACCGCGGCAAAGGAAAGACTGATGATGGCGAACGTCGGCTTTAACGCGGTTCATCAACGGATTATTTTTGAAGTGACCCGGCGTTATTATGGATTCGACGCCGCTCGCGAAAAAGTAGCGGCGGCGGAGAGTTCGTTGCGGGCGGCGGACACCGTGGCCAAAGCCGCCCGGGCGCGGCTGGAACATGGCCTAGCCACGAAACCTGAAACGCTCCAGGCGGAACAGCAGACGGCGCAGGCGTCGTTCGAACTTGAGGCCGCGCGCGGCGCCTTGGGAGACGCTCTAGTGGCGCTGGCGGAGAGCCTGGGCATCCTGCCCACCACCCAATTGCAGGTGGCCAAAGCGTCGGAAAAAACTCCGGGGGGGAATTTCGATGATTCCCTGGACGCGATGATTGACAGGGCATTGTCCCAACGGCCGGATCTGGTGGCCAAATTGGCGAACGTGCTTGCGAGCCGCGCCGGGGTTCAAAAAGCGCGCGCCGGGTATTATCCAAAGGTGGCAGTCGGCGCCAATGTCGGATTTTCGGAATTGGATGTGAGCATAAAGAACTCCCCGTATTTTGGCGGCATCGAGCCCGTCTATGGCGTTGGACTATCCGTGGAATTGCCGATCTTTGACGGCTTCGCCCGCGCCAAAAAACTGAGCATCGCCCTCTCCGAACTGGAGGCGGCAGAGAGCGAACTGGCTGGCTCGCGCGACGCGGTGGTCAGAGAGGTTTGGAAGGCTTACACCGACTTTAAAACGGCGCTGCACAAAGAGCCGTCGGCAACCCGTCTTCTGTCCGCGGCGCAAAGCGCCTTTGACGAATCGCTGGCAGCCTATCGACAGGGCCTGGGAACTTACGTGGATGTCGTCAATGCGCAACGCAGTCTGGCTGTGGCGCAAAGCGTCATGGTTGACACGCACTCCGCCATATTCACGGGGGCGATTGTCCTGGCCTACAGCATCGGTGATTTGGCGAGGCCAACCCCCGGCCGGTCGCCGGTTCGCCAACGATAATGCGCGCATTGTGGCTCCATATCAGGTTACTCGCAGGCATGCCTTTGTTGGGAGGCTGCGTTGCGACCGACGCGCATTCCCCGACGCTCGATGTCTTCGGCTCCTATTTTCCGGCATGGATGGTTTGCAGCGTCATCGGCCTGGTCATTACGGTCATCGTGCGGTTACTGTTGGTTGGCCTCGGGATACACCCTCATCTGCGGCCAAAGGCGCTGGTGTACGTCTGTTTTGCGATTTTGTTTACCATGGGCGTTTGGTTGGTCTTTTTCAAGAAATGAATTGGCTATGAGCGATACCCCTGCCACCCGACCGCCAAACAATCCGCCACCGATACCCGAGGCCCCGCCGGTCAAGCCCGCTCCAAAATCCGGCGAATGGCGGAAGGTGACGGCCCGCATGATCAGCCTCATCGTGATCGCCGGCGCCGTCGTCCTGGCCCTTTGGGCTTGGGGAATCACGGAACAACACCCTCGAACCGATGACGCAATCTGTCGTGCAAACGTGGTGGGCATCGCGCCACGGGTGAATGGTCAGATCATTAAATTGAACGTGGAGGACAACCAGGCGGTGAAGGAAGGAGAGGTGCTATTCGAGATTGACCCTGAGGACTACCGGCTGGTTCTAGAAAAGGCCAAAGCCGGCCTGGCAACAGTGGACCGGCAAATTGAAGTGGCCCGGGCCCAGGACGCCGAACTTAAATTCCATGTGAAAGCGGCTGAAGCGGGAGTAGCGCGGGCGACCGCCGAGCTTGGACAGGCCAGCAACACCCTGCAACGTCTGCAGCCACTGCTGCCCCAGGGATTCGCCACAGCGGAAGGCGTGGACAAGGTGACGACCGAAGTGAAGGTTGCGCGCGCGGCCCTCGCCGCCGAGGAAGAACGCTTAAACGAAGCGAAAACCACCGTGAGTCCTTTGGCCACTCTGCTCGCCCAGCGCGCCGGCGCGATTGCGGCGGTTGATCTTGCCACACTTGAACTTTCTTACTGCAAAGTCACCGCGCCATTTTCGGGGCGGGTCATTAACCTGAACATATCCGCTGGAGTGCATGTGACCGCGGGCGTGGCTGTATTCTCGCTGCTGGACACCCGCAAATGGTACGTGATGGCGAACTTTCGGGAGGGCGAGCTTCGCCATATGGCGCCGGGAGCATCGGTCGAACTCTATTTGATGTCCGCGCCGGAACACCATTTCGAAGGGAAAATTCAGGGGATCGGATGGGCGGTTGAGCCGTCGGGGGAGATCGATCTGCCGCACAGCTTGCCCTACGTCCGGCGCGAATTGAATTGGGTCCATATTGCGCAACGCTTCCCGGTGCGCATAGAAGTGCAAAATCCTGATCCTGAATTATTCCGCATGGGCGCTTCTGCGGTCGCCATCATCAAATAAGCCGATGAGCGCCGTCGCGGAAGCTATTTCACCCTTGGGACGACCTGATTGGCTATCGTGGTTGCGGCGCGAACTCGCACCGTCTCCCGGCCGCGCGACCATGACGCTGCACATGGTGGTGACGGTGGTTCTGGTCATCATCGTCTCCATGACGCTCCAAACGCCGGAGTCAGCGCTTTCGGCCTACATGGTATTTTTCGTGACCAAGGAAAACTGCACGGTGACCTCGCTGACGGGGGTTCTGATGATCGTGGGCGTAACGATCGCGCTGGGCGCAAGCCTCTTTCTTAGCCGGTTCACGTTTGATTATCCTGAACTTCGAATCCCTGTCACGGCGGGCATGGTCTTTGCCGCGATGTATCTGTCGCGCGTGTTTGTGATTGGCCCGCTTGGATTTGCCATCGGTTTCGTCATCGCCATAACGCAAACCATGGCCGAAAGGGCGCCGGATTCCGACGCGCTCGTTCGGGCGTTCCTTTGGGCGTGGGTGGCCATCGTCTATCCCATCATTCTGACGGTCGTGATCAACCAGATTCTATTGCCGGTCGAGCCGTGGCGCGCGCTGGTGCGGGCATTGACCCAGCGCCTAGATGCGGTCGCCGCGGCGCTGGAGAGAGTGATCGAGCAAGGGGTGGCCGGCGGACAACGAGACATCACGCTGCTCGACTTGGCGACGCGTGGCGGTTCTCCACTGTTGGCGCACTTGAAAATATCGGAAATGGATGAAGCCCAAGTCAAACGCCGGCATGCCTCGTTGGTGGCAGTCATCGGCGCGAGTGAACGCCTGGTCAGGGCCGGCGCTCTTTTGGCCATGAGAACCGCGCTGCCACTTTCCAGAAACGACAGGCTTTGCGCGAAAGCGTCGCTTTCGGAAATTGCGCGGCTCAAAACGGCCGTTCAGGAGCAAGATCCCCGCCTGCCAGTGAATCAGACTGAATCGGTTCCAACGCTGCCCGAGCTGCGCGAGATTGAACTTGCGATAGCCTCGTTTCGTGATTGCCTTGACGGGAAGCTCTCCACCGGCGAGAAGCCGGCTTCGGCGAAAACAAAAAAGTCATTGTTTGTCGAGGATGCCTTCAGCAATCCCGCACACACGCGGTTTGCGCTCAAGGTCACGCTGGCCACGATGACTTGTTATTTTATTTACACCGGGCTTGATTGGCCGGGCATTCACACGGCTTTTATCACTTGCTGTTTTATCGCGCTTGAAAACACCGGGGCCACCCTGCGCAAAGGGTGGTTACGGCTGGCCGGCTGCTCAATCGGTGGACTTATGGGCTTTTTTTCCATCATGTATCTTGTCCCTCACATGGAAAGCATTCTGTCGCTGGTGTTGCTGACCGCCGCGAGCTC
>PLIU01000490.1:44274-53322 GCA_003140095.1 Verrucomicrobiales bacterium | reverse complement strand
GGCTGGAACAACATGCCCATGGCGGCGGGCGAAGTCCGCGACCCCGGACGCAACGTCCCGCGAGCGTTGATCCTGGGCATGGCCCTGGTGCTGCTGGTCTATGGCCTGTTGAATTTGGCCTATTGTTACGCGTTGCCCATGGGCGAAATCGCCAACGCCAGTTCCCCCTTGCATGACACGGCCTTGCCGGTGGCGTCAAAGGCGGCCCAGACCTTCCTGCCGCGTTTTGGGGCGCAATGGGTGGCCCTCGCCGCGTTGCTCTCAACCATCGGCGCGCTCAACGGCTCCATCCTCACCGGCGCGCGCATCCCCTACGCCATGGCGCGCGACGGGTTGTTTTTCGCCTGTTTTGCGCGCCTGGGCCAGCGATCGGCCGTGCCCGTGGTGGCGATCCTTGTGCAAGGGCTATGGGCCGCGCTGTTGGTCGTCATGGCCAAATTCGACCAACTGACCGACTGTGTGATTTTCGCCAGCATGATTTTCTACGCCATCACGACGGCGGCGGTATTCGTCTTGCGCAAAAAGCAGCCCGGCACGCCGCGTCCTTATAAAACGCTGGGCTATCCGGTGGTGCCGATTCTTTTTATCGCGGTGGCAATTTGGCTTTTGATCAACACCCTGCGCACCAACCCGCTGGAATCGGCCGCCGGCCTCGGATTGATTGCGCTGGGATTGCCGGTTTACCTTTGGCAACGCCGAACCACGGCCCGACTGTGATACAGTTTGACTCTCCGAAATCTATTTCGCGCCGACGGTAGTCAAGTGCATCAGTTTCAGTTCCGCCGCGTTCAGGTTGGTGGCCACAACGACAATTCTTTCGTCGGCGTTGGGCGCGAGGACGGCGCCGGTTTTGGAGGCCACGCCCAGTTGGTATCCCTTTTGGTCGCAGACCGCCATTTGCACCATCGGCGTGATCTCCTGCGCGCCGACGTTTGTCACATAAATGGTTCCTTTAATCCCGTTGATCGTCCCGATCAAGCTCAGCCTGGACGCCGCCAGACCGGAGTCGATTCTGGCCACAATGACCGCGGGTTGCGCCGGTTGCGCCGCGGCGGGACGGTTCGGATTTGAGTTCGGGTTCTGGTTCATTTCCCGGAGCAGGCTGGGGTCCTGATTCAAGCTGGTCGGGGCATTGCGATGATTGGGGTCTTTAAGGATCGGATGCACCAGTTGCATCGGGGAACTGGCCACCTGGCCTGGCGACGCGACGGCCCCAGCCAGAACCGCCAGCACAACCGCTATGAATGGCATTCGCATTGGACGCTCGCTTTTTTGCCTTCCCATAAAATAACCCAAACCATCCAAACTGCCAATCTTAAATTCTTGGGGCCTTGCAATTCAGGGTTGCTGATTCGGCGCGAAGGCCGGGCTGGACTTCGGTTTCAACCTCGCTATGCTCCTGGACGCTATGCGCACGCTCATTAAACACGCTCTCGCTTCCACGGAACCGAAAGATGCCGTCAGCGTCAGCGCCTGGGTCCGTTCGCGGCGGGACGCCAAGGGCTTTTCCTTTCTCGAACTCAATGATGGCTCCTGCCTGACCAATTTGCAGGCGGTCGTGGACAGCAACGTCCCCGGCTACGAACAAATCGCGCTTCTGACCACAGGCGCATCGGTGATCGTGGAAGGCCGTCTGGTCGCCTCGCCGGCCGCCGGGCAAAAATGGGAAATCCACGCCACAAGCTTGAAGATGGTGGGGTTGGCCGATGCCTCCTATCCCTTGCAAAAGAAAGGGCACTCCCTGGAGTTTTTGCGCACCATCGCCCATTTGCGGCCGAGATCAAACCTCTTCGGAGCCGTTTTCCGGACGCGCAGCCGCTTGGCTTACGCCATCCACCGGTTTTTCCAGGAGCGGGACTTTGTTTATGTGCATACGCCCATCATCACGGCCAGCGATTGCGAAGGCGCCGGGGAGATGTTTCGCGTCACCACGTTTAAAGAGGGGAGCGCCCCGGCTCCCGCCGTTGATTTCTTCGGCAAGCCCACCTTTTTGACGGTCAGCGGCCAGCTCGAAGCGGAAACGTTTGCCTCCGCTCTTTCCAATGTGTACACATTTGGCCCGACCTTCCGCGCGGAAAATTCCAATACCTCCCGGCACGCGGCCGAGTTTTGGATGATCGAGCCGGAGATGGCTTTCTGCGACTTGGCGGGCGACATGGATTTGAGCGAGGAATTCATCAAGGCGACGGCCCGTCACGCTTTGGAGGACTGCGCGGAGGACCTGGGCTTGTTCCAAAAGTTTGTTGACAAAACTTTGCACGAGCGGCTGGCCTTTGTCCTGGAGCGTCCCTTCCAGCGTGTGGCCTACACGGACGCCCTGGAAATCCTGGCCAAGTCGGGACGCACGTTTGAGCATCCGGTCCAGTACGGGCTTAACTTCCAGTCCGAGCACGAGCGGTTTCTGACCGAGGAGCATTTCCGGTGTCCGGTGACCGTCTTCAACTATCCCCGGGAAATAAAACCTTTTTACATGCGGTTGAACGACGATGGCAAAACCGTCGCCGCGATGGATGTCCTGGTGCCGGGCATCGGCGAGGTCATCGGCGGTTCGCAACGAGAGGAGCGGCTGGAGGTTCTGGAGGAAAACATGCGTTTGCAAAAGCTGCAGCCCGAGGCCTATTGGTGGTATCTTGATCTTCGCCGTTACGGAACCGTGCCGCATGCCGGCTTCGGCTTGGGTTTTGAACGTCTGCTGATGTTCTTGACCGGCGTGTCGAACATCCGCGATGTCATTCCGTTCGCGCGCACGCCGGGCAATGTGGAGTTCTGAGCAAAACGGGTAACGGCGCGGTTGCGATTTGAAAACTACCGAACTTTTTGATTCCCTGCCTGTTACAACTCCAACAATTCAACTTGCCTTTCCGAGCAAGGCGAACGACCTTTGTAATGTATCTGCGCGAAGATATAGGTCGTTGATTTATATTGTTTGGTAAAGCGAAAAATGCCGAAAAACGCACCCAAAGTTGATTTGGTCGAACCGACAACGGCGCCTTGGGCAAAAGTTGGTCCGATGCGAATGGCGCATCCATGGAATTTCGTTTTGACATAGATAAATCCATCGCCGCAACTGCTCTTGTAATTCAAGAGGCGGGCGGAAGGTACTATTTGCCGCACATTGTTAAAACGCTATATTACGCAAACCGGCTATTCCTCGTCGAGTATGGAAGGACGATTACGGGCGACAGACTGGTTTCGATGAATATGGGACCTGTCGTTTCACAGACATACGATTTGCTGAAAGGCAGCGCGGCGGCAGACCCTTCCAATCTGATAAAATGGCGAACCTTCATTTCGCCCCGCGAGGGGAACTCTGTGAGACTTATCAGGCCGCCTGACATGAAATACCTGTCCGTGACAGAAGTTGAATTTCTGAAGAACGCCTATTTGGTTGTTTCCCAGGTTAAAGGTATGTTGTCGGACTGGTCTCATAAAGCATTTCCAGAATGGAGTGACCCGAACGGCGGAAGTGAGGACATTGACCCCGCGGACATCTTGAGAATCGAACGAAAGTCTCCCCAAGAGATTGCTGAGATTGAGGATGAAGCGGCTTGCGTTAATTGGCTAAAGTCCATCGCTCAATAATGGCAGGCTATGGACAAAGGTTGTTTTCTCATGGGCACTCCGAGGGGACGGAAAAAACACCTTTGTGTCGTTATTTCAGATCCGACAAAATATGGCGGCTGCGGCGTTATTGTGAATCTTTCAACAGACCGGGCGCGCAGCGGGGGAGAGTGTTTCCTTGCGCGTGGCGATCATCCGTGGCTGACAGAACCTCAATCATGGGTTTGCTTTAATGACGCCCTGTTGATGAGCGTTTCAGGCTGGAATGAAATTCAGACCGGAATTGATATGGGATTGATAATACCAACCGATAAGATGTCAACCCAATGCGTTGATAAAATAATTGCGGCGGCAAAGGCCAGTCGGCTTTTCCATGAACCTCTTTTGAAATATCTCGATTAAAACACTTGTGTGCCGCTTTAATCACATGTGATTCAGTTCAGATTCCTCACTATAGCAGCGAGAGGCCGCATGGCATAAAAACTTGTTGCAGACCGTGACTGTCGGAATTTATTAGATTCCCTTTTCTTGCCCGTGGTGGAGGACAATTTGGGCTTAAGTTGTACTCGATTTTCACCACATTGACCGGCACAATTTTTGCAATATGAAACTGGCCGCCATGACTGCGGGGCGACTGAAGGCCATGCTGGCCAGGAAGGAAGCTTCTTGCGCTGACATCATGCGCTCCGTCCTCGACGAAATTGAAAAACGCGAGCCGTCGGTTCGAGCTTTTATCACGGTGCGTGACCCCGCCGATTTGCTGCGCGAAGCCGAGAAGGTGGACCAACGCGTCCTCCGCGGCCAGCCGGTCGGTCCGCTAGCGGGGTTGCCGGTCGCGGTGAAGGATAATCTTTGCACGCAAGGCCTCCGCACCACCTGCGCGTCCAAGATGTTGGCCGACTTTGTTCCTCCCTATGACGCGACCGTTGTCCAGCGGGTCAAAGAGGCGGATGGCATTATTTTGGGCAAGACCAACATGGACGAATTTGCCATGGGTTCCACCACCGAAAACTCCGCCATGCAGACGACACGCAATCCCTGGAACACGGACTATGTGCCTGGGGGAACCAGCGGCGGTTCGGCGGCGGCCGTCGCGGCCCATGAGACGATTCTGGCCTTGGGGTCCGACACCGGCGGCTCCATTCGCCAGCCCGCCTCCTACTGCGGGGTGGTTGGACTCAAGCCGACTTACGGCCGCGTTTCACGATACGGATTGATCGCTTACGCCTCTTCCCTGGATCAAGTGGGCGCCCTGGCCAGAAACGTCGAGGATGCGGCGTTGCTTTTCTCCGTTCTCGCGGGCCACGATCCGAAGGACTCCACTTCTTTGGACGTTGCCTCGCCCGAGGGGCTGCTGTCCGACCCGCCCGCGAGGCTCCGCATCGGAGTGCCGAAGGAATTTTTTGGGCCCGGCCTGGACGCGGAAGTGCAAGAAGCCGTTGAAAAGGCCATGTCCGCGCTGGCCTCTCACGGCGCGCAACTCGTCCGCATCAGCTTGCCGCACACCGAATACGCCATTCCCATTTACTACATCATAGCCTGCGCGGAAGCGAGTTCCAATCTGGCACGCTACGATGGCTGCAAATATGGTTACCGCACCAAATCGGAAGGCAATGTTATCGACATGATGACCGCCTCGCGCACCGAAGGTTTTGGCGAGGAAGTCAAACGCCGCATCATCCTGGGCACATACGTCCTCAGTTCAGGGTATCACGACGCCTATTATAACAAAGCCGCCAAAGCCAGGACTCTGATTCGCCGCGACTACGACGAAGCGTACAGAGACTGCGATGTGATCATGCATCCCGTGGCCCCGACTCCCGCGTTCAAGATAGGCGAAAAAACCAGCGACCCTCTGGCCATGTATCTGGTCGATATCTACAGCGTCATCGCCAATTTGACGGGCTCGCCGGCCATGAGTGTCCCGTGCGGCATGAGCCGGGGCGGTTTGCCCATTGGCGTGCAAATCACCGGGCCGGCGCTTTCCGAACCTTTGCTGTTCCGCGTGGCCTATCAACTGGAGGGACTGACATGAAAGCTTATGAGGATTGTCCGGAGGCGACCAGCATGCATCACGTCCCCTTGCACGTCGTCCCAGCCGATGATAAGGAGAATGCCCGGGTCATCGTTTCCCGAATCGTCCTTGATGCTCTGGAAGATTTTAAAATGGCCTATCCCAAGACCAAGGCAAAACCCCGGCGGGAATTAAAATCCATCCGCAAACGGCTCTGAAGCGATGGTTTTTTTCGAAGTGTCAACCATTTATGCGATTATGCGAGACTGACCCATTTTTGAAAAAAGAATTTGAAGTGGCCACAAAAGAACACAAAGAGCGCAAAGAAAACAGGTTGCCCTCCGTACTCCCCACTCGGCACTCTCACGGCGAACTGATGCGGTAATAGCGGTTTGGGTAATTCGTCCATCGCTGTCACTGGTCACTTCAAAACCAGCCAGTCAGGGTCGAATCAACCGGCCACGCTGAGGTGATTTATTCATATCAGATAACTTGACGCAGGCAAGGGGCTTTCGACTTCTCGGAGGCGACGGCGGGACAAGAATGTCCGACATGGACCCGAAGCGGAATCCCGCCGTTCACTGCACCCGGTTTGTTCGGTGCGGAGATTCTCATGTCTTGGTAGCCTGCGCCGAGGGGGTCCCTTGGTGAAACACCACTTCCCAGTGATCATTCCGATACCTCCATATTGAGCTCCGCACTGAGTGCGACACCTCGTCTGACTCCGGAGGCCTGCAATTGCCTCGGTAAGTTACGAGGGCCACATCAGGAGCCAAAGACTTCACTTGAAACTCGTCTAACCAAAGCTCGACCGGCGGTTGATTCTTTAGGGCGTCGATAATCTGTCCTTTGTCAAAAACTCGGCCCGAAGAACCGAACTCTCGGAAGTCGTCGGCAAGTAATCGGTCAAGTTCTTCAGGGGAGCGACGGATCTCCGGTTTCGTCATGAGCTCTTCGAGCTTACGAAGATGCTCACTGAGCGCTGAATCAGGCCTCATGCAGCCAGCATGACCGATTCGCGGTGAAAATCGAGCGTTTTTCATAAACTGAAAGCAGCAAAGTAAAACGAGCAGAACCGGAAAGCGAGCCATTCAGCTCGCCGGTNNAGGTTCGTTGGGCTTGGATTTGGCCTTCTTGTTTTTATCCTCTTTTCCGGCAATGGTGGCGTGGTCTTTGAGCAGATAGTGGCCAGCGGTTAGTGGCTGCAAAAAGCTCCCGGCGGGAAGCCGAGATTCTTGGGTCTCGCGGGAGTCAGAACAAATTATGAGCGGCGTTACGAAATTGAATTTGAATTTGACAAACGGTTTGTTTGGGATTGATCCAACCCATTCAGGGTTGGAGGATTTTAAATGCCATTGCCCAGCGTAGTCCCTCTCGGAATCGGGCCAACGCTGGGCTGAATGAGTCAATCCCTTCAGGATTGAGGGACCAGTGGCCCAACGATGGTCCGGCGATGGGTGCTTTTTCTAGCTTTGGCACATTATATTGTGCTTGCGGCGCAGCACTACCCCACCTGTTGGGTACGTAAAAAAAGTGGGGTTTTCCGTCGAAAGATATTCACTTAGACAGCCAATGTCCAAGTGGGCGGCGCATACTGGGCGCGAAGTTAAAATATGAGTAACAAAGACCTTTTGCAAGATTCTGCCGGAAGCGGAGCTATGGCGGCGGAAAAAAATAAAGGTGGCAACCCGCCTTCTTTTGCCGCCCAGCTTCGTTTTTCTCTCGTTGCAGATCGCCGCGGATATGCGCCGCACTCAAGTCAGAACAAATTAAGAGCGGCCCTCGGCGCGGGCTGCCTCGCAGGGCGGCAAAATCCCAGGGGCAATCTTGCCACCTTTATTTATTTCCACCGCCTATCCGCCCCAGCCCGTTGGCAAGACGTGGTTGGGGACTCCCTGGGCAAAGTCGTGGGGGGGCGGGCCTGGAGGCAGAAATGGATTCTTAAAAGAAGGGATTATGGCGCAAAAAAAGCCTGGCGGCGGGAGGGGATATTTAGTGTTGACTCATTTATTAAGGATGGAGGAAGGACAGGCATTTGCCATGATATGCCGGCATAGCGGGATGGATGGGTATTTTCGCTTATTTCCGGATTTTCCAAAATCAGGCTGCTCCAGGAATTTCGAGAACTTGGCTAAAAAAAGGCGGGCAGTTTGGGATGGGGGACTCCGTTGGGGGAAGTAGTCGTTAACGAGAATCTTGCGGGAAATCATCCTCGACTGTGGACGGGGGCGTGTTACTTTAGGGGCAGTATGTCAACACCTGAGCGACAAAAGATCAACCTGCGCCGGCCTGATGTGATGGAGGCGGTCCAGGCCCAAGTCCTTTCGCATTACCGGAGCGGACTGGTCAACCGCATCCGCGAAAAGGGCCACGTCCTCTCCGCGGACGGGCTGCTGACCATCAAATTGGCCAAGGAATTCGGCTTTTGCTACGGAGTGGAACGGGCCATCGACCTGGCTTATGCGGCCCGCCGCGTGTTCCCGCCGCCGAAGTCGATTTACCTGCTGGGGGAAATCATCCACAACCCGGAGGTCAACGACCAGATTCGCAACATGGGCATCCACATCATTTCGCCCAAGCCCACGGAGGAAGAATTGGGCCGGCTGCTCGCGGGGGATGTGGTCATCATCCCGGCCTTCGGCACGGAAGTGGAGACCAAACAGAAGTTGGTGGCCAAAGGATGCGAACTGGTGGATACCACCTGCGGCGACGTGATGAGCGTCTGGAAACGGGTGCGGCAATACTCCAAGGAAAGCGTCACCAGCATTATCCACGGCAAGGCCAAACACGAGGAAACCAAAGCCACCACTTCCCAAGCCACCGCCCACGGGCCGGGGCATTATCTTGTCGTGTACACTTTGGCGGAGACGGACTACGTCTGCAATTACATCCTGCACGGCGGCGTCAAGCAGGAGTTCCTGGATAAGTTCAAGGGCGCGTATTCGCCGGGCTTCGATCCGGACACGCATCTTTACGCTGTGGGCGTGGCCAACCAGACCACCATGCTGCGCGGGGAAACGGAGGAGGTCCAGCGCCGGATCAAGAGCGCCATGATCACCCGTTTCGGAGCGGCCGAACTGGACGGGCATTTCCGTTTTTTCGACACCATCTGCGGGGCCACGCAGGACCGGCAGGACGCCCTGGAAAAATTGTTGCGCGAGCCGATGGATTTGTTGCTGGTCATCGGCGGCTACAACTCCTCCAACACCTCGCACTTGGCGGAAATGGGCGAGGCGCGGCTGGCGACGTTCTTTGTCAAGAACGCGGCGATGATGGTTTCGGACACCATCATTCGCCACTACAGCCTGGAGCAGCAAAAGGAGGTCGAAACTATCGGCTGGCTGCCGCCGGGCAAGATCACCGTTGGCATCACCGCGGGCGCCTCCTGCCCCAATAACCTGATCGAGGACGCGATCAAACGGTTGTTCGAGTTGCGGGGCATTTCCGTGCAGGAATTGCTGGCCAACTGAGTC
>PLIU01000490.1:0-44173 GCA_003140095.1 Verrucomicrobiales bacterium | reverse complement strand
AACGAGGACCTGGCCGAGACCATCGCGCTGGCGCACGATCTGGGCCACTCGCCTTTCGGCCATCGCGGCGAGGCGGTCTTGAACAAATTGATGCGCGCGCACGGCGGCTTCGAGCACAATCGCCAAAGTTTGCGCATAGTCGAGGAACTGGAAGAGAAGTATCCCGGTATTCGCGGTTTGAATCTGACCTGGGAGGTTCGGGAGGGATTGATCAAACACCAAAGTTCCTACGACCAACCCGGCCTGCAGCGAGGCTTCTCCGCCAAATCGCCTTCCTTGGAGGCGCAAATCGCCAACCTGGCCGACGAACTCATCTACGGCAGCCACGATCTGGACGACGGGTTGGAGGCCGGCTTGCTCTCGGAAGCAGAGTTGCGGCGGCACGTCCGGGTTTTCGCCCAAGCGCTGGAGACCGTGCGCGCGGAACCCGGCCCGCTCTCCGCCGAAGTCCGCCGATACTTCATCGTTCGTTGTATTATCGACAGCCAGGTGCGCGACGTGGTCGAGACCAGCGAAGCGGCCATTCTGGCGTCGGGGGTCAAGACGGCGGATGACGTCCGGCGTCAGGCCCGGCCGTTGGTGCGTCACAGTCCGGCGCGGCGGAGGCTCAACGCGGAATTGAGCCGGTATCTGCGCCAGCATCTCTATGCCAATCCGGCCGTGGCGGAGCCGAACCACCGCGCGGGCAAAATGTTGCAGGATTTGTTCCAATATTTTGTGGCGCATACCGATGAGATTGGGGAATCCTCGCGCAAGCGAGCGCCTCAAACCGGCTGGCCCCGCGCCATTTGTGATTACCTCTCCGGCATGACCGACCGTTACGCCATCGTGGAGCACCAAAGACTGTTTGGATTGAAAAGCGGCGCTTGAGCGTGGAGCGGGATCATATGCATGCTGCCAACAGATCGACACCATGAGCCGAACCACGTTCATCGCCTCGATTCTTTGCGCGGGCGTTTTGGGCGGCCTGGGCGCCTACCTGGCCCGGCAGAGCGCGCTGGATAGTCTTGTGGCGCAAAACACGGTCCTGCAACAGCGCTTGCAACAGGCGCAAGCCGACCGCCAAGCCGCGCTGGCCAAAGCCGCCGGCAACGACTTGGAGATGGAAAACTTGCGCCAGGATTCGCTCGCCCTGGCGGTGCTGCGCGAACAATTGAAGACCAACGCGCCGTCCCTCGATTCGCCGCCGGGCTTTTTCACCGACTCGAACCATCTGGTTTATTTGAGTTACACCACGCCCGATCCGGTGTTGCGGTCGTTTCTGCGATGGGTGATGGGCGGCAGCGGCGATGCCAAGAGCAAAGGCCGCGCCATCTTCCAGAAGATTTGCGCCGCTTGCCACCAGCAGGACGGCGCGGGCAAGGACGGCGTCGCGCCGCCGCTGGCCGATTCGGAGTGGGTGCAGGCAGCCAGTGGAGAGCGATTGGTGCGCATCGTTTTGAACGGCCTCAACGGGCCGATCCAGGTGCGAGGCAAGACTTGGAATATTGTCATGCCGCCATGGCGGGATAATCTCAGCGATGAGGAAATCGCCATCGTGCTCAACTACATCCGTGCGCAATGGGGCGGCCAAGGGGCGGCGCCCATCAAGCCGGAAGTGGCCGCCGCCGCGCGCCAGGAATCGCATCCCAAACCGGAGACTTCCGAGGAGCTGCTGCGCATTTCGGTTCCGTGACCTCAGGTGAGATTTAAACAGGAGCAATACAATTTGCGCTGATTGACCCGTAGCGAACGGTACGATACCGTCTTTTGATGAATGCAGTAGAGTTTGTCACCAAGTTAAAAGGCACCACCGTGCTCAACATTCGCAGTGAGATCGCGGCGCAATTGCCGAAGGCCGGCAAAGCACGCATCATCGTCCTGACGGAAGAACCGACGGACGATGAGGAGTGGCGCGCAACGGCTTACGAACAATTCATGCGCGACGACCCGCCGGAGGACGCTGTTTACGATTCGATGCACCGATAATGATTGATTGATTGTTACATGAGCACTCCATCTCCAGAGCAAGGCGCGGCGACCGCGCCGTCGGATTTTATTCGCGACATTGTGGCGGAGCACGTGGCCCAAGGGCGCTATCCGCGCATCCACACGCGCTTTCCGCCCGAACCCAACGGCTACCTCCATATCGGGCACGCCAAGTCAATCTGCCTCAACTTCGGCATCGCGCGTGAGTTCGGAGGTGTCTGCAATCTGCGCATGGACGATACCAATCCCGCCAAGGAGGAGGCTGAATATGTCGATTCCATCCTCGCCGATGTCAGATGGCTGGTCCGCGACTGGGCGGACGATCGTTTGGGATTGAAACCGGCCGGCGCAACGCCGAAGGCGATCGACAGCCAAGGCCAACCCGATTTTTACCTTGGTCCTGCGGCCGGCGCGGACGCCGCCGGCGCGAAGCTGGAACCGTTCTATGCCTCCGATTATTTCGAGCAGATTTACACCTACGCCGTCGCGTTGATCGAAAAGGGCAAAGCCTACGTCTGCGATCTTTCGCCGGAGGACACTGAAGCATATCGCGGCGCGCCGGACCGGCCGGGAAGGGACAGCCCTTTCCGCGCACGCACGGCGGCGGAAAGCCTCGATTTGTTGCAGAGAATGAAGGCGGGCGAATTTCCCGACAGCGCGCGCACGTTGCGGGCCAGGATCGACATGGCCTCGCCCAATATCTGGCTGCGCGATCCGATCCTTTACCGCATCCGCCATGCCGAGCACCATCACACCGGCCAGCAATGGTGCATCTATCCGATGTATGATTTCGCCCACTGCCTGAGCGATTACCTGGAGGGCATCACGCACAGCATCTGCACGCTGGAGTTCGAGGTGCATCGGCCGCTCTACGATTGGATTCTGGAAAACCTCAATCTCCCGCGCCCGCTGCCGCACCAATACGAATTCGCCAAGCTGATCCCCGGCTACACTATCGTCAGCAAGCGCAAGCTCATCCAACTTGTCAACGAGAAGGCCGTCACTGGCTGGGATGACCCGCGCATGCCGACGCTCAGCGGCATCCGCCGTCGCGGCGTGCCGGCGAGCGCGGTGCGCAGCTTCGTCATTGGGGTCGGCGTGACGAAATTCATCAGCCTCACGGATATGGCGGTGTTCGAACACGCCATCCGCGAAGATTTGAACAAACGCGCGCTCCGCCGTCTGGCCGTGCTGCGACCGATCAAGGTTGTCATCACGAATTTTCCCGAGGGCAAGGTTGAGGAACTCGATGCCGTCAACAATCCTGAAGACCCGAACGCGGGGACGCGCAAAATTCCTTTCGGGCAGACGCTTTACATCGACCGGGATGATTTCATGGAGAATCCGCCGCCGAAATATTTCCGTCTGCGTCCCGGAGGCGAGGTGCGGCTCAAGTACGCCTACATCATCAAGTGCGACGAAGTGGTCAAGGACGCCGCCGGAAACGTCATCGAATTGCGTTGCATCGCCGACTTGGAGAGCAAAACCGGCGGCGCCACCGCCGCCCGCAAGATCAAGGGGACCATTCACTGGGTCAGCGCCGCGCATGCCATCGACGCCGAAGTTCGGATGTATGACCGGCTGTTCACCGTGCCCGAACCGGACGCCGCCGGAGATTTCAAACAGCATCTGAACCCGCATTCGCTGGAGATTTTGTCCGCCAAGTGCGAACCGAGCCTGCAAACGGCGGCGCCGGCACAGCACTATCAATTCGAGCGTCTGGGTTACTTCGCGCTGGATCCTGACAGCGCGGCCGGGAAGCTGGTCTTCAATCGCACCATCGCTTTGCGCGACACTTGGGCCCGGGAGATGCAAAAGAAGTAAAGCGCGCCAGTTTTGGACGCCACCATGCTCAACTTTGTGAAAAAGGGCGCCCGGCGGCGCATGCTGGTTCCGGGCTGCGCCTGCCTGCTGATGATTGGGGCTTTGTCGGGTTGCCAGACGATTCGCTTTTACGGGCAGTTGGCGGCAGGTCAATACCAAATTCTCGCCCATCAAACAGCCATCGACAAACTGATCCAGGACCCCGCCACGGACCCGAACCTGAAGACGCAATTGAAGCTGGTCCTGCGCCTGCGCCAATTCGCCGCCCAGGAACTCAAGCTGCAGCCCGATGGAAGTTACCTCAAATACGTCGATCTGCACCGGCCTTTTGTGGTGTGGAATGTCAACGTCGCTCCCCGCCTATCGCTGCAGCCGAAAACGTGGTGGTTCCCCATCGTGGGCAGCGTCAGCTACCTCGGCTATTTCAACGAAGACGGGGCCCGCCGGTACGCCGCGGTCTGGGACAAGAAGGGTTGGGACACGTACATCGGCGATGTGCCGGCGTATTCGACGCTGGGGTGGTTCCGCGACCCGTTGTTGAACACCTTCATCTTTGAATCGGAAGCCGATTTGGCCGACACCATCTTTCATGAACTGACTCACCGCCGCCTCTTCGTGGCGGGCGACACCGATTTCAATGAAGCCTTCGCCACGATGGTGGCGGACGAGGGAGTGCGACGCTGGTTCGCCGCGGCGGCCAATGCGGCCGCTTATCAACATTTCGCGGAGGGCGTGCGGCGCGAGCACGATTTTGTGAAACTGGTCCTGGGGACGCGGGATGAATTGCAAAAAATCTATGATGACGCCCAGTTGCCGGACGCGGCCAAACTCCAGCGCAAGACGGAAATCATCACGCAAATGCGCGCCCACTACCTTAGACTCAAGGAAAGCTGGGGGGTGAAAAAGTCCGGTTACGACGAATGGTTTGAGGAACCGGTCAACAACGCCCGACTCAACCTTGTCGCCGCTTATGACGACCTGGTGCCCGCCTTCCAGGCCCTGCTGCGCGCCAAAGGCGGCGACTTGGAAAAATTTTACGCGGCGGTGGGGGACCTGGCGAAATTGCCGTTGCCAGAGCGGCACCAGGCTCTCCGCGCGTATCTCACCCAAGAAAGAAAGTAAACGAGTATGAAATCCACCGTGCCATGCCCGGATGGTCTCCGACGGCGCCATCCGTTTATGCCAACGTTCTTGCTCTTGCTCTGCCTGGCGTGGCCGATGTGGGCGAGTGACCGCTATCTGGCGCCGGGACACCCCGACGGCGTGGCCTTGCTGGCGCCGCCGCCCGCGCCCGGCTCCGAGGAAGAGGCCGCGGACCTGCAAATGTGCCGCGACGTTGTCAAAGCGCGGACCAGCGCCGAAACCGCCCGCGCCATGGAGGACATGAAACTGAACATCTTCAACTTTGCGCCGGCCATCGGCCCGATTTTTCAGCCGGGCAAATTGCCCAAAACCGAAGCGTTGCTGGCCAAGATCAGATCGGAAATCCGCGAGTCCATCGACACGCCGAAGAATTATTGGAAGCGCCGGCGGCCTTACCAGATGGATGCCAGTCTGGCCTTTGGCAAAGCGGAAAGCAGTTTCAGCTATCCGAGCGGCCATTCCGCCGTAGGTACAGTCCAGGCGCTGGTGCTGGCGGAATTGTTCCCGGACCGGCGCGAGGCCATTTTGGCGCTGGGCCGGCAGATCGGCTGGGATCGCGTCCTGACCGGCTATCATTTTTTAACGGACGTGCGGGCGGGACGGGTTTTGGGCCAGGCCATTGTGCGAGAGATGATGGCCAATACGGCCTTTCAGCACGATTTGGCGGAAGCCAAGGCGGAAATCGCCTCCGCGCCCCAAACCCATTGAATCCCAGAGCGGCGGTCCCCGGCCGAAGTACGGGAACTCGCCCGGTCTATCACCTTCGAGAACATCCCTCTAAAGGTCCTCCATCCTCTGCACTGTTTGGAAAGCAAGACGGTGAATCTGGCCACCATTCCCCAAAATTCCGGTGAAAGACAAGATCTGAAGCACCTGCGCCTTTCCATTGCCATTCTGCGCGAGTATCTGAGGGAGCTCACGCTGGCTGGAAAATCTGATCAGATTCTTTTACGCTGGGCCCGACGTGTGCATCCCTACGGGCATATCGCCAGCTTTTTCGCATCATCCAGGATGATGAATTTCATTGATAACCTTCCCCGAAGGCGGCAGCATATTCTCATGCAAAGTGTCTTTACAGGACCGGTCTATGTGGTGCGCGATAACATCGACACCGATCAGATGATTTCCGCCCAATATCTCAACTTGGTTCCCACCATCCCGGAGGAATACGAGAAACTCGGCAGCTTCGCTCTGGGGGGATTGCCCGATTCCCTTTACCCCGTCCGCTTTGTCAAACCGGGGCAAATGGACAGCGATTATCCGATCGTCGTGGGCGGACGCAATTTCGGCTGCGGCAGCTCGAGGGAGCACGCGCCCATCGCGCTCGGCTCGGCCGGCTGCCACGCTGTCCTGGCGGAGAGTTTCGCCCGCATTTTCTTCCGCAATGCCGTGGCCACCGGCGAACTTTATCCGTGCGAAATCGCCGACCGTCTCTGCGACGCGCTCCAGACCGGCGACGTCGTGACGGTGGATTTGGACAAGCTCACCGTGACCGTTGAAGCCACGGGAAAGGTGCATGCCATCAAGCCGCTGGGCGACGTGCGTCAGGTGGTCGATGCCGGGGGATTATTCAACTACGCCCGCAAGACCGGGATGATGTCGGCGGCTTGACATTGGAGATCACTCCAGCCGCAGGACCGGGGCCGGCTCGGAGCGGAGCGGGTTGGATTGAAATGCAGCCCGTTCCAGACGGGCGAGCCAATGTTCAATCAGCGCCAGGACCGTAGGCATGGCCAGGCGCTCGTGGGTGCCGGCGTATTGGCCGAGATTCGCGCCGGCCAATTTGAACAGGGCTGCGGACGGACGAAGGCGGTCCTTTTGCAGGTGAACGAAGGCGCCCGCCAATTGGATCAATCCCTTGTAAAAAGCGCCGTTGGCCCCATGCCGGTCTTTGAGCCAAAGTTGTTCCAGAATGTCGTGCGCCTCGTAAAATTGTCCGCGATTGAAGCAGTCAAAGTAACCCTGGTAAAATGGATCCAGCCCGCCGACGGAGCCGTGCCCGACCATGCGCGCGATTCTTTCGGCCTTGTTGCTCACCGTTTTATGATAGGCCAAGACCGGCGGAAAAGGGAGCGAAAATTCGCAGTTTTGTCTCGCACGCCCACGCCGCCGCCGGAGGCGCCACGGAGTTGATTTTGCCCGGCAATACGCTAAATTATTCACATGCATCGCTCGAAGCTGCTTCTTCGGCTGGCATTGCTTTTTGCCGTTATCGCGGGCTGTGCGCAAGTGATCGCCCAGACGGGGCCGGGCTTGACTTGGATTACCAATTCCTCGGTGAAGCTGGAGCAGGTCATCGGCGATTATGACTATGAGGCGTACGCGCAGGGCATCTATCTTCCAACGGCGAGCCAGACGGTCACCCGGTTTAACATTCTTGGGAACGGCCTGGGATATTCGTTCGAGGACAACGGCAAGCTCATCTTTCTTTTTGGCGATACCATCAGCCAGAACACGAGCACGATGAACTATCACGCCGCCGACCCTCTGGCGTGGAGCACAAACGTGGACGGCGAGACTCCCTTGCTGCTGAATTTTTTCACGAACACTCCGATCCCGGCCACAGGTTTCACGCCGCTCTTTGTCCAACCGGCAGGAATCAAGATGGGGCCGGATGACGTGCCAAACTCCGGCATCAGCTTGTCCAATGGCATTTTCCTGGTCTGCAACACCGGCTCGGATACAAGTCTGGCAGATCCGCAAACGAATGATTTTTCGGAACTGGTGACCTTCAATGAGAACTTGGCCTTCTCCACCAACACCATCGTCACCGACATTTTTGTCACCAACCGCGTGGTCTCGATGTTGAGCACGAATCTCGATGCGAATAGTCCGTTGCAGGGGCATTTCATCATCGTTTCGATGCATGAAAGCGGCACAAACGTGATGATGTTCGGCGCTGGGGAATACCGGGCGGGCGACATTTTTCTGTGCATGATACCTACGGCGAATTTTGTGACGGGAGAGGGCACGCTTTACTTCGCGGGTCTGACCAATGGCCAGCCGATTTGGAGCAACGCGGAATCCAACTGCGTGCCAGTGGTGCAAGATAACCCGACCAATGGTCCGCCTTGGCCGAGCGACAACGGCACTGTCGGAAATATTTCGGTGACCTGCCCGCCTGGACTGGGCCAGTGGCTGATGACCTATGATGGCGGCCGAGCCGCGGACACCGCAAAAAACAGAACGACGGGCGTTTATTTTTGCTACGCGGCGCAACCGTGGGGTCCGTGGAGCAAACCGCAACTTATTTTCAACAAGTATCGCGACGACGGCGCGGGCGTTTTCATCCACGATCCCAGTCTTGCCACCAACGACGGACTGGATGGGCCTGTCATCGGAGACATCAGTCCAACTGCAACGGCCGGCGGCGATTTCGCGCCGATCATGATTGAGCGTTTTACGAGAGTCAGCGACAGCACGCTTTATATTTATTACACCATGTCCACCTGGAATCCCTACACGGTAGTCAAGATGCGCTCGGCTTTCACCATTGTGCCAGTCATTGATCCCGCCACGATGGTGAAAACTAAAACGAATGTCACCTTTTCGTGGGCTGCGCCGACGAACGAGAGTTATCAGATGGGTTATTCCAGCAACCTGTTGTCCGGGTGGACAACCCTCACCAATCTCATCACCTCAACCAATGGCACTTTTAATTTCACCGACGACGGGACGATGAGCGGAGGGTTGGGCAACGCCAAGTTTTACCGACTGCAAACTGCAAACTGATGTTGGACGAAAAATTAATATGAGAATACGCGGGACCCGTCTGATGAACCGAAATCATGGAAAACTTGATATTTTGCGGCAATGGGAGCATTATTATGGCGTGAACACAGTGGAGCAAGTCGAGAGCGAACTGCGGAAGCTGTCCCCGGCGGAATTGCGACAAGTCCGCGATTGGCTTGACGATTTTATCGAAGATCAAATGGAATTTACGCCGGAATTTGAAGCCGCCATTCGGCAATCCGAGTCCGAAAGGAAATCCGACGTCCGTCCTCGAGTCCGCCGCTCTTGATCTGACAAGGTGAATTTATTGAGGAACCTGACGTGGCTCGACGGTTTATTGGCGCGGCGATTTCGGAAGCGTAACGGAGACTGGCTCCCAGTGGTCGTTTTGCCATTTCATGCAAGAGAATACCTGCCAGGCTTTGGGGTCTTCCGACTTTCCGCAAAAGAATACGTACCAATCTTTATTTGCAGGCCCGTTCCATACCATGACGGGCAAACTGCCGATTTTGGAGAATGGCCCAGAGGGCAACGCTGGAAAGCCCCAAACCAATGCTTTCAAATTGCAGGCATTAGATGCAGCAAGGCCGGAGATCATCCCGCGACTCACCGCGTCATTGACCGCGTAGGCTTTGCCTAACCCACTACAGCCGGTGGCGAAGGCGCATTCAACCACAAGACTCAAACCGAGAATGAACGTTTTTGCTCGTTTTATGGTTATTCTGTATATTGTGATATTCATTTTTTGATGTTCTTATGGGCTTTGTTTTATTTTGGATTAACGGACAGGGTAATCTTCCAGCACGCGGCCGCCGCTGTCCGTTCGGCACGCCTTCAATAAAAGCCATTTGTCGTGGTTGGAGCTTTTTTTGACGGTGTACTGATAGTCAAAGGGTTTGCCGTCCTTTTGAACATGAATCGTTCGAGTGACAGGATAAACGGCCGTTCTCATCTCCGATAAGATTGGTTCCATAGATCTTGCGGTTCCATGCTCGTCTTTGGTGAAACCTGGAAGCTGGTTCTGCTCCATCAGCGTTTTAACGAATTCCGCCGCCTCGCTTGAGAGGTCAGACCCATCCTGCGTGGTGGCCAACCCTTGCGTCGTGCTTGCATGGGACGAAATCTCCGCGACGACAACAATAGCGGCGCCAGCAGCCAAGATAGAGGCAACAATAAGCGGCGCCATGACTTTTAGCTTTGCCAGAGCCATCATTTTCATCGTGCCATGAATTAACGCCGCAGTGGAACTGGAGGTGGAACCATGCAAAGCCACAGCGGCCTTAATTGCGATGACGGCCTTGTTGGGCACAGCTTGGATCGCATGCGCAGATAAGGCAGTGCCTAAATCCGGGGCTGCCACGGCCACGCCGTGTTTGGCAAAGAAGACACGAAGTTTTTCGAGCGCCCGGCCAACTCGCTTTTGAGCGGTATCTTCGGTAATCCCTAAGATCTCACCGACTTCTCTCAAACTCCTGCGTTCAAAAAAGCGCAGCACCAGCGCATCACGGTCGTTGTCGCCCAGATGCAGCATGGCGTCATCCAGGAGCGGCCATACCTGGTTCCATTGTGCATCAGCATGATTGTCTTGCATGGTTGTTTCCATTCGGATTGCCTCTTGTTCGCGCCGTCTTCGCCGAGTTTCGGCTCTGACAGCGTCCAACGCGGCAAAATGGGCCGTCCGGTGAAGCCAGCCGGAAAGTATGGTTCGTTTGGAGAGTGTTTTAGCTTTCCGCGCCAAGAGGATGAAAACCACCTGAGTTACATCCTGAGCAAGATGGGGGTCGCCGACCTGACGCAAGGCCGCGGAATAGACAAAACCGAGATGACGATCAACAATCTTTTGGAAAGCCTCAGCGGATCGGCCTGTCGCATATTCTTGCAACAGCTCCAAGTCATTCATAAGCGCGCATTCTTACATAATAATGGCCGCACACTATAATTATCCGACACCGAATCTGCTGCCTGCGGCATGGTTCGGGGCGATTGGGGAAGCCCGAGGCCTTGCAAACATACATTTTGCGTTGCCGCCAGAACGTGGTAGAGTGCCAAGTGTCTGGCGCTCCCGCGCCGGATTGAGAATTTGCAATTGGGAATCCGAGCCCGCCAAGGCAGCCCACAGGAGTGGCTCCGGGCGATTGGGTTGAAGGTTCGGGGATATAAGTTAAGATGAATTGCCCAAGTATGTTCATCAAGGCGCATGCCTTGACCAGAGTCGCGCAGGCACTGAGAATTGCGTGGTTTTCACGCATTACAGCACCACATGACCCGGTCAATCAAACCAAATCAAACCTGCCAGGCGGGGGAGTCGGCCGAAATTGGACTCGCCGCCGACGAAAGAAGGCGGCGGAATACCGCTTGGTCAAACCCAATCAAACCGGGTCGAACTCAGTCAAACTGGGACTCGCGAGGCGCTCCTCCTTCCCAAAAAGTCCAACCCAGTCAAACCCGAAAGGGAGGTTTTATCATAAGAAAAACTAATCCTAAGCGAGATTCGGGTGATGAAACAATCGACTTGCCTCATGTGTATCATTTGGGGGATACTGAAGGGCAATGTGGAGCTTGAACTTGTGAAGCCTTTGGCAACATTTGCGGAAAAGACACATCAGGAAGCAGGGGCCATGCTCGATGAAAACGGCCCGACTGCCAGGTCGAGTCGCCCTTCACCGGACGACGCCCTTCCTGCGGCGTCCGCACCGCTCTCCCCGCGCGGCATCTACGAACAAATCACCGCCAGCATCGAGTCGGTCATGCGCGGACAGTCCGTGGCCATCCGCCGTCTGCTGGCGGCCTTGGCCAGCGGCGGCCACGTGCTGCTGGAGGATTATCCGGGGACGGGCAAAACGACCTTGGCCAAGGCGCTGGCGCGGTCGATCGACGCCGGTTTCAAGCGCATTCAATTTACACCGGATTTGCTCCCTTCGGACATTTTGGGGGTCTCGGTTTTCAACCAGCGCGACCAGACGTTTTCCTTTCACGAAGGGCCGATCTTCGCTGACATCCTCCTGGCTGACGAAATCAACCGCGCGTCCCCGCGCACACAATCGGCGTTGCTGGAAGCGATGGCGGAGTTCCAAGTAAGCACGGACGGGCAGCGGCGGCCGCTGGGGCCATTGTTCTTTGTCGTGGCCACGCAGAATCCGATCGAGTTTCGCGGCACTTATCCACTGCCGGAGGCGCAAATGGACCGCTTCGCCATGCAATTTGATTTGGGCTACATCAGCCCGGCGGATGAAGTTGCGGTTCTGACGGCGCAGAACGACGGGCATCCGGTGGATAATGTCAAGGCGTGCGTGAGCTTGGATGATATTCTGCGGCTGCGGGAAGGAGTGCAGAACGTGCGCATCAGCGAGGAACTGAAGTATTACGTGGTAAGCCTGGTTACGGCCACGCGGAGGGCGCCGGGCGTGCAATTGGGGGCCAGCCCGCGGGCGTCACTGGCGCTGATGAAAACCGCGCAGGCGCTGGCGCTGTTCGACGGCCAGGACTTTGTCAGCCCGGAGCACATCCACGAGGTGGCCACGGCGGTCATCGCACACCGTCTGGTGCTGGAGCCGCAAGCCAAGTTTTCAGGCATGACCACGAGACAAGTGATGGATGAAATCCTCAAACGAGTGCCGGTGCCGGTCTGAGCTGGAGCTTTTGCCGTTATGTCCGCGCCGCGACCAACTCTTTTTGCAGGGCGGGGCTTGTGGAAGGCTCCGGTGGCCGGACTTCTCCAAAAGCACGACAGCTATTACAAGCGCTACCTCCACCGCAACTATCGGATCTTCGCCACCATCACCCATCGGTTCGGCCGCCGCCTGACACTGACGGGCTGGGTAATGATTGGCGGAACGGTGGCCGCGGCGGCGCTGGGGGCCGACACCAATGTCTCGTTGAGCTATCAAACGTTCGCGGTGCTGGGCTGCCTGGTGCTGGCCAGCGCCCTCTGCACGCCTTTGAGCCGGCCAAAAGTGTCGTTGGAGCGGATGCTGCCCAAGTTCGGATCGGTCGGCGAGACGTTGCGGTATCACATTCGTATCCGCAACCAGTCGCGCCAGCCGCAGAATGCGCTCACATTGATCGAAGAACTGCCAGACCCGCGGCCGACCTTTGAGGAATTTGTGGGGACACCCGAACCGGGGGAGGAACGGCGCAACTGGTTCGACCGCACTTATGGCTATTATCGATGGCGCTGGCTACTGGCGCGCAACATCCGCGCCCGCATTCCGGAACTGCCTGTGCCCAACCTGCCGCCCGGCGGTGAAACCGCCGTCACGGCCGAGTTGACGCCCGTGCGCCGGGGCGTCCTGCGCCTGACCGGCACGACGGTGGCGTGTCCCGATCCGTTCGGCCTTTTTCGATCGCTGCGAAAAACCCCCCTTGCGGAATCGATCTTGATTCTTCCCAAACGCCACGCCATGCCCAGCTTCGAGTTGCCGGGCGCCATGAAGTATCAATTGGGCGGCGTTTCCATGGCCTCGTCGGTCGGCGAGTCAGAGGAATTTGTTTCCTTGCGGGAATACCGGCCGGGCGATCCGTTGCGCCGGATGCACTGGAAGAGCTTCGCCAAATTGGGCAAGCCCATCATCAAGGAATACCAGGAGGAATTCTTCGTCCGCCACGCACTGATCCTGGATACGTTTGGCGACACGGCCAGGGAGGCGATTTTTGAGGAGGCAGTCTCCATCGCCGCCTCGCTGGCCTGGACGATCCAGGACCAGGACTCGCTGCTGGACTTGATGTTTGTCGGCCCGGAGGCCTATTGCTTCACCAGCGGGCGCGGAGTGGGGCACATCGAGGGGATGCTGGAAATCCTGGCCTCGGTGCAAATGTGCCGCGAAAAGGAATTTGGGGCGCTGGAGCACCTGGTGTTGACTCACGCGGCGGAATTGAGCGGCTGCCTCTGCGTTTTCATTGCGTGGGACCAGCCCCGGCAACGCCTGGTCAAGGGCTTGCTGGAGCGGCGCCTGCCGTTGCGGGTGCTGGTGGTCTCCGAGCTCGGCAAGTCCTGTCCGATGGGGGTGATGGAAGCGCAACCGGAAAACTTCCACGTTCTACCCTTGGGGCAGGTCGCCGAGAAATTGGCCACGTTATGAAAATACCGCGCGGGTTGATTGGCCTGGTGCTGCTCTTTTGGGGTTGGGAAACAGGCCTGCTGCTGTGGGGCTTGCTGATGGCGGCGGGATTGGAAGCCTCGCATTTTACCAAGGCGCGTTGGGAGTTGGCTGACACGGACTTAAACCGCATCTGCGATCTCTGCAGTGTCCTTTTTCTGGGCGCGGGGACGCTGCTGTTTTCGACGGAAGACCGGTTGGTGTTTATTTTCAAATTCGCGCAATGGCTGCCGTTTTGCTTTTTTCCCCTGGCCCTGGCGCAGTGCTACGGCGACCGCCCTTCCATCCCGATAAGCGCCTTCAATTGGCTGCTGCGGCGCATCCCGCATAGTCCGCTCTCCCGCACGTCATTCAATATTTCCTACGGCTATTTCGCCGTCTGCCTGATGGCGGCCAGCGCCTCGACGCGGCCCAACGGTTTCTTCTACACGGGCGTCTCGGTGCTGATTCTCCTGGCGCTGGGCCAAGTGCGTCCCAACCGGGTCTCATGGCCGATATGGATGACGCTGGCAGCCGTCGTGCTGCTGTGCGGCAAGTTCAGCCACCAGGGATTGCGGTATGTGCAGAACACCATGGAAACGGCCTTGGGCGGCTGGATCGCCGGCCTCTTCCGGTCCTCAACCGATTCGCGCGAATGCCGCACGCACATTGGGCGTGAGGACTTCCCCCTTTCGGGCAAAATTGTGTTGCGCCTGCGCGTGCCCGCCGGAGACGTTCCGCCCTCCCTGCTGCGCGTGGGCGCCTACGACTTCTACCGTCGTGGCACGTGGACGGCGGGCACCAACGAGTTCAAGCAGGCCGTTGTTAACTCCCGTGGCACTGCCTGGCTCCTGCCGCCAAAGAAAATCTTCTCCAGGGTGGAGATTGCCGGTTATTTTCCCGATCGCGAAGGCTTGCTGCCTTTGCCTCACGGCACGTTTGAAATCGAGAATCTTCCCGGCATCCTGCGCACCAATCCATTGGGCGTCGCCACCGTGCAGATCGCCCAGACGTTGCTCGATTTCCAGGCTGACTATTGGACGGGGCCTTCCATGGATGCCCCGCCAGGAGTGACGGATTTGGCCGTACCAGATGACGAAAGGCCCGTGTTGAGCAACGTGGTGGCCCGCCTGGGGCTGGACCAAATGAACGAGCGGCAGAAAATGCGCGCGGTCAGCCGCTTCTTTCAAGAAGATTTCCATTACTCCCTGAGCAGCCCGGGCCGGGCCGGGCGCAAGGACCGGAGCAGCCCGCTGGGACAATTTCTGACCAACACCCTGTCGGGCCATTGCGAGTACTTTGCCACGGCCACCGTGCTGTTGCTGCGCCAGGCAGGCGTTTACGCGCGTTACATCACCGGCTATGCGGTGCCGGAGTCGGCGCGGCACGGCGACACATATTTGGTGCGTGAACGCCACAGCCACGCCTGGGCCTTGGTCTATCATTCCGACACCAAAGCGTGGGAACAGATCGACAACACGCCCTCCTCGTGGGCCGACGTGGCCGAAGCCAGCACGCCCTGGTGGGAGGCCACCTCGGACTTCCTGTCCAACTTTTACTTTAAATTCTCCAAATGGCGTTGGGGCAAATCCTCTTTCTCGCGCTACGCCCAATGGGCCTTGGCACCGCTGATCTTCTACATGGTCTGGCGCATTTTCTCCACGCGCCGGCGCCAGCACTCCACCGCCATGGGCGGCCCCTCCGCACCGGCGTGGCCCGGCTTGGATTCCGAACTGTATTTGATTGACAAGAGGCTGGCTGGAGTCCACCTTTCCCGCCAGCCCAATGAGCCGTTGATCCGCTGGCAGCAACGGTTGGAAGAGGCCTTCCCGGCCTCGCCGTCGCTGCGCGGCATATTTGACATGCACCGGCGCCTGCGCTTCGACCCGCGCGGCTTGGAAAGCCGCGACCGCGAAAGGCTCCGCCGCCAGGCCGGCGCATGGCTGGCGGAATTCTCCGCGCACTTGGAACAACGGCAACAGACCGGCCCAGAGTGAGGGCGGGTCTCGCATGCAGTCCTACGACCTCCCGCCTCGATCCCGCCACACGACGGCGCATTACCTTTTCCGAGCAATTCGACGCCATCACCCAATGGCCCGCAGCCTTGATATACGAGGCGTTTGCAGGTAATCTCTGATGGCTGATTTTTATGAAGAAAAAGCTACCCAATGGCCCGCCTGCGCTGGTGAATTTGAGCGGAGAAATCCGCGCGGCGGATTTAGACCACGGGACTTTCATTTTGCGCTTGTCTGACGGAACGCGCCTCCTTTTTGATCATGCAGAAGCAGAAGATAACCCATGCTTTGACGGAAGACCGGCATTTCGAACAAGCGGAGTTCAATGCGCTCGTGCGGGCTAAGTGATGAACAAGGCCAAGAAGAAACGCCAAATGACGCAGCAAGCGCTGGCTTGCGCCGGGACCGGCGACTTTGTTTAATCTCCCCCCAATGCGAATTTTATCCGGCATCCAACCCTCGGGCGCGCTCCACTTGGGCAATTATTTCGGCATGATGAAACCCGCCATCGAATTGCAGGAGCAAGGCGAGGCGCTTTACTTCATCGCCAATTATCATTCCATGACCTCCCTGCTGGATGCCGCCGCACGGCGGCGCAACACGCTGGACGTGGCGCTGGATTTCCTGGCTTGCGGACTGGACCCGCAGAAGGCGCTCCTGTTCCGCCAATCCGACGTGCCGGAAGTCACGGAATTGGCGTGGATGCTGACCACACTCACGCCCATGGGCTTGCTGGAACGCTGCACCAGCTACAAGGACAAGATCGCCCACGGTCTTTCACCCCACCACGGCTTGTTCGCTTACCCAGTCCTGATGGCGGCGGACATATTGATTTACGACTCGAACGTGGTCCCCGTCGGCCGCGACCAAAAGCAGCACGTCGAAATTACGCGCGATATCGCCACCAAGTTCAACGAAACCTACGGCCAGACTTTTATCCTGCCTGAACCGCGCATTCGCGAAGAAACGGCCTCGGTGCCCGGCTCTGATGGCCAAAAAATGAGCAAGAGTTACAACAACACCATCGAGATTTTCGGCCAGGAAAAGACGCTGCGTAAAAAGGTCATGGGTCTGGTCATGGACAGCCGCGCGCCGCAGGAGGCAAAACCCGACGCGGAAAAGAACATCGCCATCCAATTGCTCCGCCTGGTCGCGCCGCCGGGCGAGGCCAGGGAGTACGAAGACCGATTGCGCGCCGGCGGACTGGGCTACGGCGATTTGAAGAAGGCGCTCTTCGAGTATTATTGGAATTACTTCGCCGCCGCGCGCGCGAAACGGGCCGAGTTGGAGGCCAACATCGTTTATGTCCATCGTGTGTTGGACGAGAGCGCCGCCAAGGCGCGCGCGCTGGCCCGTCAGGTCCTCGCACGCGCCCGCGTGGCCTGCGGCCTGGATTGAGCAACCGCTCCTTACGCGCCGAACTTGTCAAACATCCGGGCGTTGGCCTGCATGAGGCGGATCAAGTATTTGGACTCGAAGACGCCCAGCGAGCCGAGGTTGGCGCCGGTTTCGGTGAATCGTTCCAGTTTGTCCCACCCGCTGTAGGCGGAAACCAGCAGCACCGGCTGCGGATGCCACGAATGGCCTTTGAGGGCGCAGGGCGTGGAGTGATCGCCCGTGATGGCCAGCACGTCGGGCCGCTTCTCCAGTAGGATGGGCAGCGTGGCGTCGAAATCCTCAATCGCCTTTTTCTTCGCCTCGAAATTGCCGTCCTCGCCATGCATATCGGTGTACTTGAAGTGAATGAAGAAATAATCGAAGTGGTCGTACTCGGCCACATAACGGCGGAATTGTTCGGCAATCGTTTGCGGCCCTTCGATTTTTTTCATGCCGACCAATTGCGCCAGGCCCTTGTACATGGGATAGACCGCCAGGCACGCCGCCCGCAATCCGTACCGCTCCTCCACCGTCGCAATGGCCGGTTGATGCGCGATGCCGCGCAACAGGAATCCGTTGGCCGGCTTCCTGCGGGCGATGATGGGCAGCGCCTGTTGGTAAAACTGCGCCACCAACGCGGCGGATTTCTTTTGTTTGACAGATTTCGGGTTGGTCGGACCGGCGGTAGGAATCGGCAATCCTTCCCGATTCGGATCGGCGTCAGTCAGCGGCCCTTCCAACCCCTTCCCGCGAAAAATGACCACAAACCGGTGTCCTTTGCCCGGCCGAATAATGACCTCGGCGTCGCCCGCCGTTTTGACCTTGCGCGTGAGCAAGGCGCACAATTCCTCAGTCACTTCCGTGGCGATGCGTCCGGCGCGGCGGTCGGTGACGATGCCCTTGGCGTCGAGAGTGCAGAAATTGGCGCGCGCGGCGACGTCGCCCGCCTGGAGTTCCACGCCCAAGCCGAGGGCTTCGATCACGCCGCGGCCGACCTGATACTCGATCGGATCGTAGCCAAACAAACCCAAGTGGCCCGGACCGCTGCCGGGGGTCACGCCGGGAGCGACGGGAATCATCCGGCCTTGCGCGCCGACTCTGGCCAGGGCGTCCAGATTGGGGGTCGTGGCGGCTTCCAGCGGCGTAAGAAAACCCTGTTCTGCGGTGGCCAGGTCGCCCAAACCGTCCAGCACGACGAGCGCCAGTTTCGCTTTCGTTGGGATGGTCAATTTTGAATAAAAGTCATCGAGGTTCATATAACATGGGTTGTCAACTATGGCGGGATTTGGAAGCAGTACAGCGCCTGCTCGGTGCGAAGGTAAAAACAGCCGCTAGCCAATGCGGGCGTGGCGTAAATCCTTTCGTGGAATTCGTGCGATGAAATCAAGTGCCATTCCGGTTGGCTGGCCAGAACGCTGACCGTTCCCGGTTCGCTGGCAAAATAAACTTTCCCGTCACCCGCCACCGGGGATGCGAAATAATTCCCAAGGCCCCCCACCCGCTCTTCTTGCAACAACCGCCCGGTCGCCACATCCAGCTTGGTCACAAGGCCGCCTTCCTTGACCATGTACAGGATGCCGCGGTGAATGACGGGTGTCGCCACGTAAGGAACGCCCCGCGCGTATTTCCAGACCACACCGCCTGTGGCCAGTTCGCCCGCGCCGGATGGTTTGATGGCCAACACCGAATTCTGGGCCTCTCGGAAAATCTTTGCATGATGCTCCCATTCATGCTGGTCAAGCACGCCGTCCTGGTTCACATCCATGCGGTAGAAGCGCTCCAGCACCTGCGGGTCCTTGATCTCGTCTCGGGAGAGTTTTCCGTCGTGATTGGTGTCCCACTTGGCCAAAGCCATGGGCCAGGAGTCGAGCGTAATGCGGCTGGCGGTGTCGCCGCCGGGGGCCCAGGACGCCATATAAACCGTATCCCCCAAGGGCACCGGGGTGGGAATGACAATTCGGGCCAGGCCGTTGACCCACCATAGTTTTGTGCCGTTGGCAGGATCGTAACCGGCCAGCTCCAATGCGCCGGCTACCAAAAGTTCCTGGCGGCCGTTTTGCGACCAGACTACCGGCGTGGAATAACTTCGCACCGCATCCGGCCTGGGGATCTTCCACAACGGCTTGCCCGTGACCGCGTCCACCGCCATCAGGAAACTGTCCACATCGTGGTCCTGGTTGAGAATGACTTTGCCGTCAAAGAGGATCGGTGAACTGCCCGCGCCGTATTCGTCCTGGAAAGGTCCGGCCCTGAATTCCCAGAGTTTGTTGCCATCCAAGTCAAAAGCCAGCAGGCCATAGCTGCCGAAAAACACGTAAACGCGGCGGCCATCACACGCGGGCGTCGCGGTGGCCGGGCTGCCCAGCGGATGCGTACGCTCGACCTGCGAAACCACAACCCCTTTGCGCCACAAGATGCGGCCCGTGTTTGCGTCAAGGGCGAGAACCGTCAATTCGCGCGACTCCTCTCCATAGGCAGTCAGGAAAATTCTTCCCCCGCTCAGGATCGGAGTGGCGTGTCCTGGATCCAGCGGCACTCGCCAGCGCAAGACTCCCGGCGCGTCAAACTGGGATGGCAAAGCTCCGCAAGCCGGGTCGGCCAAGCCGTGATTGGAGCGAAAATACTTCAAGTCACTTTCCGCGGCTTGACCATCAACCCAGACCGTGCCAACGAAAGCGCAGAGGGAAAACAGAAGTAATTTCTTCGCGCGGTTTGACTTCATAGCAATCTATTCCGGCCGCAGCTAAAGCTTTTTGTAGCTGCTCCTCTGCTTCAACCAGTCGAAGTCCGTAGTCGGCGTCGCGTAGAGGATGCCGCCCACGCCGCCTTGCACCGGCGGACGGACGGTCCCAGGCACAAGCCAGCGATGCGTTTCGACGTGGCCATCGGCAAAGGAAAGGCTCAGTCCGCCATTGTGATACGACCCCGGCATATTGCCCCACAGATAATCCTCCAGCCGATTGACGAAGAACCCGTCGTTGATGGTGTCGCAATGTTCATCCAGAAAAACAAAGATGCCGGACGGGTTTTGAATCGTCTTCATCTTGTAGAATTGCACGTAAAGCGGGTTGAAGTGGTCCACCAAATCTCCAGGATCTCCGACCAGCGAATTCATGGAGACGCTGCGGATGCGTGGTCCGTTGGCGGCGGGCGCGCGGTCGGACGGGCATTTGTAAATCCCCACGGATCTGTTGGCGTAAGGTGAAAAGAGGGTCTGAGTGAGGTCGGCGAGGTTGGTGTTGCCATCGCTGTTGCCCCAATCCTCCACGTTATTGGCCCACGTGTTGTGGGTGGAGAGGGTTTGAGGCTTCCCATAGTTATTGACGAGCAATTCCCCGTTGTCAGAGGCATACAGCAACCAGGCCAGCGAGAGTTGTTTGATGTTGTTGTTGCACGCGACGCCTTCGGCCGCTGCTTTTGACGTCGATAAAACAGGCAACAACAACGCCGCCAAAATGGCGATGATCGCCGTGACCACCAGCAGTTCAATCAAGGTGAAAGCACGTTTTTGGCGGATATACGTCATTGATTCTCTCAATGGCGAGTGTAAAGCTGCGCCCATCGTCGCGTCAATCGCAATGTGCGGTGGATGCTGTTTCACACGAGTTGGTTTGATTCACCTTGATCCGGCTTGATTCTCGCAAGACCGAGTGAATGGCCACGATAAGGCGCAAAAGTTGCGCAGCCATAACACCTTTCGCGCTTTCTGCTTGCCCAGCCAACCTGTCCAAAGTGCGTAGCGCGACGGGCGTCTTGTCGCGCCGTAACTTTAGCAAAGCTGAAGCCTGACGTTTTCCAATCCAGCGGGTCATATCACATTTATCATAGGACGAATCCTTTTGGCTGCGGATTCAGGGTTTTTGGTCCGGCTCTCCAGCTTTGGTAAGGAGCAAGGCATTGGTGGATTCCGTGCGAACCCACGCATCAGCATCCGCGCAACTCTGTTCGAGGGCTGAAATGGCACTGTTGGCGTGGGCGCCGAATAGGCCCAAGGAGTTGATCGCCCGCGCTCTGATTTCAGGCGATGAATATGTCGCCGAGAAGTTACCGTTGCGCTCCATGTTCCACTGCCTCCTTCTTGCCGGCGGAGAAGAATTTTTGATACAGGAATGAAGCGAGCATGGCAATAATAGCCACGCCGATAAACGCGCCGATGCGGTAAAGTTGGGCTAGTTGCGCAAGGTCGTGGAGAAACAATTTGAGCAGCGTCACGCCCAGCAAGCCTATGGCGGCGTAACGGGCCGCGGCAACCCTTTTGGCGATCCCGGCCACCAACAGCACCAGTGCGAATAACGCCCAGGCAATGGAATACGTCATGTCGCGCGCGAAGTTGCCGCTGAATTGGAAGGTCAAAGTCGAGCCGGGGGCGCTGAAATAATCGGCGATTTCGATGTTCAATAAGAGAAACGCCAGCACGGTTCCCAGCCCGGCCAGGACGGATTGAATATTGGATTGCAAAATGAGATGGCGCGGCGGAGCCAGAAGTTTGGCCCCGGCGAAAAGGGAAACCGTCACCAGCCCGTAGGCGTAGAGATACCAATTGAAGACCGGCAACGCGGCGCGCGGATGATATCCGAGCACAGCAGGATTGAGCGCGAGGCGGACGAACGCGGCGACAAGCAAACCGGCGCCCGTGAGCCTTAAGCCGGGGTGCGGCACACGGTGAAACAACCACAACAAGGCCGCCCCTTCCAACGCCCAGCCGATCGTGATCCATTGCCGCTCGAATTGAATCGGAAAAATAAGCGTGATGAAAAACAGCGCCACCCCACCGAACCATGCGAGCTGTGTCATGCGTGATTGATCTTTGTCGTGAGTTCTCTTCAGAACCGCAGCCAAGCTCAACAATCCGGGAACGGCGAACGCGGCGGGCAGCAGGCCCATGAACGCGTTCGGATGGACGGCGGCGATGAAGCGGTGGATGAGAAAGAATTGGGGCGGCCCGGCCATCGCGGCGGCGGCCCAGGGCGCGGCTTTGTCCGCGAATTGCCGCGTGAACAGAAACGGAAACATCGCGAACACGGCAAAGAACACAAGATACCACTCCAACACGAGATTCAGCGGTTGATGTGCGTTCGCAGGATCGAAGCGGTTGAAATGCCAGGCGCATTCCAGCGCGGTCACGCACGCCAACCCGATGGCGGGCAGCCAGTCGAGCATAAACAGTCTTGTCAAACCTAGCAACAAAACCACCAGCAGCAGGGCAACGCCAAACACCGGCGAGGGGTCCGCCAGGGGCAGCCGCAGCGTGGCCATGATCAGCAGCATGAACGGCAACACCACCGAACAGGCGGGCAAAATCGCGGCGACATCTCCCGCAGCAACCTCTCCCTTGGAATCAAAGAAGCCGCCCAAGTTGATGCCTGCCTGCAGTGCTTCCGGCCTGAATTTGCGCACGAGCCAGATGCTCGCGGCGACGAAGAAAACGACGAACGCGGCCAGCAGGAACAAGCAGACAGGCAGTCCGGTCAGATCGGCCGGGATTTTGAATATGAGCGCGCCGGCGGCAGCCAGCGTCAACAACAGCACTGCCAAAACCGACAACAATGAGGCCGTCAGTACGGCGAGCATGATGGCCAGCAAATCGATGAGTAAAACAAACGGCCAGACAATGAAGGAGACTTCCGCCAGTTTGAAAATGGGGACTAGAACAAACATCAGCGCCAGGAGTGGAAAAATGTGGATCGCCCAAGCTTGAACTGTGGCCCCGCGCCGCCGCTGGAAGAACGCCGGCAGCGCCGCGTGCATGACCGCGAATATAAAATAAAACGCGAGCGCGGCGTTGAGCAATGCATCGGTCAGCCATTGTTGCGTCCACCATCCCAGCAAGCCGAAAACAGCCAACCCTGCGATGGATTGAGCGGCGGCCATGTCTTTGTCGGCCAGCACCAGCGCCGGGACGACAAGGTCAATGAGAAAGACGAAGCCGAATATCAGCCAGGGACGATGTGCCAGCGGCTGGAAATTCAAAAACCATGCGGTGAACGCCAGGGCTACTGCCACCAGACCAAGCGTTGAACCGAAGATCCACCGTCTTATCTCCATCGCCGCTCTTTCGCTCATCATCGGTTCTTCGCCTTCCGCGGGCTTCCGCCTTTTCGCCCACCAGCTTGCCGCAAGATAAAGCGCGTTGAAGCCGAGCAGCACGCCGAAAGCGACCAGAATCTTGTTGCCTTCAAAATATTTTTCGGCGACGAAGAATGTGCCGGCCCAGCCGATTTGCATGAAGGCTGTGCCCATGGCTGCGAGTGCGGCCAGGAAGAACCAGCGGCGGCGCAGCGCCACCATGATCAGCCCCGTGTCGAGAATGGCAATATACCCAAACAAGCCGAGCGGGTTGTCCTGGCCGGTGGAAAGCAAAATCGGCGTGAGAAAGCCGCCGAGCATTCCGAGGATGGCCACGACCAAGGCCCGGAGACGCACGGCCAACAGAAAGGCCGCCACCGTGATAAGCGCCATCAGGAGAAAGGTCGGAATAGGCCCGAAAAACTCAAATTTGTAATACGAGTGGCAGGCGAACGTCACCGCGTAAAGAATAACCACGCCGGTCGCGCACAAAGTTTGCGCCAGCGCGAGGTAATTTTTGCGCGAGAGCGCCACGCCGCCGCCGAGCACGCCAAGACCGGTGAGGAAGCCGAAAGCCGCTTGCAGTCCAGGTGAAATGAGATGGTGGGCGAATGCATATTGGATGGCGAAAACGATGCCAAGAAAAAAGGTGAAGCCGCTAATCCACGCCAGACCTTTCACCCCCATGAACTGTTCCCAGTTGATCGCCGGCTTGGCAGGACTTGCCGGCGCGAGCGCGGGATCGGGCGAAGTTGGCTGCTCTACAACCAGCGGCGCGTCTAAAACCGGTGGAACTTGGGAAGCCACGCCAGGCAGCGTCTTGTCAAAAGCAGGTTGTATATGGGGCGGCAACGCAGATGGCCTGGCGAAAACTGGTTTGGGCGGCACAACCACAGGGGCCACAGTTATTGTTGACGGCCCAGGCGCCGGTTCAACCGGACGATCTGATTCGCGTTCCCGTTTCAATCGGGAAACTTCCAACTCAAGCGTGCCCAAGCGGCGGGTCAGTTCTTCGATACGGTCTCTCGCTTGAACAACCCGCCTTACGAGCCATAAGGCCAAGGCGGCCGGAATTCCGAGAATCAACAATATAACCAGAGGTATGGATGCCATAGAATGCCTTTCTATTGTCGGCGCAATCTAATCGCGCAGTCTGCGTCCGTCGTCGGACCGATGCCAAGCCGTAAACGCCGCAGGCATGGCATTTGAATTTCGTTTGAACTCATCTGCTCACAGAGTAATGCTCAAAGCTTCCAAGGCGTTAATCGATAAATCTGAGGCCAGAATCGAAAAAAACGATCAGCGCACCGGTTCGATGGCGTGGCCCGTCTTGTCTCCATCGGCGTTTGACAAGGTGATTTTGATCAGATTAAACCTGTCGTGCGCTTTGATGCCTTGCTTCGCGCCTTCGCCATAAACACTGAAAATGCCCCAGAGGGTCAGGCCGTCCGCACTCATCCATTTCTGAGGGAATTCGCAGGTCAAGCCCTCGCCGATTGTTCCCATCCCTCCCCAATTGTCATAGTAGGCAATGGTTGACCACGGCCCCCACGGTTGCCGTGCCTCAAACACACCCAACTGCCCGGGACCAGTATGAAAGCAAGTTAGCAGGAAACATCCCAATCCAGGATCGTAAACCATCCCACCTGGCGCAACCCCATTGGCGTCGCTGAAGATGGACCGGGCAGACATAAATTCCCGGTTCCACCTCGCGTGGCCCTGAGAGTCAAGGCCGCTGAAAAACTGAAACGCGTCGCGATCGCGAATTTTTTCCCGTGGCACACGCGTCAAATAAAGGCTCTTGCTCCCGTTGCGTTGCGCCTCCTGCCTCGCGCCATACAAATAGACGTATCCCGTCAGGGATGCAGGCGCCCCGGAGCCATCTTTGCCAAAATTCAGAAATCTCGCCGGTTGAAAGCTGCCCACCCCTTTCGGAAACAACCAATCGCTTTTAGCCCAATTCGCCCCTTTGTTCGAGGACCACGCGAGAACGTGATTGACGTCTGGCCATTGCCCATCCTGAAGATTGATGTTGGCGTAAAGAATCCCTTCATCGAAAAGGACTCCCCCCGTCTTGCCTTTTTTGGGAAACGACGCTGGATGCTCCGGATTCTTTCCTCCATTCACATTGAATCCCTGAAAATGCTCCGGCCCGCCTTCGATGCGCGCAAAGCCCATGCTCACGCGCCCGTCAGAATCCGTCCCACCGAACCCTCCGCCATCACCCCAAGCGACGTACAATTGGTCATCCGGCCCCCACGTTACCGGCCACAAATCGCTGCCGGGGGCGGCGTATTGGTAGGTTTCCCAGTGCCATGTAATGCCCTTGATGGTTCGGCTTGGAGGATCGGGCGGGCCTTGAGCCACGACGTCGGCGATTGTAACAAAATTCAAACAAACCGCGATCAGGCATACACCCCGAGCACGAGCGAACGATGCGTCAACAATGTTTTGCGGAAGCATGAGTCGAATTATAATCTCCCGACCACCATTTCGGCAATCTTCAATCGGAAAAGGGATCGAAGAGGAAAGAAAAAGATAAATTGCCAAGGCATTTTCCATAACCGAGTATTTTTCTAGATAGGGCAGCGCTACCGCTGCGAAAGTCTCTAACAAGTGATTTGGTATCCTCATGGACACGGACGCACCATTAGAGCTTAATGTGTGCCAGTTGCCTCATTTCGTTTATGGGGTGAACACCCCATAGCGCCCGCATCGTGCATTTGGTAGTGATTTGCTCGCCGTTTTAATCATATGGAAGCAATTCAACTTCTGGAACGAACAGTTTTTGCGGACGAAGTGCCCCTTGCCCCGGAGGAAGTGGGTTACACTCTGCATATCGCGGGGGTTTATGAAGATGGCGTGACCAGAGACCTCAGAGCATTTATTGGCGTCGCGGAACCGCCAGATTCTCAATTTGCCCGCACCTCGGCGTATCTGCAAGCCGTGGCGCGCAAGGCCCAATTGGATTTTATCCCGCAGGAGCGCAAGCGGCCGCCTGGGTTGCCCAGGGACCACTTTCACACGGGAGAGTTACAACCCATAACAATGAATCGGCATTACTGAGACTGACAGAATGACCGACATAATCAACAACATGAGGCTCGAGTTCGCGGTAGTGAAGCCGCGCTGGCATAGGTGGGAGTGCGCCGGTGAATAAATCTTGAGAACGAACTGTTTGTCAGCCATTGCAAATGCAAGTATCCGCCGAGACTATCTGGGAGGCGGCGCAGAAATCGCTGCGCGCCATGTTGAACACCGACATTTACAATCTGTGGTTTCTGCCCATAAAAGCCGTGGCCCTTGACCAGGAAGTGTTGACCCTGGAAGTGGCCGACGAGTTCTGTGAAATCTGGCTCAAAGATAATTATTCAGAGTTGATCCACGATGTCCTCATGCAAGACTCCACCCAGAAACTGATGGTAAGATTTCGGGTCAACCCGGCCGGAGCCAGCCTCCACAGCGTTGCGGCCGGCGAGGGCAGCACCAAGCCGGCGCCCGAATCCGCTGAACGGAATCTGGCCGCCGTCGTCCATGAGATAGCCTTCAATTTGGAAAACACCTTTGAGTCGTTCGTGGTGGGCGAAAACAACAACCATGCCCATGCCGCCGCGCTGGCAGTGGCCCAGACACCCGGCCAATCCTACAATCCGCTCTTTCTCCACAGCGGCGTCGGCTTGGGCAAGACCCATTTGCTCCACGCCATCGGCCAGCACGTCGCCGCCAGCAAGAAAACAGCGCGGGTGACCTATCTTTCCTCCGAAAAGTTTACCAACGAATACATCGATGCGATCCAAAACAATCAATTGGTCCGTTTCCGTCGCAAATACCGCCAGGCCGACGTGTTGCTGATAGACGACGTGCAGTTCCTGGCCGGCAAAGAGCGCATCCAGGAGGAGTTCTTTCACACCTTCAATGCCCTGCACGACGCCCGCAAACAAATCGTCCTGACCTGCGACCACCCGGCGGCAGAAATCAAGAACCTGGAGGACCGGCTGGTGTCACGCTTTGAATGGGGTTTGGTCACCGAGATGCAGCCGCCAGATGTCGAGACCCGCCTGGCCATCTTGCGCCAGAAGAGAAAGGCGATGGGCGTGGAATTGCCAGAGGAAATCATCAGCTTCCTTGCCGCGCGCATTCGCACCAACATCCGCCGTCTGGAAGGCGCTTTGATCACCGTCGCCTCCTTCGCCTCTCTTACCAGCAAGAAGGTCACCTTGCAATCCGTCGAGGGCCTGTTGCGCGAGGTGCTGCACGAGGAGGGCTGCTACCTCGTCAACATAGCTGGCATCCAGAAAAAAGTGGCCGATTACTTTGATCTCCGCGTCTCCGACATGATCAGCAAGCGCCGTCCAGAGAACATCGCTTTCCCGCGCCAGATCGCCATGTTTCTGGCCCGGCAGATGACCGAAAACTCCCTCAACACCATCGGCGAGGCCTTCGGCGGACGCGATCACGGCACCGTCCTGCACGCCTGCCGTCAGGTCAAGGATCGCATGGAAGTTGATCCCCACGTTCGCCAGGTCGTTCTCCACCTGGAAAAGAAACTTCTCTGCTGACCCAAGCAGAGTGCCGACGACACGGTCATTTTCCCTGAGGATGCGGGCGTTATGAGATATAAATGAACGAGGAACGCACGAGCATGGAACAGCGTCTGACCAAGCGGGACAGGCTTGTTTAGCTCCTATTTGGGTGCCTGCTATTTTTCGTGCGGGCTGATGCTGGGCATAGTCCTCCGACGATAACGACGGGGAATACCGTTGTCCTGAACCTCGCCGCTACTCCTACGAGGGCCGCGAACCCTGCTACCGAGGGTAGGCGGAAGTGTAGGTCGCCTGCTGCAAAAGCCGCGACACACTGGCAGCCCGTGGAGTTGAGCGCCCGAGTGCAGCAAATGGAAGCGGAAATCTTTCAAACCTCGCAGAATTTGCAGGCGACCAACCAGCAACTCGAGGCCGCTAATAAAGAACTGGAGGCATTCAGCTATTCCGTCTCTTACGATTTGCGCGCCCCGTTGCGCGCAGTGGACGGATTCTCTCAGGCAGTGCTGGAGGATTACGGGCCGCAATTGCCTGAAGGGTGTCGCGAGGACTTGCAGACAATTCGAAGCGGCGCGCAAAAAATGGGGCAATTGATTGACGATTTGTTGACCTTCTCGCGGTTGAGCCGGCTGCCTTTAAGTAAAAGCACAGTGGACACAGGGAAGCTGGTGCGACCGTCCTTGCGTAATTGAATTACAGACAAAAGGGAGAGTTTTCATCGGGTTTCATCAATTCAGATGTAAGTCATTGACACTGAAGTGGTCGGAGCGACAGGATTTGAACCTGCGACGTCTTGGTCCCAAACCAAGTGCTCTACCAGGCTGAGCTACGCTCCGATTTATTGATGTTCAAGTACTTGCGAAACAATTCTCGGGTACCACAAAGTAACTTGTAACCCGCACTTGTCACCCGGCGATTTTCTGCTATATTGTTGCTGTATGAATGCAACGACACATGAAATCGCCCAGGCAAATGGGCATCCTGTCTTCCACAATGTGGGCGAAAATCTGTACCGGCTCGAATCATCGGGAGGATATTACGCGCTAATTAAGAAGGGGGGCAAGCAGTTTCGCCGCTCGCTCAAAACCAAGGACCGAAAACTGGCGGAACGGAAGTTGAAGGAACTCAAAGAAAAAATGGGTGTGTTGCGCGTGACACAAGACCCGCACGGTGATTTCAAGAGCATGGCCCATCGTTGGCTTGACTCACGTATGCACAGGCTGGCAGAAAGCACGGGGGAATGGTACGGATACCTCATCAAGAATCTCGTCGAGTTTTTTGGGGCGACTTCGATTCGCAACATTACCGCTGAAAATTGTGAGGGGTGGGCCAAAGCGCGAAGAGGCACCGCCGGCACCAAAGCCTTTGTCAGCGAACTCGACACAATGAACGCTGTTTTCCAATACGCCATTCGCCACGGGATCATTCTTGCGAATCCCGCAGCCCACATTGAACGCCCCACGGTTCGCCAGCCAAAAATACAAATCCCGAGTTTGGGCGAATTCCAAAAAATCGTGGCAACGATTCGTCAGGCTGATGATCGGAAGGACAGCCAGAAGAAAACAAAAGCTGGCGCCGACCTCATTGAGATTCTCGCCTATTCCGGCGCTCGCGTCGCTGAAATCACCGGCGGAAGAAAAAAGAAAAATCCCTTGATTTGGTCGCATGTGAATTTTGAAAACAACACAGTTTATCTTCCGGGAACCAAGACAGAATCAAGCCCTCGCTGGATTCCGATGCCCCACGAACTGCGGACGTTGTTGGAGAAATTGAAAGCGGAACAAAACCCTGAGCCGAGCGACGCTCTCATCCCTATTTCCAGCGCGCGAAAGTGCTTGGAAACAGCCTGCCGCAAACTCGGTTTTCCCCAATACACTCACCACGACTTCAGGCACTTCTTTGCGACAACCTGCATCGAATCCGGCGTGGACATTCCGACCATCAGCCGTTGGCTCGGACATTGTGACGGTGGCGCGTTGGCGATGAAACGATATGGGCATCTCCGCCAAGAACACAGCGTCGCCATGAGCAAGCGCGTCAGCTTCGACAAGCCCGCCAATGTTATCCCAATGCCGACTGCTACGGACAAACACGGCAACGCGCAAACATCTACAACTCCTGACGGAAGACGCGCCGTAGCCAAAGCCAAAGCGAAATATGGCTATGCTTGGTGGGTATCACAGAATCCGCTTGAAGTGTTTTGGGGGCAAATCCATGAAGAAGCGTGGCTTGTGCCGCTTGAAAGGTTGCTTGACGCCGCGAAACAGGCAATGGGCCGTGAAATGTTCCGTCAGGAACTGAATGACCGGGATGCCCTTATTGATGAATTCATGGAAAGAATCCCCGAATTGTCGCTCAACGAAGTTCGTGCTAAAATTTCTGCCCGTGACGAAAGGGGCCACGGAAACGACCGCGAGGCAACCAAATGATTTATCCACGTTGGCCGAACGGCTATGATGTCTCGCGCAAGAATCGGTCAAGATCATCCCTGGAATAAATCGGATGGCGCAGTGCGCGGGAAGGATGGAGCAGGCCCCGCTTGGTCAAACGGTCAATGCTCACAGCCGTCACACCCAAATACGTCGCGGCCTCGGCGCGTTTGAATCCCTTTTTCTCAACCATTGTTTTCGTCTCCGCGCCATTCGTCTGACCGTGGCGAGACGATGCTTGAGGTTTGGTCAACTGTTCATTTCCTTTGAGCATAAATCCTTCTGTTATTCAAATTCGATTGACTGAATCAGGCCCTGCGCGCCGTCCCACGCTTCCAGGTATTTTTTCGGCACGGGCATGACCCACTCGACGGCGCGTTCCTGAAAGCCAACGGCGAGGGCGCGCAGATTCCGGCCCGCAATCCGCACCTTGTGATTGACAAATGAGAGCGCAATCGTGTCGCTATCGTGGGCGGACACGAACTCGGCGAGTTCCAAATGGTGATATGGCAGCAGATAAAAACAAGTGGGCGTTAGTTCCAACCGCAGGTTGTCCAGAGGGACGTGATTGCCCATCACTTGACGGCTTAGGTGGTAACATTCTGGGCGTTCTTTGAATTCTCTCATATTCCAATGCCTCCTCCATATCTTTGTTTGTGCTGATGACTGTGGGTGATTTTCCGCGCCGCCCGAACGGATTGCGACTGGCGGCCCGTTTCAGGTTCGTCCTGAACTTTCACTCGTTGGATTTGCGCCTGTTGAATATTCTCGGACTCTTTTTGACCTTCCACCGGCTCAAGCAATTCAGCCCGGCGTTGCGCGGTTCGACGTTGCGAAAGCTGGACGCTGAGGACGTAGCCAATATCACGGCCCCAAGCCTTCGCCAGCTCATGGAGGGCGGATTTTTTGACAATGTCCAAAGCCAATTCGCGGCCCCCGGAACGGATGACATTTTGCCGAAGCTGGATTTTGTCAGCGGTGAAAATCTGAACGCCTTTCCGACCCCGGGAAATGGTCACATACCATTGCTGGTCGTTGGTTGCCGCCTGCACAGCGGAATCGGAGAACAGGACATAATCTACTGTCTTGCCTTGGGCGGCGTAGGAAGTGACCGCATAGCCTCGCACAAACTGGCGGTAGGACTTGTCCAGAGTCCGACCATCTGCGAGGACAATGCGGCCATCCGGGTGAACCTGTTTGACCGTGACCAGTTCGCCATTGACCACCTTCCTACCGTCTGTGGCGTTCGCATTGGCCTTCAATTGCAGCCGGTCGCCGCAGGACAATGGCAGTTCCTTGGGCTGGCAAACCGTGAGCCGGTCGAGGTCTTTGAAGGGAACCGGGCGAATGCGCTGGTTGGCCTCAATCAATAAATGTTTGTTGGTGACGGCGAGCAAGCGGCCGCTGTCGCCAGGCTTGTAACCGCTGACGGGCCGGTTAAAGACCACCACGGAATCAGGAGTGTAAGATCGCGCATCCCGTTTTTGGGCATCCGTCAAATCCAGCCGTTCCAGCGCAGTCATGGTGATTTCCTCCTGACCGATCAGTCCTTTAGCTTTCAATCCGTCCCGCACCCGTTCATTGACCTTGTGAATCTCCGACCAGCTTTGCGAGACGACCACGGTGGAGTGATTCGCCTTCACCAGTTCCAGAAAACGCTCTGTGAGTTTTTGTTGTTGATTAGCGAGGGTGCAGGCGACGATGGCGTTCTGCTTGTCCAGCCGGTCAAAGGACTGAGCCAGTTTCCCGGCCTGCGCTTCGCCGACCGCCAGCCGGTATTGTGCCAGCCATTTCCGTTCCGCCCGAGTTTTCGCCTGGTCGGGATTCTGGCGTCGAATATTCGTTAATTCGGCATATTCCAGACCGGAGTGTCTTTCGATGACCCGGAGCGCGTCTGTTGCTTCCACGGCTCCATGCTGGTGAGTGTCGCCGGAGAGAATGACGCGGCCCTCGTTTTCTTTGACCAACCGGAGCAGTTCCAGCATTTGCCTGCCGCCGATCTGCCCGGCCTCGTCCACCAGAACGACCGCGCCACGAGGTATCGAGCCACGAGTCAAAAACGCGCTGAGGGTCTGTGCGCCCATGAACCCGTCCCGCTCCAAATCCATCACTTGCTGGCGTTGTGGGGCGAGGACTTGAACCGTCCAACCGGTTCGTCTGAGCGCCAAATCAACTTCCCGGAGCGTGTAGCTTTTGCCCGTGCCAGCCCCGCCGCGAAACAAGGTGACAAAATCCCGAGAAGTTAGGATGTGATTGACGGCTTGACGCTGTTCTTTGTCCAGGGCGGGATTGGCCACCGGAGGACGGGCGCAGAGCGGTCTGTAACTACGCATTCCCTCTCGCGCCAGACAAACAATTTCCCATTCCCGGCCCAAGACTTCCCGCGTCGTCATCCGGCCAGGGGAAACCTCGTCCCGCACGTAGCCACGCTCTTTTGTGACCGCTTGAATTTCAGCCAATGACACATCCCGCCCGCGAGCATGTTCGAGTGCATGGCGCCAAAGTTCTTGTTCCCGGACTACCGAGCGGCGGTCGAACAAATGATCTTCCGCCCAGGTCACGGCTTCAGCAGCGGTCATTTTTGGGGTGTCGGGTTGCAATGGCGGGTTTCGATCAAGCCGGGTCAAGTGAGCGCGTTCGTCGGAAGAAAGCTGTCCATTCCACAACGATTGCAGCCCGGCAATTCCCACGTCCTTGATCTTTCGCGCCCGTTCCTTGTGGGCGATGTGGTCCCGAATGGCATTGATGTTCCGACCAGCCTTCTCCGGTTCTCTGGCCAGCAACTCTCGCGTTTTCCGGTCAATCTCCTGATGCCGCTTAGAAAACCGCCCAATCAATTCCTGAGAGACACCACGAATCTCAAAATCGCCGCGCGGGTTATTCTCAATGCCGTAACCGAAATGGACTAGCGCCTTGGTCAATTCATGGTAATAGACCTGAATCGCGAATTTTTTAGCCATCAGCATTTCGCAAGTTTCCAACGCCTTCCAACGGTCCTCGACTGAATCCCTCGTGGCGTTGAATAGGATGCAATGGGTGTGCAAATGCGGGTCTAACGCTCTGGACGTGTCATGCCGGAAAACTGCTCCAACCAGGTTGCCGGTCAGACGATATGATGTTTCTCCGTCTTTCCGAACCCGTGTGGCCGCGTACATTTCCAGTTGCCGCCATGCCACTTGGGCGGCCTCATCATGCACTTCTAAAATCCGCCGGTCATCTCCCACCAACGCCGCAATGGACACTGATTTGGGCGGCGAAAATGTGAAATCGAAGAACACCCGGCGATTGGCAACCTCATGTGTACTGCCGTCCTTTCCTGCTTCCATCCGTGTTCCATTATGCCGCTGAGTCAATCGTTCGCCTGTGGTTGGATGAAGGTTCCGGCATAGCTTCAGGAACTCATCCGTATGCGTCACTCCTGAAAGCCCCAATGATTCAGCGCCCTGTCCAATCCATTGACCCACCACCCGACGGCCTTCCATGTAATAGTCGCCAACCTGCAAATGCTCCTTAAAGTATTCCTCCGCATTCGACAAACTGTATTGGGCCTTCGTCGCCAACATGTCTCAAAGGTATCATCGAGCGGGCAAAATTTTGCTCCCAGGTGTGCGCAAAAAATCTGGTGGGTAATGCTACCTATAATGTGAATTGGCTATGGGACGCTTGTCTCCTTGCTGGAGCAAGGGGGCGGATGGAAACCGATTTCCGAAGCGATTTTCCAAACCAGTTCGGAAACGAGTTCCGAATGAACTTTCCAAATGAGTCAGCGGCGGAATTGATCGCGCGTTTCAGCCCGAAGCGGCCCAAATGCTACGCCGGACTTCATCCGCACGCAGAGTTTATTCGAGAGCTGCGACGCAATCGCGCCTCGTACGACACCGTCGTCGCGATTTTGCGCGAGCGATACGGCCTGCAGGTAAGCGATACCACCGTCCGGCATTTCTGCCGCGACATCTTACAAGAACGGCCCGGCAGACGGCGGGCCAGATTGGCGGCGCAGCCGCCGGCACCTCCCATCCGCCAACCCGCTCAAATCCTTTCGCCTCGACCCGCCCGGAACCCAAGTGTGGACGGGCCGCAAATCGCCGAGGTGGAATTCACAGACGAATAAACATTATGAAAAAACGACTGATTCTCATTCTAAATGGCAAAGGCGGCGTCGGCAAAAGTTTCTTCGCCGTCCACTTTGTTCAATATCTCAAAGACCACCAGATCGCTCACGCGGCGTTCGACAGCGACGACGAAAACTCCACTTTGAAACGCTTCCACTCGGAAGTGGGCTTCATAAATCCCAACAATCCAGTGGAGATCGACCGCATGGTCGAAGCCCTCAAGGACAAGGATGTTGTCGTGGTGGATTGTCGGGCGGCGTCAACCCGCATTTTCCTCAAATACTTTGAAGACACGGATTTGGCCACCATCCTTGTATCCTTGGGCGCGGGACTGACAATTGCCAGCCCGGTCAATCACGAGTTAGACAGCATTCACCAGATTCAGCGGCTAGTGGGTGGGATTCCGGGCAAAGTGGACTTCCTGGTCATACGGAACGAAGTCCACGGCGAAGGCTTCGACCTGTTCGACAAGTCCAAAATTCGTCAGAAGCTTTTAAGCGAACTTGGCGCAAAAGAAATACTTGTCACCCAAATGCACAAGTGGTTAGTCGAGGGTTTGCAGCGGAGCAAACTAACGCCGACTACGGCTCGGAACCATCAGGATTTTGGCATCATAGACCGGCAGCGACTGGTAATGTGGCAACGCCGGTTTTACGAGCAAATTGAATCGACGAAGGAAATGCTGTTGCCCGTCTCGAATGAGAAAGGAAAGCCAGCTCATGCAATCGCATGATTACGAGGCATACGCCGTCTCAAGTCTCCCCGCCGCGACCAACGCGCGTTTCGACTCCTTCCACAGACAGCGGGCGTCCCTCACCCCGCCCGACTCTGTCCATTCCAGTCGCCAAAATGCGCGCTCGTCGCGGCAGCCCTTCGGCTTCCGTCGGGACTTGTGTCGCGGCGTTGCGCTGCGGATTCCACCCCTGCCGCCCTGTTCCATCGCTCCGCCCCACTCTCCGCGCCCCAAGTCCAGACCGAAGCACAGATTTTCGGCCCATTCGGGACCAAGTGTCCATTCGGACAACTTTCGACCTGCAAGTTCGCGAAAACATCGCGTCCACTTGCAATTCATGCCCTGTGACCACACCATTGGGAAACAGCGGCTAATCTGAGAGAAAAGCCGAACATAATGATTCCCGAAGAAGGACAAACGGTTGAACGGAAAGAGTCGTTGAGCCTGTGGCGCGACATTGCGGAAACTTGTGCCGCCTTTGCCACGGCACAGGGCGGGAAGGTTTTTGTAGGCGTGGCAGACGATGGCCGCATCACGGGCGTTCAGATTGGCAAAGGCACTTTGGAAGACTTGGCCAACAGAATCGCGCAAAATACCACGCCAAAGGTCGTGCCGACCATTACGACCCAGGGCGAGCCAGGGGCGACCGTCATTATTTTGGACGTGCCAGAACACCAAACCAAGCCCGTTACAGCATTCGGCCGCCCGTATCGCCGGTCAGGACGCACCAATCAGGTATTATCCGCCAGTGAAGTTGCCGAGCTATATCTCGCGTCGAGAGGGCTGACATGGGATGAGACCATAAAACCCGACGCGACACTCAGCGACATTGACCCGGAGAAAGTTAGCAAATTTCTCAGCCGCGCGATAGCAGAACGGCAATGGCAAATTGATCCGCAGACGCCAGTGCAACAGGCGTTGAAGCAGTTGGACCTAATGCGCAATGGACAGTTGACAGTAGCCGCTTTGCTGCTCTTTAGCCGGAGGCCGCAACATTTTTTTGTGCAAGGGTACCTGCGGTGTGCTCGGTTTAAAGGAAACTCAGAGGTCGAATTTCTCGACATGAAATTGATCGAGGGCGACATCGTTGCTCAGGTGGAAGAAGCGATGGCGTTCGTTCGACGAAATATCAGAATGGCGGCGAAAATCGAAGGACAACTGGAACGCAAAGAACGGTGGGAATACCCGCTGGACGCCGTGCGCGAGGGAATCACCAATGCAGTCTGCCATCGCGACTACGCCGACAGCGGAAATGTGTTGGTAAAGATTTTTGACGACCGGCTCGAAATTTGGAACCCGGGCAGCCTGCCCTCTGGTCTAACGGTGGATGATCTCAGAAAAGCCCATGAGTCGAAGCCCCGCAACAAGCTGATTGCGCGCGCGTTTTTCCTAATCAAGTACATTGAGCAGTTCGGAACGGGAACGGGCCGGATGATTAGCGATTGTCGGGAGGCCGAGGTGCCGGAGCCGGAGTTTGAATCACGCGCATCTTCATTTCGGATCATTTTTCGCAGGCCGATATCGGTGGATGAAGCGTTGTCGCGGTTGAATCTTAACGCGCGTCAAAAGATCGCCGTCAAACATGCAATGCAACATGGAAAACTGACTCGCGCTGATTATGAAAAGGTCGCCGGGGCGCCGAGGGCCACAGCCAATCGTGACTTAGCCGAATTGATACGAATGGGGTTGCTCAAAAAAAGGGGTGCAACCCGTGGCGCTTGGTACGAATTTATCTTCTCAGGCAATGAGAAGATTAGTGAGAAGATCATGAGCCGAGATGTGAGCCGCAAAAACACACCATGAATGACGCGGAGGCGTCTCTGGTCTTCGGATGAATCGTGCCATCGGCCACTGGCCACCCCGATAATTCCGCACAACGGAGTTGGGCTGATGCCAGGAAAAACCCGTCCCAAGCCCGCCAAGTAGGTGTGGTTTAATCGTCAACGTATTTTCCAGAATCGTCAACTTGCCCGCTAAAGAAGGGCTTGCCCAGGTGCGCAAGTCCCACCGATTTTTAATCGAATGGGAGAAATTGCCCGTAATCGTCAGATAATCGTCAGGTGTTTTTCCAGAATAGTCAGATGGCTCCTGCCCCATATCCCGCCATGTGCCCAAATTCCGTCCCGCCGGGCAGGAGCGAACTCGCTTGTCGCCGAAGGGTAGTTATGGCTAAACTCCCTGCATTCAGAGATTTAAAAATGACGATTAACTAATTTTTTACAAAATAATTCGCGCAGCTTCGGCTGCTGTCCGCATCGAAACCTAGGAATTTCGCACAGAGGACAGCGCTTGAGGCGCGCCCCACCGGGGGCGCGCTGAAAGCGTTCCTCTGTGGGCCCTCCTAGGTGCCTGATGCGGGACGCAAGTAAGTGCGTCCCTTTTTTCAGGCACCCGAGTTCCCACAAAGGACAGTCACCACAACAGCAGGCTGATTCGCGCGCGAGCGAACAGCCATGCCTCGAATTTTCGACAACATCGAAGCTGATTTGCTCCCTGCACTGGAGCAAACCCTTCTCGTTTCCGCACGGGCCGACTTTTGCGTCGGCTATTTCAACCTGCGTGGCTGGAAGACGATTGATGGACACATTGAGCAATGGGCGGGCGGCGCGGGGCGTCAATGCCGATTGCTCGTCGGGATGCAACGGTTGCCGCAAGACGAACTCCGCGCAGCGTTCTCGCTCACTCAAGGTCACGACCAACTCGACAACCAAACCGCGCTCAGGCTCAAAAAGAAACTCGCCGAGGAATTTCGCCGCCAGTTGACGTTTGGAGTTCCGACGAACTCGGATGAAGCCGGGTTGCGACGCCTTGGCGCTCAACTCAAGGCCGCACAACTCGTGGTCAAACTTTTCCTCCGCCACACACTTCACGCGAAACTTTATCTCTGTTTTCGTCCTGATCCCGACAGTCCTATCGTTGGCTATCTTGGCAGCAGCAATTTAACTCTCGCCGGCCTGTCGCACCAGGGAGAATTAAACGTGGACGTGCTCGACCACGACGCCACGCAAAAACTTGCCGTGTGGTTTGAAGATCGCTGGAATGACAAGTGGTGCGTGGATATTTCCGCCGAGTTGGTGCAGGTCATCGAGCAAAGCTGGGCGCGCGAAGATCCTCTTCCTCCATATTACATCTACGTCAAGATGGCCTATCACCTGGCGCAGGAAGCACGCGCTGGGTTGTCGGAATTTCGCATCCCGTCAGAATTCGGGAATCGCTTGTTTGATTACCAGGTCGCCGCCGTCAAAATTGCCGCGCACCATCTCAACAAACGCAACGGAGTCCTCATTGGCGATGTTGTCGGCTTGGGCAAAACGCTCATGGCTACGGCGCTGGCAAAAATCTTTCAGGACGACCATTTCACTGAGACGCTCATCATCTGCCCGAAAAATCTGGTGAAGATGTGGGAGGATCATGTTTCCGAATATCGCCTGCTCGCAAAAGTGCTGTCCGTGACCAAAGCCGTGCGTCAGTTGCCCGAACTGCGCCGTTACCGCATCTTGCTGATTGACGAAAGTCACAATCTTCGTAATCGCAGCGGAAAGAAATACCGCGCTATTCAGGAGTACATTCAAGAAAACGAGAGCAAGTGCATCCTGCTTTCGGCGACCCCCTACAACAAGACGTACTTGGACTTGTCCAACCAGCTTCGCTTGTTCGTGGCGGAAGATAAGGATTTGGGCATCCGCCCAGAACGGCTGTTGCGCGACATTGGCGAAACTGAATTCCTCCGCCGCCATCAGTGCCCCGTGCGTTCGCTGGCTGCGTTTGAAAAAAGCGAATACACCGACGACTGGCGGGAATTGATGCGGCTTTACATGGTGCGCCGCACCCGCAGTTTCATTCAGGATAATTACGCCACTCTGGACCCGGCCACTGGCCGCAAATTCCTCACCTTCGAGGACGGCAGTCGTTCTTACTTTCCGGAACGGGTCCCAAAAACGGTCACGTTCAAAATTGACGAGCAAAATTCCAGCGACCAATACGCCCGGCTCTATGCGCCGGACATGGTCGCCGCCATCAACGCTCTGAACCTTCCGCGTTACGGTTTGGCGAACTACGTCGCCGCCACACCGCATAAATCGCCGACGCCAGCCGAGGCCAAACAACTTCAAGACCTGTCCCGTGCGGGCAAGCGTCTCATGGGATTCTGCCGCACAAACCTGTTCAAGCGGCTGGAAAGCAGCGGCGAGGCATTTCAACAATCCATCGAGCGGCACATTTTACGGAATCATATTTTCCTCCACGCCATCGAAAACAAGTTGCCGCTACCGCTCGGCACGCAGGATTCCGGTCTGCTTGACGTGGGCAACTACGACGAGGATGTGGACGACGAAAATGCCGAAGCTGAATTGATTGAGGACGACGATCAAGGTGCGCAAAAAACGCCGCAGGCGTTGAAACTTCGTGACGCGGCGGACTTCAAGCAGCGTGCCGCTGAAGTTTATCAACTGTACGCCACACAGTTCAAAAAGCGGTTCACATGGTTGCGTCCCGACCTGTTTGTGAAATCGCTGCGCAAAGATTTGGACGATGACGCCGCAAATTTGTTGACGGTCCTCACCGGCTGCGGTGATTGGAAACCCGACACGGACGCAAAACTCTACGCGCTGTTCAGTCTGCTCACAAAAACGCACGCCAAGGAAAAAGTCATCGTTTTCACACAGTTCGCAGACACCGTGCGGTATCTCGAAGCACAACTTCGCGCACGCGGCTTGCAGCAATTCGCGGGCGTGACCGGCGAAGCTGAAGACCCGACTGGCTACGCCTGGCGATTTAGTCCCGCGAGCAACCGGCACGAGACCAATAAAAACGATCCGGCGTTTCAGCCGGAAAATGAACTCCGCGTGCTGTTGGCGACCGATGTTTTGAGCGAAGGCCAGAATTTGCAGGACGCGGCTATCATTGTGAATTTTGATTTGCCGTGGGCCATCATTCGTTTGATCCAGCGTGCGGGGCGCGTTGACCGTATCGGCCAGAAGTCTGAAAAAATCCTGTGTTATTCGTTCCTGCCTGCCGATGGCGTTAATCGCATCATCCGGCTCCGTGAGCGGGTGCGCCAGCGTTTGCATGAAAATCGTGAAGTGGTTGGCACGGACGAAGCGTTTTTTGAGGATGAGAGCGAAAAGCAAAAGCTCCTCGATCTCTATCACGAAAAGGCTGGCATCCTCGACGGCGAGGCCGATACGGAGGTGGACTTGTCTTCGCTCGCCTACCAGATTTGGAAAAATGCCACCGACAAATCTCCTGAACTCAAGAGCATTATTGAAGCGCTGCCGGAAGTGGTTTATTCCACCAAACTTTTTGCTGCTTCCGATAAAAAGCCGCCAGGCGTGCTGGTTTATCTACGCACTTCCGAAGGCAACGACGCCCTCGCATGGGTGAACAAAGACGGCAACAACGTCACCCAATCTCAATTTGAAATTCTCAAGGCCGCCGAATGTCTGCCGGACGCGCCCGCGTTGCCCCGGCAGGAAAATCATCATCCACTAGTCAGAAAAGGCGTGGAGTTTGTCGTCGCCGAGGAAAAAACGGTTGGCGGTCAGCTTGGGCGCCCTTCCGGCGCGCGTTTCCGCACTTACGAACGACTCAAACGCTACGCCGAACAGATCAAAGGCATGTTATTCGACACGCCGCAACTCGCGAAGACCATCGAGGAAATATACCGCTTCCCGCTCAGGCAATCCGCGACTGACACCCTAAATCGCCAGCTTCGATCCGGCATCTCTGATGAAAAATTGGCCGAACTCGTCATGGCTCTGCGCGATGACGACCGACTGTGCATTGTCCACGAGGAGGAGCAAACGCATGAACCCCGGATCATCTGCTCGCTTGGTTTGGCTGCGTCGGACAATTCCACTCCCTAAAACACGCCATGCCTCTCAACGTCCATCGCGTCCGTCAGCTTCTGAAGGAATTCGATTTTCCTTCGTTGTTCCGCGAAGAACTCGGCTGGGACCTCCACAATGCTCCGTTCGAAATTCAACTCGATGGCCAGACGAAAAAACTTCAGGCGGTCGCCCACAAACGCGGTATGGTCGCTTTGCAATGCCCTACGTCTGCGGGCGGGCGTTTGCCGGAATACTCTGTTCGCCGCAAAATCGAGCAACAGGTCGCCAAGGCCGCGCACGAACACCTGATTATTTTCACGGACGCCGCGCAGACCACGCAAATCTGGCAGTGGGTGAAGCGTGAGACGGGCAAGCCTGCCGCCTGCCGCGAACACGCGTTTCACAAGTCGCAAACCGGCGACGCGTTGATTCAAAAACTGCAAGCCATCGCCTTCACGCTCGCCGAGGAGGAAACGCTTGTGCTGGGCGATGTGACCCGCCGCGCCCGCGTCGGGTTCGATGTGGCGCGCGTCACAAAGCGGTTCTACGAACAATTCCAGAAAGAACACGCTGCGTTCCTTAAATTTATTGCGGGAATTACCGAGAGCGCAGACAACAATGGTATGCGTCCGTCATGCTTAACCGCCTGATGTTCGTCTATTTCATCCAACGCAAGGGCTTTCTTGACGGCGACCGGGATTATCTCCGCAACCGCCTTAACCGCTGCCAGGAAGAAAAAGGCAGGGACAATTTCCATTCGTTCTACCGCTATTTTCTGCTGCGGCTGTTTCACGAGGGTTTCGGCAAACGTCCGAAGGAACGCGCTGTGGACCTGGAAAAGCTCATCGGTCGCATCCCGTATCTCAATGGCGGCATGTTTGAGCAGCATGAGATTGAAAAACGCTATGGCGATGAAATCCAGATTCCCGACAAGGCGTTCGAGCGCATCTTCGATTACTTCGACCAATACCAATGGCATCTGGATGAACGTCCGTTGCGCGCCGACAACGAGATCAATCCCGACGTGCTCGGTTATATTTTCGAGAAATACATTAACCAGAAACAAATGGGGGCGTATTACACGAAGGAAGACATCACCGAATATATTGGCAAAAACACGGCACTACCATTTCTATTCGATGCAGCACGGCCCAGGTCCAAAATCGCATTTGAAAATCCAAACGGCCCGACGATTTGGGATTTGCTCCGCGAAAATCCTGATCGCTACATCTACGATGCGGTCAAAAAGAGCGCGGAAATTCCGCTGCCAAGAGAAATCCATGCCGGAATCAAAGACGTGTCCAAGCGCGACGGCTGGAACGAATCCGCACCCTGCGAATTTGCGCTGCCGACCGAAATCTGGCGTGAAGTTGTCGCCCGGCGTCAGCGCTACGCCGACCTGAAATCGAAGATCGCCAATCGTGAAGTCACGAATATAAACGACCTGATCACACTCAATCTCGACATCGGCCAGTTCGCGCAGGACGTGATTGAGAATTGCGAAGGCCCGGAACTGCTACGCGCTTTCTGGCACGCAATTGAAAAAGTAACCATCCTTGACCCGACGTGCGGTTCGGGAGCGTTCCTGTTCGCCGCGCTTAACATTCTCGAGCCGCTTTATGAAGCCTGCCTCGACCGCATGGAGGCGTTTGTAGCCGAACTCGACCGCTCCGGTGAAAAGCACCGGCCTGAAAAATTCTCTGATTTTCGCTGCGTGATGGACCGAGTGGCAGCGCACCCCAGCCGTCGCTATTTCATCTTCAAAAGCATCATTCTGAACAACCTGTTCGGCGTGGACATCATGGAAGAGGCCGTGGAAATCTGCAAACTGCGCCTGTTTCTCAAACTCGCCGCACAGGTCGAGCCGGATGCCAGCAAGGAAAACCTTGGCATCGAACCGCTGCCGGACATTGATTTCAACATCCGTGCCGGCAACACACTCGTGGGCTATGCCACGGCAGATGAAGTAAAATTCTGCATGAAGGAGTTGGGTGGTGGGCAGATGAAGTTGCTTTCCGGCGACGAGTTAGCCAGCTACGCGCGTTTTCTGGACCGCCTGCAAATTGCTGATGCTGCATGGCGCAGCTTTCGGCAACAGCAAACCGAGTTGGGCGGGGGAGTGACCATTGAGGATAAGGTGGAACTGAAAGGCAAGCTCAAGGAGCTCGAAGATGAACTGAATCACTACCTCGTGAGCGACTATGGCGAGAAGGTGAGCGGCAAACCGGCGTTCGCCCGGTGGGTAAAATCGCATCAGCCGTTTCACTGGTTCGTAGAATTTTACGGAATCATCAACAACGGAGGCTTCGATGTCATAATAGGCAATCCGCCCTATGTGGAACTCAACGCGCTCGATGACTATGAGATTAGAGGTTATGCCTGCGAGGCGAGTGGCAACCTCTATGCGCTCGTAATCGAACGGGGATTCGCACTTGGTCAAAAGGAGGGGCGTCAGGGATACATCGTTCCGGTTTCGTCGGTATCCACGGAGCGATACGAGACGCTCCAGAACTTAATCGTTAAACGCGAGGCCCATTTTAGTTCCTACGACGACCGCCCTTCACGGCTCTTTGATGGCTTGGAGCACATTCGACTTACCATTCACATTATGGGGCGACCAGCAAATGCCCCACGCTTATTCTCTACGCGCTACAACAAGTGGATGACTGATGAGCGCCCCGCCCTTTTCAGCAAGCTTGCATTCACCAATGCCTTGCCCGCATTGGTAGAAGGCACACTGCCAAAGCTCTGTTCGGACGTAGAGCAAGGAATCGTCACAAAGCTGGCAGCACAACAGCGGAAGTTGTGTGTGTTTTACACAGCAGGAGCGAAACACAAAATCTATTACTCGCGGAAGGTCGGTTATTTTCTCCAAGTCCTCGATTTTGAGCCGCGCGTGCTCGACGGGAATGGCAAGCGGCGTCCACCGTCAGAGTTCAAAGAACTGAAATTTGCCAACAACGACATGGCCAAACTCGCTTTGTGCTGTCTGAACTCGAACCTCTTCTACTGGTTTGTCACGGTCTTCTCAGATTGTCGTCACGTCAACAAACGCGAAATCGATGCGTTTCCTGTCAATCTTACCGCTCTGAGTGAAAGCGCGCTGAAAAAGCAGCTTGTGAAATTGGCCACTGCTCTGATGCAGGATTTGCAGCAGCACTCAGAAAACCGCACGATGCGATTCACACACGACACGCTTACCGTGCAGTGTATTTACCCGAAAATTAGCAAACCCATCATAGACGAAATCGACACCGTGTTGGCGGGGCACTACAGGTTCACAGCGGAGGAGTTGGATTTCATTCTCAACTACGACATCAAATACCGCCT
>PLIU01000507.1 GCA_003140095.1 Verrucomicrobiales bacterium | reverse complement strand
GCTGCTTTCACCGGCCGCGCTTTTCCTTGAACAGCCGCTCGGCGCCGCGCAGTCGCAGACCGTCGAGGCCACCAGGGCCGAGGTCCGCGCGGTGCTTGACGGTGCCGACGACCGGTTGCTGGTGGTCACCGGCCCGTGCTCGGTGCACGACCCGAAGGCGGCCCTCGACTACGCCGCCAGGCTCGCTGAGCTCCGCGCCAGGTACGCCGACGACCTGCTGATCGTGATGCGCGTGTACTTCGAGAAGCCGCGCACGAGCGTCGGCTGGAAGGGCCTCATCAACGATCCGCGCCTGGACAATTCGCATGACATCGAAACGGGGGTGAAGACGGCGCGGCGCCTGTTGCTGGACATCGCGGGGATGGGCCTGCCGGCGGCGACGGAGTTTTTGGACCCGATCATCCCGCAATACATCGCGGAGCTGGTCAGTTGGGCGGCCATCGGCGCGCGCACGACGGAGTCGCAAACGCATCGCGAAATGGCCAGCGGCCTTTCCATGCCAGTCGGTTTTAAAAACGGCACGGACGGCAGTTTGCAAATCGCCATTGACGCGATGAGCGCGGCCAAGCATGCGCACAGTTTCATCGGCATTGATCAGGATGGGGTGACGAGCATCATCCGCACGACGGGCAACACGGTGGGGCACGTGGTGCTGCGGGGCGGGCGCTTGCGCACCAACTACGACGCGGCCAGCATTGGCGAAGCGGAAGGGCGGCTGGCGGAACACGGTTTGCCGCAAGTGCTGATGGTGGATTGCAGCCATGCCAATTCGGGCAAGCAACCGGCGCGTCAAGAAGATGTGTGGCGCAGCGTCATCGAGCAGCGCGCCCAGGGCACGCGCTCGTTGATCGGGTTGATGGTGGAAAGCTATTTGGAGGAGGGCGCGCAGCCGTTTCCCCAGAATCCGGCGGAGGTCCGCTACGGCCTTTCCATCACCGACGGCTGCGTGGGCTGGGAAACAACGGAGCGCATGCTGCGGTGGGGACATCAAGAGCTGGCCCATTTTTTGTAAAACTAATGTCTATGAATGGTGTTACAGAAGCCATGAATGCCGACCTGAATCGAAGCGCGCCAATGACGCGCGGTTCCTCGGCCATGAATTTATCCGCCGGCGCCGCTCGCCGCGCCCTCGAACCATGACTTTGCGCTCTCTGATATCTTTGGCCAAAGCGGAGGGCGCCAGCGACCTGCATCTCGAACCGGGACTGGCGCCCGTTTTGCGCGTGCGCAGCCAGTTGCGCGCCGTGGGCGAACCCGTTGCGCCTGGGTTGACTTTGGAATGGGCGCGCGACATCATTGGGAGCGAAGACTGGCCCCATTTCGTGGAGCGCAGGTCCTTTGATCTCTCCAAACTGATTGAGGGCCTGCGCTGCCGCATCAACGTATTGCATTCCGCGCGCGGAGTCGGCTTTGCCATTCGGCTACTGCCCGCCTTCCAGCCGACCTTGGAGGCGTTGAACCTGCATCCCGACCTCAAGCTGCTGGTTAATCATGCGCATGGCCTCGTGCTCATCTGCGGCCCGACCGGCTGCGGGAAATCGACCACGCTGGCGGCGATGATCCAGACGATCAACCTGAGCGATGCGCGGCACATCGTTACCATCGAGAACCCGATTGAGTTTACGTTTCGGCCGCGCCAGGCGTTCATTCGCCAGCGGGAAGTGGGGCGCGACACGCCCAGCTTCGAGCAGGCGCTGCTGGACAGTCTGCGCGAAGACCCGGACGTGCTGATGGTGGGGGAAATGCGCGAGCCGGAAACCATGCGGCTGACCCTTAGCGCGGCGGAGACGGGACATTTGGTTTTGGCCACCGTCCATTCCTCCAATTGCGCGGAGGCGTTGCAACGGGTGGTGGGCGCGTTTCCGGCGGAGATTCAGAACAACGTGGCGGCGCAACTGGCCGATTGTCTCATCGGCGTCGTCTCGCAGCGGTTGCTCTACCGGCCCGGCTTGAACATCTGCGTGCCGGAATGCGAGGTGCTCCGGGCCACGCTGCCGATCAAGAACTTCATTCGCAACCGCGACTTTTTCAAAATCGTTTCTTCCGTGGAGACCGGGGCCGAGCACGGCATGTGGACTTTCCAACGCTATCGCGCGTGGCTGGACAAACGCTCCAGCTTTCATCAGCCCATGCGCGAAGCCGAGCCGGAGGACGCCGAAGTGGCCGCGCCGGTGCATTCCGCGCCCCGCCTGCCGGCCGCGCCGCCTCCGCCGTCCGTGCGCGCCGAAGGCGCGCCCGCGCCGCGGCCCGAACGCACCGAGGCCGGGCGCATCGAGATCGAGCCGAGCGAAACGTTTGAGAAGATACTCAAGAAATAGTACGGACAACGCGGCGGCACGGGACTTGACCGGGACAATGCAGCCGTTGCAACAGGTCAACCCGCGTCTAATTATCTCACGCCAGCTTTGGCGGCAGCTTCGGGAGCGACCCGCCGCAGTGTGTTCGTTGCGGCTGTGCATACCAACGGATCGGAAAGGCAACGGACGATTTCCGAGGTCGGCGTCCACTGCCGGGCACTGATGCCGAAATCTGAAATGGCCTGGAGGGTGCAGAAACGAGCAAGTTCGTTCGTGGACCGAAGAAACGGGGCAATCGCAGGAACGCACCATTCCGGATGCGTATGAATGCTGCCCAACGCCGCGATCGCGTCGTTTTGAACTTTCTCATTGGTTTGCTTCAAATTCTCGAGAAGCAAAGGAATAGCGGTGTGGCCATGCTGCCCAAGTCCTCCACAACGGCCCAGGCAATATACCAGTTGGTGAGGTTCGACGGGTCTTCAAGCGGCTTAACGGCTGCGGCGAGGCCACTCCCAGTGATCTTGATCAGAGCCGCTCTTGAAGTTGCGGCGAACATATAGGATCCCGAATTCGTGAAAGCCGCAATTTGAGAGAGGGCTGGACGCGCCGCCGGACCTATTCCACCCAAGGCGTAGATGGCGGCCTCCGCGTCCTCTTCCCACCCGGTTCCGGGTTTGTTTCGGACGACCGTTCGGAGGTGCTTCTCCAAACCTGGAACTGCATCGGCACCGGCGCGCCCCACCTTTGCCAGACAGCACGCGGCGCACACTCTAACTTGCGGGTCATTGTCATCGAGCAACGCGACAAGATCAGGCACCGCGGATTTGGCGGATGGCCCAAGCATCCTGAATCCATAGACAGCCATTGGGTGGGATTCGAAGTAGAGCCGGTGATACATCGGTAACCACTTGTACGTGGTGGAGAGATGGTCCAACATTCTCCGTATCGGTGTGTCCTTGGTCCGAACCATATTGATTAAGGTTGGAAGCGCGTCGGCTCCGATGGCGCGTACCGCTCTGGCGGAGCTTGTGTCCGGCTGGGTATCAGCCAGATAGGAGGTGACGTCACCGTTCCGGTAGGCTTCATCCAGCCAGACACTCAATGGAATTCCTTGATAAACAGGCTCAGAAAAGCGCGCGATCAGCCAGACTATCCCTCCAGCGGCGAGGAATGCCGCTATTATCTTCAGGACAAGAGGCCGTTTCTTCATGCGGCCAGTATGGCCGATTCCCGGCGAAAAACGACCGGTTTCCATAATCCGTAAGCAGCAAACTAAACCGAGCAGAACCGGTAAGCGATCTATTCAATTCAGTGACTACTGCCAGAGCAGCGCAGGCAAGTTCCCGCTCCCGAGGGAGAGGGGTTAGACTAGCCTGATCGCCAACTGCATCGTTCCGCCTCAGCGCAGGAAGATTTGCCTGGTCTCCTCCGTCGCGGTGTCGAGGTCGCGCAGCAATGCGTCCCACTCCACTTTCAAGCCCGTCGCGGCGCGGGCGGGGTCGAGCGTCGAGCCCTCCAGCGCGCGCAGTTCCACCAGTTTCTGGGAGACGCTGGGCTCGGAAAGAAACTCGAAGAGCCGCTGGGCCGCAGCGGGGTGCGGACAATTCCGGATCACTCCCACTGTGTTGGGCACAAAGAGAGTCTCCTCCGTCACGGGCAGCGCCGCGACTGGGGAACCCTCCCGTTGCGCGCCGGCAATGTCGTCCGAATCGGTGAAGCCAAACCAGGCTTCGCCGCGCGCCACTTGTTTGACAACGACCGAATTGCCGTCCACCAGAAAGGGCTGGTTGGCCGCCAGCGCGCGGCACCACTTTTGCCACGCTTCATCGCCCCAGAGTTGCCGCAAGGCCAGGCAATGCGTGGCCGTGGTGCCAAAGAGCGGATAAGCCAGGGCGGCCTTCCCGCGCCAGAGGGTGTTGGTGGCGTCGCTGAAGGTGCGCGGGGCGCTGGCGGCCGAGAGAAGATTGGTGTTAATGACGATGCGACGCGTGCGATAGCCCAGGTGTGTCCAGCCGTTGGTTGGGCGGAAAATATCGCGCGCCGCCAACTGCCGGGTGCGGAATTCCTCGTTGTTCCAAAACACGTCGCACTGCGGGTTGTTTCGTTCGGTCAACAATCGGTTCACCAACCCGACCGTTTTGACCGCCTCACTGTCAAAGACGGGCCGGACCTGGATGCCGGTTTGAGTTTCAAACTCGCGGAAAATCGGCTCGGCGAAGACCTCGTCCTGGGACGTGTAAACGACCACTGTGAGCGGCCCTTTCTTGCCGCAGCCTGTCCAAAACAAGGCAACGCAAGCCAGCAAGCAAGCCAAGGCGGCAGCGCGACGGCGTATCGGAAATTCTGAACTCATGGCGTTCCCAAGCTAAATTACGCCGCCCGCCGAGCCAAGTCCAAACCCGCCGTTGCGATTTGGACGAATCGCGCACTGCGGACGATTCCATCACGGCATCGTTACGGCTTGTGGCGGTCTTGCTGCCGGGCTTGATCAGTTTGGTGGAAATAAAGTTGGGGTGTCGAAAAGTCTTTCCAAGATGCCGCCCGCCCGATCATGCTCTCTGCTTTCCGTGATGTTGCAGGAAATGAAGAAAAGCGGCCTCTTACCCGCGTTGCTGTGCAGTCTCGTGTGTGACGGCGCCTGGGCCGCTTCGCCGTTTCAGACGGGGGGGGAGGAATCACCGCCGCCCGTCCAGCGTGAGTTCCGCGGCCTGTGGGTGGCCACCGTCGATAATATCGACTGGCCCTCACAACGCGGGCCGGACTCCGCCCGCCAGAAACAGGAGATGCTCGCCATCCTGGACCGCGCCGCGGCGTTGCGCTTCAATGTGATCGTGCTCCAGGTCCGCGCGAGTTGCGATGCCTTTTATGACTCGAGAATCGAGCCTTGGTCCGAATACTTGACAGGCCGCATGGGCCAGGCGCCGTCCCCGCCCTACGATCCCCTCCAATTCGCCGTGGCCGAAGCGCACAAGCGGGGCTTGGAGTTGCATGCCTGGTTCAATCCCTATCGCGCGCGCCTGCGCGATCTCAAGACACCCGTGGCGGCCAATCATGTCAGCGTGAAACATCCCGAACTGGTCCGCTCTTACGGCAAATACCTCTGGCTGGATCCGTCCGAACCAGGCACGCGGGAATACTCGTTAAGCGTGATCCTGGACGTGGTCCGCCGTTACGACATCGATGGTGTTCACTTTGACGACTACTTCTATCCCTATCCGGAAAAAGCGGACGGCCAGGATCTAAGCTTCCCCGACGAAATTCCGTGGCAGCGCTACCGGGAGCAAGGAGGAAAAATGGCGCAGGCGGATTGGCGGCGGGAAAACGTCGATGAGTTTGTGCAAGCCGTTTACCAGGCCATCAAGAAGGAAAAACCATGGGTGAAATTCGGCATCAGCCCCTTTGGCATTTGGCGCCCGTCGCACCCGCCGCAGATCAGTGGGTTCGACGCCTATGACCGTCTCTACTGCGATTCGCGCAAATGGCTGGTGGAAGGTTGGCTGGATTATTGCGCCCCGCAACTGTATTGGCCGGCGGAACAGAAAGCGCAAAGCTTTCCGGTGCTGTTGCAATGGTGGGCCAGCCAAAACACCCGGCACAGAACCCTCCTGGCCGGCATGAAGGTCAACGGATGGAAGGAGGTCTCCGACGACGCCAAGGAGGAGGCGCGTGAAATCGAATTGACACGCCGGCAGGCGGGCGCCTCCGGAGAAATCCTCTGGCACGCCAAGCCGCTCCTGCGCAATACGGACGGCGTGGCGGACGTTTTGCAGAACCAGATTTATGCCGCTCCCGCGCTCGTTCCGCCCTCGCCTTGGCTCGGCGCCGACGCCCCCGGCCATCCGTTGTTGCAGGCGGCATTGGATCGGGGCGAATTGAGATTAAACTGGAAATCCAGCGGCGGGTCGGTCTGGCAATGGGTCCTGCAAAAAAAGACTGCCGGCCATTGGCTCACGGAAATTCTGGCGGGAGCCAAAAGCGGCGAAACCATCCAATCCGGCCCGGCCATGCCTTTGCCTGAAGCGGCGCTGCTCTTCGCCGTCGATCGCTTTGGCAATGTGAGCAACGGCGCCACCTACCGCCAAGCGCCGTGAGGGCCGTGAGGCGCAACGACGAAAAGGAATCTTGACAGGGATCGACCTTCGTTGGATATTAGAGTCGTAAGAGTGGAGGGGGGCGTACTGGTTTCGACCTGCGAGACGCGCCAGAGGCGGCATGCCGAGGATGGTTCGTTGGCCTCGTAAAAAATCGGACCGAAAATTAAGTGCTAACCAAGAATTAGCTCTCGCGGCCTAAATGTCGCGACGTCCGCCCCTGGACACCTGCTACGGGGGACGGACGCCACAGCAGGTTAGGCCAGAATCGGGGTCCGCGCGATTTTGGCCGAGGATTTTTCATGCGGGCTGGACCGTGCCATTCGCGTCAGGACGTTATGGAGCGGTTGAGACTCTCTTCTGACTAAGCATGTAGTCGCGGCTGGTTTGTTTGGCAGGGACGCGGGTTCAACTCCCGCCGCCTCCACCATTATTTGCAAGTGCTTACAGAAATAACTTGACTTAACGGGAAAACAACGGGAATATTCACGCATGAAAACGAATGCGAAGAAGCCCGCTGAGTTTCCGAGACGCCTCAAGGAAGGCAACGCGGAAGTCACCATTTACAGACAGTCCAACCCCTCGCGCCGACTCAATCCTGACACCGGCCAATGGGAAGCCACCGGCAAAGTCTTCGATGAATTCGTGCTCGCCTATTACCAGGGCGTGCGCCAAGTCGCCGACGCCAAAACCGGCCAAGTCAAAACCCTCCCGAAACTGATCCGCCAGAAATTCGGGGAACTCGCCAAAGCGGAGCGCGAGGCCCGGTTCGTCCTGACGAAACTGGCCAACGGCGAAAGCGAAGTCCTCAAGCTCACCGGCCTTGACCGCTCCGCGTATGTCCACGCCATGAAGAAGCTCCGCGAGTGCCGCCCCGACGCGGACCTTAACAGCGCCATCACCGACTATGCCGCCGCCGTCAAACGCCTGCCAGGCACTACCACGCTTCAAGAATGCGTCAATTTCTACCTCTCGCGTCATCCAATCGGACTGGCGCCCAAAACCGTGCGCCAAGTCTTAGATGAAATGCTGGCCGTGAAATCAAGCGCGGGCATCAGCGCACCTTACGCCAAAGAACTTCGCGGACGCCTCGGCCAATTCGCGGATGCCTTTGCCGTGCCGATTTCCGCCGTCGGCAGCAAGCAGATTCAGGAATGGCTTACGAATCGCGGCGTTTCTGGCCGCACACAGAACAATTACCGCCGCCTCATTAGCACCCTGTTCAAGTTCGCCATTCGCCGCAGCTACCTGCCCAAAGATCACGACGAATTGAGCGGCGTCGAAAAAATGAGGGATTCGGGCGGTGAAATCGAAGTCTTTTCCCCCGATGAACTCCGCAAGCTCTTTTCCGCCTGCTTGACGCCAGTGCAAGAGCGCGGCAAATGGCGTGACCGTGAGGCAATGATTCCTTACCTCGCCATCGCCGCCTTTTGCGGACTCCGCGCCACTGAAATCTCCCGGCTCGATTGGAGCGAAATTCATCTGACCGGGCCAGAACATTTCATCGAAGTCAAAGCCGCCAAGGCCAAAACCGCCAGCCGCCGCACCGTTCCGATTCCTGAGAATTGCGCCTCGTGGCTCGCGCCGTTTGCGTCGGAGGCCGGTCGGGTCTGTCCGCTTGAGCGCCCGGATAAGCAATGCTTCCAATACCTGGCCCCCGCCGCCAAAATGGAATGGAAGCACAACGCCTTGCGCCATTCGTTCATCTCCTATCGGCTGGCCATCATCAAGAACGTCCATCAAGTCAGCCTGGAAGCCGGTAACAGCCCGCAAATGGTGTTCGCGCACTACCGCCAGCTTGTGACCGAAACACAGGCCAAGGAGTGGTTCGCAATCATGCCGCCCAAACAGGCCGAGAACATCGTCCCGCTGCAAATTGCCGTCAACGGATGATGCCGCAAGGGTCACAGCAAGCGTCAAAAAGCTCACAGTTTAACCCAGTACAAGCCTTACCCCTTAGCAAACGAAGGCTTTAGTGTCCGCGAAATGATCGCGGTTCAGACGCAGACTATCCGGGCCATAAGCAATCCCGCCGGAAAAGGCTCTGGCCAGTCCGCGCCCGCGTCCAGCCCGCAGTCAATCCGTGACCATGACACGTCCACAACGGGGAACAGTCCATGTCCGCGAACATTCCGCGTCCGCAATCAGTCCGCATCCGCGCATTGTCCACGGTCAGGCCGAGGCCGCGCTCAGTCCGCGACCATTCCGAGGATATGAAGCGCGGAAGCCGGTTTGACTGTATGTCGGCGGCGGTCGCGTCAATCTCTTGCTCGCCCCGTCACCCCTCTGCGCTCCAAATTGACCCGCCCGCCGCCTCCGGGGATTGGCCTTTAGGTTTCCGCGCGTGGACCTTTGGCGTCATCGGGTGAAGTCATTTCGTGTATGTGCTACATCTTCGCCCGGCAAATCAGTGGCAAGGTGTCGTTTAAAACGATTGCCCGCCATGAACCTAGAACCGAATCAAATCTCCGCACTGCCGGACTACGAAACCAAGTTGCAAGTAGCCCGGCGCTTGAATGTCAGCCGACGGACGATTGACAACCTGATGCGGCAGCGTCGCCTGCCGTTTATCAAGCTCACGTCCAAAATCGTCCGCTTTCCCAAAGCCGAAGTGGACGCCTACCTTGCCCAACATTTTCGCATCAATGCTCGCGGGCCGGAATCAGGTTAGGATGGCAGCGCTTGGTTTCGCACCGTCGCGCATATTGCGTTACCTGCGCCCGCTGGTAACATCTGAGTGTGATTTATGCCTCACGCAACGCAACAACTGCACAATCCCTGTTCACTCGATGAAAACGAGCAAATTCCCGCCAAAATTTGGGAACTGCTCCGCCGCAATGCCGCTTTCCGCGACACTGTGCAACGATTAAGGGAACTGGACGCCCAAGAGAGCGAGTATCGCACAAAACCCGGCCAGTACCATGGCTCCGCCTGGCAGAAGTCATGGGAGCTTGTCGAAAAAGTCAGTGAAAACCACTCCTCTGCGGGCGTTGCGCTGCAATGGCTCGTGCCAGAGCCTCTCTTTCATGTCGAGCGTGTGACCTGCCCCTCTTGTTCGCGGCAAAATCGAATCGGGAATTAGCGGCCATCCTCGGGTTAAGTTTGGAGCAGGTTGCCAGGGAACGGCGGCGATTGGAGTAGAGGACAGGTCGCGCACCTTTAGTCCTTGGAGCCACACCGTCAGTTTGCTGGACGCCCAACTGACCCATTGCATCGGGCTCAATGATCTGTGCGACTCTCTGCAACTGCACGCGGGGCCACTCCCGACCATTCGCGGGGCCACGCCGCCCAGCCGCAACGGCCTTTCCCACGCCAACCGGGAGCGGTCGCCCGCGATGGCCGAAAAACTTTTTTGGCGGACTTTGGATCATTTGACGCAACAGACGCCCGGTTTTGCGGCGGGGAAACATCGCGGACCGGCCTTTCGTTTCAAGATGCCCATCCATGTGATCGACAGCACGACGATGGAACGGGTGGCCAACTGCCTGGACTGGGCCAAGCACCGTCGGCGCAAGGCGGCGGCCAAGACCCACATGCGCTTGAACCTGCAGAGTCTGTTGCCCAGTTTCGTCATCGTGGACACCGCCGCCGAGCACGACAACAAGCGGGCGCGGGAACTCTGCGCCGATTTGAAAAGCGGCGAATTCGCCTTATTTGACAAGGGTTACGTGGACTTCGGCCATTTGCGGGATTTAGATCTGCGCGGGATCTTTTGGGTGACGCGAGCCAAGGAGAACATGGACTACCAAGTCCTGCGCAAGATGCCGCCGTCCAAAGACCCCAAGATTTTGCGCGACGAAGCGATCGTCCTGAGCAACGAGCATAAACCCTCTCCGGAGTTGATGCGCCGTGTGATCGCGCTGGTCCAGATCGACGGAAAAGAGCGGGAGATGACCTTTCTGAGCAACAACCTGGCGTGGAGTATGCGCAGCGTGGCCGATCTGTATCGCTGCCGCTGGCAGATCGAAGTGTTCTTCAAGCAGATCAAGCAAACTTTGCAGCTGGGCGATTTCCTGGGGCACAACGCCAACGCCGTGCGCTGGCAGGTCTGGACGGAGTTGTTGACTTACGTACTGTTGCGTTACTTGAGCCACCTCTCGCAGTGGGCGCATAGTTTCACCCGGCTATTTACGATTTTGCGCGCGGCCCTGTGGCAGAAATATGATGTATTTAAACTACTGGCCTGCTATGGGACAGCCGGTGGCAGTTTTCGGAACCTAGCCCGGCCCGAACAAGCCTATTTCCCCGGCTTCCTATGAGCTACCAAGCTGTGGGACAGCACATGTGCCCAAACAAGACCACAAATGGGCTGCCGTCTAAGCCGACCAGAATTCCAAAAAACGATTTAGCCCAAAAACGCCACAACCCATTGAAAATCAACAGGCCATCGCCATGATTTTATCGTTATGAGATGGCTGTGAAGTTCCTTCGTGGCTTTATGCAGCCACGCTTGATCCGCTGCAAGCCGAATCATTTCGACGGCGGCAAACCATTTGGGAGCATTGGGAGCAGGATCGCCGAGCGGTGTCAGCTTGCCCACTGCCATCAAAATCTGAATGTCATGCTCCGCGAAGCCAAGCAGCTTCGCCGTCGCCGCGACATCAAGACGTGCCGGCAAATCTTTGGCCGCCCAAGTCGCCAATGCCGCCTGCATTAGTGTGTCGAACATAGTTATACCTTAATCCTTTAGCAGCAGCATTGACTCACAGCTACGTTGCAAATCAAGCAAGGACGTTGCTGAACCCCACGCTCAACCGCCTGGTCGGGCAACATGGCTTCCAACCCGGCATCAGCGATACCGCGTGAACAATTCCCGTTTCAACATTCTTAAACGCGACCGATATAAGCTCCACGTTTCCTTTCCGCCGAAGACCCCAGTCCCATTAGGGCAGAGGGAGTCTTCAAGCCACCCAGGGGGGGGGGGGGGGGGGGGNNGGCGACGGCACGGAGCGACTGACTTTCGATTGAAGCGAAGCAGGCGCGTGGCTGGCATGTCGCCTGCTCGGTCGTTCGCAAGCGGCATGACAGAAACGGGCCTGGTAGCGTCACACGGCGTTAATTGCTGCAATCATTCGCGATTCAGCGCATTATTTGACGACTATTCGTCGGACAAGATTAAAGATTTCCGAATGAACGCAGACAAGGTGACATTTGAAGCGTTTTGGTCCAGACCACCTGATTTTGGTCGCGGTCGTGAGCAAGATCCTTTGGGGCTTTCGAGCCTTCATGAGGCTGCGGCGGATGTACTATTGCCCTTGCTTTCGGGACGCACACGAAAAGCCGAAGAATATATCTGGGTGCTAGTCTAGGATTTGGCGAAGATACCCTGCAA
>PLIU01000077.1 GCA_003140095.1 Verrucomicrobiales bacterium | reverse complement strand
CCCACCACGTCGCCCCGGCAGAAAACCGCGTTAAAAACATGATTGACACTGGCCAGCACGTGCCCGTTGGGGATGAGCGCCGGATAAACGGACACCTGGATGGTTTTGCGCCGCGCGCCGGGCACAACTTTGACCACTCCCACCAACTTGATCGTGTAGCCCAGTTTCCCCGCAAATTCGATGTCCGCCCGCGCGATGGCCCGAATGCCCTCGACGTAAATCTCCTTGGGCGCGACCCAGAACCCATGCGCCAGCGAAGCCAGAATCCCGATCTTGTGTTGCGAATCCAGCCCATCGATGTCCAGCGACGGATCGGCCTCCGCGTAACCCAGGCGTTGCGCCTCCGCCAACGTCGGCCCGAAGTCCAACCCCTCCAGCTTCATGCGCGTGAGGATGTAATTGCACGTTCCGTTGACGATGCCGTAAAGGTGCGTGATGCGATTGCCGACAAACCCTTCGCGCAAGGCCTTGATGATCGGGATGCCCCCCGCCACGCTGGCTTCGTAGTAAAGATTGGCCCCGGCGGCCTTGGCGGCGGCGAAGAGTTCCTCCCCGTGCGCGGAAATCAGCGCCTTGTTGGCCGTGATGACCGGCTTGCCCAAAGCCAGCGCCGTGAGAATCATTTTCTTGGCCAGCGTCGTGCCCCCGACCAATTCAATAACGACATGAACCTGCGGATCGTTGACCACCGCCATCCAATCGGTTGTCATAAGCGAGGCCGGGATGGGGTAGGGGCGCGGTTCATCGAAGGCCTTGACGGCGATTTTGCGCAAACCGATCTTGACCCCCAGGCGCGATTCCAGCAGCGCACCATTATTTTGCAAATGGTGGAACACACCGCTGCCCACAATACCGCCGCCGATCATGCCAAGATTAACCTGTTGCATAGAAGCGCCAACAGTGGCGAAAACCGAAAACCAAGACAATGCAAAAGCCCGAATCATTAACGACTTTTTGGAACTGCCATGAGCAGAAGCTTTTCCCGCGTTCCGCTCTTGTATTGTTCCATTTCCGACGGAATCCGTTCTCCAATAAAGCTGAGGTTAACATAAGCATCTCGCTCATAATTGTCGTGTTTTTCGGTTAAGCCTCAGATCAATCCTCGTTCTCCGGTTTGACTGGGTTTGACCGGTCTGCATTCCGCCAACCTCTTTCGCCACTGGCGTATCCTGTTTTGGGACGTTTTTCGTCGCCCGCAGGTTTGATTTGGTTTGATTTGGTCGGATTTGACTTGATTCGGCTTGATTGGACCAGACTCGGAGGCGTGGTCGAACTGGCCCACCGCTGGCCGACAGGACAATTTGAGGCCATACCGCACCATCCCGATATGTTTGAACGGCTTTGACCGGATTTGATCTTGCCGCTTTGGCGTGGCCTCGCTGCTTCATCCGTCATCTTTGTCCTGGCCCCACCCGCAGGTTTGATTGGGTTTGACTGGGTTTGACTGGGCCGCTGTGACGTGGTCTCGCCTCTTCATCCTTCATACTTCACCCTGCATCCTTGTCCTGGCCTCCCCATCCCACAGGTTTGATTTGGTTTGATTTGGTTTGATTCATCTTGATCCGGCCTAATTCCCGCGGGGCCAGTGGAATAGCCGCGATAAGGCGCAAAAGTCGCACAACCACAAGACCTTCTGCGTGTAGCCGCCGCGCTGTTCTCTTCCTTCTTTCATAATCGTAATCGTACTCATAATCGTAATCCCCGCAGGTTTGATTCGGTTTGATTCGCTTTGATGCACTTTGATTGGCGCCCTAGACGGAACTATGCGGTAAGTTCTTAACGCCAAGACGCCAAGACCCAAAGGGGGCAGGCAGCTCAATTGGCTCAAGGAGCAACATCCACTTTTTGGTGACCCGGATCGGCATAGCCAGAAAGCGCTTTGAGTCATTGCGCCTTCGCGACTTTGAGTTGAAATCCTCGCGCCTTGCTGAATGGACCCGGCTCAATAAGCCCTCGTTTTGCAGACTCGCCCGGCGCGGCCTCAGCGCGACGTGGGCGCGGTTCCAATGATGCCCAACCCAGCCCTCGTAACCGCCCCTTTTCCAGGCATTTCGTCCCGATGAGCATAGAAATCTCATGCCACAACCATCCTACGAATGCCGACGTGCGTCAAGTGGCGCGGCGACACCNNGCTGAGCCACCGCCGACTCGTGATGTGAACCGTGATGGCGGAAGTGCAAGTGCCAATGGCGGTTGGCTGCGGCGACTTGTTAGGCAACTCGGTTTGGTGCTGCCAAAATGGTCTCTCGCCGCTTGGCCCAAATCTGGCCCATGATAAACGGCAAAAATAATATCAACACAACCACCGCCGAAATCCAAAGCTGTAGCACGGCCAAATTGTAAACAGCATGACAAAGCAGGCAATCCCACAAACTGCCAGTCCGCTCGCGGACAATGCACAACAATGCCCACAGCGATGCCAAGCAGCCGAATATGAATAGCGAATGCCAAACACTACCAAAATGATAATATGTCGAAAAGCAAATGATAATAACCGTAGAGGCCAAGAAACTGTAACTCCCCCGAAACGCAGGGTATAAAAATCCTCGTGTGGTTACTTCTTCGCAAAACGGACCAATCACGACTCTTGACAAAGTGAAGTAGGGCCACGCCATGAAGAAGGACCACCCCCCGCCAGACGCATCAAAGCCAATACCATGGTGCAGTCTAGATGATGCCGTCAATCCTCTGGAACCTCCATAGGCGCCAATAAACGCAATGGCAATTGCCAACCAAGCTGCACACCAACCAAAAATGCTGACCGCACGCCGTAAACCAGCAGGTTCTAAAAAATCTCGGACCGCCTCGACACGCGAAAACCAAAGAGGAACAAATACCCACAAAGCATTCCCAATAATGTCAAGGACTCCTTTGCCAATTGGCGTCGCCCTCCAATGCGAGAATGCTGGGCTGCTGCGAGTCGCAAAACGAAGCGAAAGCACAATAATAGACCAAAAAACAATCAGCGCGAGCACACAGAGCCACGCATCACGGCTTTTCCATGTGCTTTGCCTTTTGGCGATTGTATCCATGAACGGTGCGACGAGATGCCTAACGATCCAAAGTTGAGCCACGGCCACGGGCGGCTGGCTCTCGACGGCAATGTGGACTCGCAAATTTCATATCTCAACCAAAAACTCAAGGGGCAGTGGACTTTGACTCCAGCGCGGTTAGGCCGCTGGTTGGTATCCGGCTGATTGTCCACGGTGCGAGATCCTCGCCGCCTCGATCCAGAATTCACGAAAGCCGCTCCGCGCAATTCAGGAGCCACAATCGATGTTCCCCGGATCATTCCGCGTCATTGAAAACCATGACACCCGGTTGGTTTGCCGCTGTGCGTTTGCCAGTCTTCGGGTCGATTGTCACTGCGGCAAGAGTACCACGCTGACCCACGACGGTCTTGGCGGGCATCTCGGTCACCTTCAAGCCTCGCGCCTTCAATTTCGCGATGAAATCTGGGCCATACGCGCCTTGCGGAATCGACACCGCCCCGCTGACCCAATACCCCCAGCAGCACCCGAATGCTTTCGGGTACCATTGAGGAGCCAATGCTGCCTGTCGCCAGCACGGGGATGTCGCCTTCGAACGCGATGGTGTCAATAATCTGGTGGGGAACACGGTCTCCCGGCCATTGCGAAATACCTTTAACGACGCCTGTTGGCTTCGTTTCCTCTGTTCAAAACCATCCCTGCATCCATCCGTGAAATCATTGGTCAATCCTTTTGTTGCGGCTTCGCCGCGCTAAGCCTTCGCCCTTCGCGTTCAAATCTTCTCGTTTTTCTTCCACCACAAATCAAACTGATACAGCGCCGCCACCACCAGCGAATGCCGTATTTGGCCCGACGCCACCAACTCCGGCACTTGCTCCATCGGCACCAGTTTGGTCGCCAGGTCTTCGCCTTCGTCCAATTCCACCGATTTGGCCAGGCGGCAGTTTCGCACCAGCACCGTGTAACAATGGTTGCGCAGGATGGCCGGGTTCGGAAAGACCTGGCCGACAAGCACCGGCGCATCGCCCTGATAACCGGTTTCCTCCGCCAATTCCCGGACTCCGGTCGCCGCCGGCGAAGCGTCCGCCTTATCAATGATGCCGCCCGGTATTTCCAACTCCACCGTGTTGGAGCCGTGTCGGTATTGTTCGATCAAGACCATCTGCCGCTCCGGCGTGAGGGCGACGACGTTGACCCAATCGGAAGTGTCAAGCACAAAGAAATCGTGCTCCCGTCCCGTCCGCGGCGACACCTTTCGCTCCTGCCGCACCGAAAAGATGCGATAGTTCCCCAGCGTCCGGGAGGATAGCTCGCGCCACGGCTGGATCATGCCACGTTCTACGCCGCCGGCTGAATCGTGACGCTTTCCACTCCCATCCGTTTGTTGGGCCGGTCGGGCTGGCGCGTCGGGGTGGTCGCGATCTTTTCCAGCACTTCGTCCCCTTTGATTACCTTTCCGAACGCGGTGTATTGCCCGTCCAGGAACTTGGCGTTGCCGTGGCAGATGAAGAATTGGCTCCCGGCCGAATCGGGATGATTGGAGCGCGCCATGGACAGCACCCCGCGCGTGTGCGAGCGGTCGCTGAACTCGGCCTTGACCGTGTGGCCGGGGCCGCCGGTGCCCCAACTGGATTCCTTGGATGGGTCTTTAGTGTTCGGGTCGCCGCCCTGGATCATAAAGCCCTTGATCACGCGGTGAAAGCAGGTCCCGTCGTAAAATCCCTTGCGCGCCAGCGTCTTGAAATTCTCCACCGTCTTGGGGGCGACCTCCGGCCAAAACTCCACCACCAGGTCGCCTTCGGTCGTTTTGATGATTGCCAGTTCCTTCTCCGCCATATAGTCCTCCTTATTTGACCGTGCTGAGCGCGACGATTTTAATGCTGATGATGTCCATCCGTTTGTCCGGCCGGTCTTGCGGATTGGTGGGCGTGGTGGCGATTTTCTCCAACACCTCGTCGCCTTTGATCAATTTGCCGAAAGTGGTGTAATGATGGTCAAGTTGGGTCGGACTCCCGTGGCAGATGAAGAATTGGCTGCCGGCGGAATTGGGGTCGTTGGAGCGGGCCATGGAGATGACTCCGCGCACATGCGAATGATCGTTGAATTCGGCATCGACGGTATAATTGGGGCCGCCCATACCCCACGAGGATGGGTCCTTGCTCGGGTCCTTGGTGTTCGGATCGCCGCCCTGGATCATAAAACCTTTGATGACGCGATGAAAACAGGTGCCGTCATAAAACCCCTCCTTGGCCAGCTTCTTGAAATTGGCGATGGTTTTGGGGGCCGCGTCGCTCCAGAACTGCACCACCATGGTGCCTTCGGTCGTCTTGATGACCGCCACCTCCGGGTCGTCCGCTTTGGCGGCAGTGGCGGCGGATGGTTCCGCCGCGAGGGTGGAGAATTGGGCGCAGACGGCAGCCAGTGCCAGCCCGATCGAGGGAGACAAGAAGTATTTCAAGTATTTCATATTCATTTGCATAAGCAGACTGCCGACAGTTTAACCAAAGATTCTTGTCGCGCAAGCCACTTTTCAGCCAGGGCGGTCAGCGGGCGCATCGCGGTTTCGTACCGCAGACTTCCAGCCCTTGCCACGTTTTACGCGGTGCCGTATCGCCGGCTTCCAGTCGGCGCAGGGGGCCGGCACCCGTTTAAAATGTGACTCACAATCCTTGCACCTGTGGCTGAAACGTCCTTTGAGCTCTCAAAATCGGGATGCGCCCGTCGAATTTCCGGACTCCACGGGAAAATTGACACGCAACGGTTCAGGCTGGCAGAGTTTGCCCAATTGAACCTTTTCCCGACCCCAATCGACCTATCTCATGGAAGTGATTGAACGAACCGGCAGCGAGGTAGCGTCGAAGCTCGCAAGGCTTCAGGAAAAACTGTGGGTGTTGCAAGCTCAGGAAGGCGATCCTTCGGCTTTTCGTTCGCTCGTGAACCTCTATGAACGTCAACTTTTCTATTATCTGATGCGCTTCGCCCGAAACCAGGACCACGCGGCTGACACCTTGCAGGAAGTGTGGCTGACCGTTTTTCGAGGATTAAGGAATCTCCGCGCACCCGAAGCGTTTCGCGTTTGGGTTTACCAGATTGCTCATGACAAAATCGCTTCCCTGATCCGCCGCGAGTGCAGAAAGGAACAGTTTTTTGAGGCGTTCGCCGAAGAGCAGCCGGCGGGGGAGCTTTATGCCGACCCATTGTTTGAACGCATCGATTTGGCGCATTGCGCGCTGGACTCACTTTCCCCCGAACACAGGGAAGTGCTTACCCTCCGCTTTCTCAGGGATTTGAGCCTGGAGGAAATCGCCGAGACGCTCCGTTGCAGCTCGGGGACCGTCAAATCCCGATTGCACTACGCAAAATTTCAGGCGCGAAAGTTTTTGGAGGAAACGAAATTATGACCAGCAGTCAGCGCCAGCAGTTTTTGGAAGAGTTGCTCAACCAGATGCCGCAACTCAATTCCGAACAGTACCAACATTACCGCCAAGAGTTGGACGAAAAACTCGCGCGCGCGCGGAGCGAGGAAAAGTCGATGCGACGCATTGTGGCCGGCGCTTGGGGCGGCACCGTCGCGCTGTACATTATTGTGGCGGTTCTTTGTTATCGTCTGAAGAGCCCTCCCAGCCCTTTCCCAGACTGGTTTGCGCTGGTCTTGGCCGCCTGTGTCTTGCTTGTGCCCTTGGCCGCGCTTCTGCTGCTTGGCCTTTACCTCTTCAAATACCGCCGGAAGCTCAGCCGCACACAAGCCAAGGCGCAGCAGGCCGCGCTCGGAGAGCTCCAGCGGCAACTGAACGAACTGCGCGCTCAATTGCTGCCCATAAACAAGAACCAGCCTCCCTCTCCTCCTCAAACATGAAGCTCCGCGCCTTCACTTTGCTCGAACTGTTAATTGTCATCGCAATTCTGGCCGTGCTCGCCGCGATGCTTTTAGCCGCTCTGTCTGGCGCCAAAGGGCAAGCGCAATCGACTATGTGCAAAAATAACCTCGCGCAAATCGGCCAAGCCCTCGCGAGTTACACAGCCGATTTTCAGGAGTATCCCGGCACGCGCGGCGCCCCAATTCCGGTTCCGCGCTCCATGCCGCGCTTTTTCACTAATTGGGACCAAATTTGGGACCACCAGCTCTTACCTTATGTTTCAGGGAGTCAATCCATCTTTCTCTGCCCCGCCGTCCAGCCTTCATCCCTCAAGCTTTCCCCTTCCTTGTCCCTGACCAATTACACCTACGGCTACAATGCTTATGGCAGCGCGGTGACGTCGTCGGTCTTGAATCTTGGACTTGGCCGCTACCATCCTCCTGAATACGATCCCTCCACGCTGCTATGGGAAGTATCCGACTCGCAAGTCAGAGCGCCATCGGAAATGATCGCCGTCGGCGATCTGGCCGATGTGCCCAGCCTCTTCGTCACCACTATTGATCCATCTCTCTCTGCCACACATGGCGGCAATCCGGCAGCCCGCCACAACGGAGGAGCAAACCTTGCTTTTTGTGATGCCCATATAGAGTTCGCCAAACAGGCAAAGTGGATTGAGGAAACCGACACCGCCCGCCGACGCTGGAACAATGACCACAATCCACATCCCGAAACCTGGTAAATGGAATGGCCCATCGCCCCGACAAATGGTGCCGGCGCTATTGTCCATCATCGCCGGATCTCTCGCCGGGATCGCACCAGAGCGGTCCTGGCTTTATGTTCAGCTCCTGGTTGAAAACTCTTTGCGTGATAAAATAAGCCTGCCCGGTAATGCCCATGAGCACGCCGCCGGATTTCATGTGATAAGGGCCGACCCCGCAACCTTGGTCCGGCGCGCTGGAACCGTCGTTATAAGCCCCGGCAAAGCCCCAAGTTTGCTGATAAAGAGCTTCATCCGGTTCCCACAATATAACGGAGTCGCCCCTGAACTGCCCCATTTTGTAAGTCCTCGGCACGATCGCGCCCCATTCACAGACGACCCCGTTCATAATGTACGTCGAAAGCTTGTCGGCCCTGGCCGCCCAATAGCTGGTATTGGTGTAATCATTTGGGCAGACGTAAGTATTGACGGTTTTGACGTAAGGCCACCACAACCCTCCCAGGTAGGGCAATTGGGGCGACTGCCTGTTGAGCGGAGGAGGCTCGCCACCGATGGGGTCGTAAAGCCATCCAACCTGGTCATTGCCCCAATTTGGGTAAGCCATGTAATCCTTGTTATCATTGACATACATGTGCATGGCCAGCGCCAATTGTTTGTTATTATTTATGCAAGAGGTCAATTGCGCCTGTTCCTTGGCTCGTGACAACGCTGGCAACAGCATTGACGCCAGAATGGCGATAATGGCGATAACCACCAACAGTTCAATAAGCGTGAATCCGAAGCGGCGGTTTCCCGTCCGATCCGTAGTTGAGGCGCGTATAGAATTCATAACCATAAAGCGGTTTTTAAAATGTCAACATATTGTTTCTCATTTTCACATGAAAATCGCCCATTAGAGTTGTCCCATTTTCCCCTATTCCACCTCCACAGTCACAATGCCGAGTATGCGGGTTTCCCGGCGTCGCAATAGACGGCCCATCGGGCCTAGGGTCTGCCAGTAAACCAACGCCAACACCGCCGCCAGTATCGCGGAAAGGATCAGGTTCACAGGCACGGCCGTTGGCCATCCCGCCTTCCGCCACAGATACTCCGCCAGCGGCGGCACAAATGCCGGCGCCATCGCGATGGGAAAAAGCATCTGGCAAACAAGTATCGTCACGATGGCCAGACCGGGCATTTTGGTCGGCTTCATCGAGCCTTGTTGGATGCGGTAGGGCACGAGGATGGAACACACGTTGCCGACCAGTCCGGCCAGCAAGAGTATCGCGGCCAGTTGCAGCATGGCCGCCACGAACACCAGCGGCGGCGGATGCAACCGCACGGAACTCAACACCAGCAGCATCATACCGCCTATCACCCCGACGGGCAGGAAGGCCAGGTTTTTGCCCAGCAGAATGAGTTTTCGCTCCGCAGGCGAAAGAACCAACGCACGAAAGCCGTCGCGATCGAAACCGAATTGATTGCCGAAGAATTGAATGAGCATGAAAATCGAGAATGCCACCGCCCCCGTGGCAATGAATGGCTTCGCTGCTTCGGGCACCTTTAGGTTGGAGCGGATCAGCAGCGACCCCCCCACGACCAGCGGCACGAGGAACGAACTCCCCCACGCTATTTTCACTTCGGGCGCGCGCAGCATGGATCGGAAGGTCGCCAGCGCCAGCGCGGCGGATTGTTCCGGCACGCCCGGCACACGCAGTTCGAGGAAACGACGGCCGGATTTTGCCGGGCCAGCGGCGGCGGCCGGCATCCGATTTGGTTCAACGCGTGCCATGACTTTGCGGCCGGTTTCGCCGAGATAAAAACGCAGGGTGCCTTGATAAGCGCGCCGCAGGCCCAGCGCGCCGATGGCACAAAAACCAAACGTGCCGAACAAAGCCGGCCACGCGCGTCCATCTCCCAGCGCCTGGGCGCCGGCAGGCAGCCACAGCGGCGGAATGAATTTCTGCACGGCGAGGAGTTGGTCGAATTGGGCCTGATTGGCGGTTTTGCGGGCCTCGCGCTGGCGTCGCGCTTCTTCGGGCGTGGCACCGGGAACAGGGCGATCGATGTGCCGAAAAACGTTGAAGTAAAGGTTGGGGGTCTGGGCCAGTAGAATGAAGCCCAGCACGATGACCATCGTGACATTGCGCCGCCGGCGCGGATTGCTCATCAGCGTGGCCAGCCAGCCACGCAGGCAATAAGTCCAGGCGCTGACCGTGAAGATCAGGCCCAGGGCCAGGGGCGCCAGCAGCAACATGGCGGCGCCGCGCGCTATGCTGAGGCCAAGGGCCAGTCCCATCATTGCCGGCACGACGATGACGATGCTCAGGGCGAAGAGCGACGCGATGTAGTTGATCACGAACATCTGGCCCAGGGCGACCGGCAGATGCATCAGTCGCTGGAGGTCAATGGTTTCCGAGCGCTGGAGTTCCTGCAGCAGACCGACCATCCAAAAGAACAGGAACGCCACCATCACCCCGCACCAAACTTCCCACAGCACGATTGCTTTCGCCTCGCGCAGCCCATAAATCCCGCCGAGCAGTGCCACGACGAAGCTCACCCCGCCCATCACGCAGGCGCCCACAGCGACAATCCCGGCGATGACAGCGCCGACGCCTTTGCCGCGCGTCCACTGGTTGCGCGCCAGCCGCCAGCGCAGCCAGAGAATCGTCTGGAGTTGGTCCCAGTTCATTTCATCATTCCAGCCAGCTTAACTTCTGCGCCTCGTGCCCCTCTTCGCCGACCACCGCCAGGAACTTGTCCTCCAGCGAACCCGCGCGCCTCAACTCCTCCATTGTGCCTTGATGCACCAGTTCCCCATGCGCGATGATGCCCACGTCGGTGCAGAGTCTCTCCACAATCTCCAGGACGTGCGAGGTCAGAAAGACCGTCGCGCCGCGCCCGACGCACTGTTTGAGCGTGTCGCGCAACACGCGCGAAGCGACGGCATCGACCCCCTCAAACGGCTCGTCCAGGAACAACAAATCGGGATTGGGAATCAACGCGGCGGCCAGGGCCAGTTTCTTCTTCATGCCATGCGAGAATTCGAGCGTGAGCTTTTTTTCCTCGTGCGCGAGGTCCATCATCGCCAGCAATTCGTCGCAACGCGCGCGAACCGTGGCCGGGGGCAAAAGATACATGCGGCCGATGAACGTGAGGTGCTCGCGCGCGGTCAGGTTATCGAACAGCGCGAGGTTTTCCGGCACCACGCCAATGTGGCGTTTGACTTCCAGCGCGCGCCGCGCGTCGCTCATGTCCTGGCCGAGAATGCGCATCGTGCCTCCGCTCGGGGCCAGCAGGCCCGTGAACATCTTGATCGTGGTGGATTTGCCCGCGCCGTTGGGCCCCAGAAAACCGTAAAACCGCCCCGCTTCCACCCGTAGATTGAGTTGGTTGACGGCGCGAAAGTTCCCGAAGTCACGGGTCAAGTTGCTGGTTTCGATGGCTGGGTTCATGGCATCTATACGGCACGGCAGACTAACGGACATTGCCAGAGAGAGCAATCTCGAAATGCTCGAAAAACCTCGAGCTTTTTGCTTCTTCGGACGTTTATTTGAGATTCCAGGTGTTCGGCGGTAAGTCACTCCTGAGTTGCCTGGATCGTGCTTGATCGGATGGATTGTCGCTATAGTGTACATCACATCAGTTCGTCGGGTTTCGGGTAATGATTCTTATCACGCATGGCACATCACCCAATTGCTTGGCCATTGGGCTACGGGGTGTTTACCCCTGTTGACAAAAGTCTGATTTAAGGGACGGGGTGAACACCCCATGGCACGCGCCGTTTTTTTCTGCATATTCTATAATTCGTGAATTTCAACGATTCTCCAGCAACAGAATGCAAGCCCTCACCGGCCGAGGATTCAGGCCAAACGGTGACTCCTGATGAAGCGGCCATAGCCGTGAATCAAAACCCCTTCGTCCCAGGCCACGACACGCGCGTGGAGCAGGCGGAGGCGCGCACCGAGCAGGCCGAGACGCGCAGGGAGCAGGCGGAGACGCGGGCCGAACAGTCCAGGACGCGCACGGAGCAAGCGGAGTTGCGCACCGAGCAAGCGGAATTGCGGGAGGAACAGGCCGAGGCACGGGGGGAGCAGGCCATCCGCACCTCGGACCTTAGTTACCGCCGGTTATTCGAAGCGGCGAGGGACGGCATCCTGATTCTGGACGCCGACACGGGCCGCGTCAACGACGCGAACCCTTTCCTGGCTGAACTGCTGGGTTTTTCTCACAGCGAAATGATCGGCAAAACCGTCGCGGAGCTAAGTCCGTTCAAGGACATTGAGTCAAACAAAGACATGCTCGATCGCCTGCAAAAGGACAGGTATGTCCGCTATGAAAACCTGCCGCTGGAAACCAGAGACGGCCGCCATGTTGCCGTCGAGTTTGTCAGCAACGTGTATCAAGCCGGCGACAAAAAGGTCATCCAATGCAACATCCGCGACATCACCGCGCGCAAGCAGGCTGAAATGGCTTCCAACCTCATGGCATCCATAGTCAAATCTTCGGACGACGCCATCATTGGCAAAGATTTAGACTCCATCATCACCAGTTGGAACAGAGGCGCGGAAAAGATTTTCGGCTACGGCGCCGAAGAAATTTTAGGGACTTCCATCATTCGCCTCATTCCAGTGGACCGGCACCCTGAGGAGGGACAAATTCTGGAGAACATCAAGCTTGGCAAAAGTGTGGAGCACTTTGAGACGCTGCGACAAACCAAGGACGGTCGCCTGATCAGTGTCTCCATCACGGCATCCCCGATCAGGGATGCCAACCGCAAGGTCATCGGTGTCTCGAAAGTGGTGCGCGACATCACCGAACGCAAAGCGACGGAGGCGAAAGTCCACCAACTCAATGCCGACTTGGAGCAACGAGTCGTCGAACGCACGGCGCAACTGCAGACCGCCAACCAGGAACTGGAAGCCTTCAGTTATTCCGTCTCCCACGATTTGCGCGCTCCGCTGCGCCATATCATGGGCTTCGTGGATCTTTTGCAAAAAGGCGCCGGGTCTTCTCTTTCAAAGGAAAACTTCCATCATCTGACGGTCATTTTCCAAGCGACCAAACGCATGGGGAACTTGATCGACGACTTGCTCTCGTTCGCGCGCCTCGGACGCGCGGAAGTGCGAAAGTCGGTGGTCAATCTCGATCTGTTGGTCCGCGAGACCTTGGGCGATTTTCAGATTGACACCAAGAAACGCAACATTGCCTGGGTAATCCACCCGTTGCCAACCGTGCGGGCAGATCCTGAGTTGCTGCGCTTGGCGCTGGTCAATTTGATCTCCAATGCCGTCAAGTTCACCAGCGCCCGCGCCCAGGCCAAAATCGAAATCGGTCCTGCTCCCGGCACAAACGCCGAGGACGTGATCTTTATTCGCGACAACGGGGCCGGTTTTGATCCGCAGTATGCCAGCAAGCTCTTCGGCGTCTTTCAACGCCTGCACAGCCAGGATCAATTTGAGGGCACGGGCATCGGCCTGGCCAACGTTCAGCGCATTATTCAGCGCCACGGCGGCCGCACTTGGGCCGAAGGCGTGGTGGACGGCGGGGCGACCTTTTACTTTTCCATCCCAAGAATCGATGGAGGCAACCATGGAGACTGAATCCATGCGCATCAAGAACATCTTATTGGTCGAACACGATCCGCGGGTTTCGGAACTCATATTGACCGCGCTGGAGCAGAACCATTTGGCCCACAGGGTGGCCATCGTGGACAACGGCGCCGACGCCCTGCATTATCTTTATCAACGGGGGAAATTCAAAAAGCGCGCCGGCAGCCATCCCGTCCTGGTGCTCCTCGACCTCAAGATGCCCAAGGTCAGCGGACTGGATGTCTTGAAGATCATCAAGGCCGGCGAGTCTTTGAAGATTATTCCCGTGGTCATCCACTCATCCTCGCGCAAAACGCCCGACTTGGTCGAGCGCTACAAACACTTTGGGAAAAAAAACGCTCAACATGAAATCCCCACTGCACATCCTCCACTTGGAGGATAATCCAAACGACGCGGCGCTCGTGCGATCGACCCTGGAAGCCGGGGGCATTTCGTGTGCGGCCACCTGCGTGCAAAGCCGCGATGATTTTGTGGCGGCGCTCGAACACGGCGGCATTGACCTGGTTCTTTCGGACTGCTCGCTGCCTGCCTTCGATGGGAATTCCGCCTTGAAAATCATGCATACTACTTGGCCGGCCATACCCTTGATTTTTGTGTCCGGGACGCTGGGCGAGGAGCGGGCCATTGATTCGCTCAAGAATGGCGCCACCGATTATGTCCTGAAGGAACGTCTGGCCCGGCTGGTCCCGGCAGTGCGCCGCGCCATGCAAGGAGTTGAAGAGCGCGCGGAGAATCGGCGCACTCAAGAGGCGCTGCATGACACGGAGCAACGCTCACGGATCATCTTCGACCAATCCCCCCTGGGAATCGCTCTGGTGGGAGCGGATGGCCGCCCCATCCTGACCAACGCGGCCTTGCAGAAAATGCTCGGTTACACCGGCGAGGAGTTGAGCCGAATGACCTTTCAAGAATTCACCCATCCGGACGACTGCGCCAAGGATACCAACAATTATCAGCAATTGATTCAGGGCGCGCTCAAAGATTACCAAATGGAAAAGCGTTATGTCCGCAAGGACGCTCAGGTGGTTTGGACGCGTATCTCCGTCAGTGTGGCCCGTGATGCGGCGGGCCGCGGCGACTTCGCCATTGCTATGATCGAGAATATCACCGAGCGCCGGCATTTGGAGGCCAAGTTTATCGAAGCGCAAAAAATGGAAGTCATCGGCCAGTTGGTCGGTGGCGTGGCTCACGATTTTAATAACATCCTGGCCGTCATCATGGGTTACAGCGACCTGACGATGCAAAAACTCGGCTCGGACGCCGAGCTTACCGGTCATCTTGAAACGATCCGCTCGGCCGCCCAGCGCGCCGCTGGGTTGACACGGCAACTGCTCATCTTCAGCCGCAAACAGACGGTGCAACTCGTTGTCCTGGACCTCAATGACGTCATCAAAGACTTGGACAAGATGCTTCGGCGGCTGCTTGACGAGAACATTGAGTTGGCCATTGTTCCAGGAATCGACATCGGTCGCGTCAAGGCCGACTCCGGCTACGTCGGACAAGTAGTGATGAATCTTGTCGTCAATGCCCGCGATGCCATGCCCAACGGCGGCAACCTCACCATCGCTACCAGCAATGCCACGCTGGATAAAAACTACGCGCGGACACACGCGAGCGCCATACCCGGTGACTATGTCATGTTCAGCGTCAGCGATACCGGAACTGGCATGACCGAGGAGGTCAAAGCACGCCTCTTTGAAGCATTTTTCACCACCAAGGCCAAGGGCAAAGGCACGGGCCTGGGCCTGGCGACCTGCCAAACCATCCTCCAACAATCCCGCGGTTACATCGACGTTTATAGTGATCTTGGCAAAGGCACGACCTTCAAAATTTATTTTCCACGCGTCGATCTGCCGCTGGATGCCGCGGCCAGATCCAGCCAGACCGGCCCGTTGCCGCGCGGGACGGAAACCTTGCTGGTGGTGGAAGATGAACCGTCCGTCAGGCATCTGGCTCGCCATGTCTTGGAAACGCAAGGTTATGATGTGCTCTCGGCTTCCAACGGCCAGGAAGGTTTGCAAGAAGCGCGTGAACATAAAGGATCACCGATCCGTTTGGTCGTCACCGACGTCATCATGCCGCTGATGGGCGGCAAGGTGATGGCGGAGTGGTTGCAAACGGCCGATCCCGAGCTCAAAATCCTCTTCACCTCGGGTTACACGGATGACGCCATTACACACCACGGGGTGCTGGAGACAGGAGTCCAGTTCCTGCCCAAACCCTATACGCCGGCGACTCTGGCCTGCAAAGTGCGTGAAATGCTGGATGCCAAATAGATGAAGCCTTGCATGTTGCAACAACTATCATTCCAGCAATGGTTATGTTGCGGCGCCTTCTTGGTGCTCGTGTTAATACCGGCTTTGGCGGAGGTGACAGACACCAATCAACTCTCAAAGTCCGCCGACAATTTGGAGGACTTGACCTTGGAACAGTTGGTCAACGTCAAGGTCACCTCCGTTGCCAAAGAGCAAACCGATCTTTTTTCCTCGCCCGCCGCCATTTCCGTGGTGACCGCCGACGATATACGTCGGCTGGGAATCACCTCCTTGCCCGAAGCGCTTCGTCTGGTGCCGGGCATGGACGTGGCGCAAATTAACGCCAACGAATGGGCCGTCAGCGCCCGAGGTTTTAATGGCGAATTTGGCAGAGACTTACTCGTCCTGGTCGATGGCAGGACGGTCTATACACCCTCCAGCGCCGGGGTGTTCTGGAACTCGCAGGACGTCGTGATGGAGGATTTGGATCGAATCGAAGTCATTCGCGGTCCAGGCGCTACTTTGTGGGGCGCTAACGCGGTCAACGGAGTTATCAACATTACCAGCAAAAGCGCCAAGGAGACGCAGGGGCTGTTGGTCTCCAGCAGCGTCGGGAGCGTCGATCAAGATTCGGCGACGGTGCGCTATGGCGGGGAACTCGCCAGCAATCTCTATTACCGCGTCTATGCCAAGCGTTCTGATGTGTCTGATCTTAACGACTCCTACGAAAAATCAGCGGGGGACGCTTGGAATTCCACCCAGGGCGGCTTTCGCAGCGATTGGGAACCGCCCAGCCAGAACGTCCTGACTCTGCAAGGCGACTATTATTATGATGAAGTGGGCACGCCAACCGATCGTGTCAGCCTCGCTCCGCCGTCAGTCTTATTGATCACTCCAACTGAATACAATCAAAGAGGCAATATCCTGGGTCGATGGACGCGTAATGTTTCGGATTCGGCGCAATGGACATTGCAAGCCTACTTCGATCATGTCGAGCAGGGAACCGGCTTCGGGACACTCGAGCAAAATACGTATGACATCGCGTTGCAGGACCGCTTCTCTCTCGGCTCCTGGAACGATTTCGTGTGGGGCACTGGCTATCGCTACCAGGCCGTGGAGGATACCCCGTCTTTCGAGTTAACCTGGACGCCAGAGACCCAACACATCCGGCTCTTCAATATCTTCGGGCAGGATGACATCCAGGTCGTGCCCGATCGGCTCCATCTTATTCTGGGCAACAAATTCGAAGACAACAGCCTGGTCCAATGGGAAGTGGAACCGAATGGGCGGCTGCTGTGGACGCCGGCCGAAAACCAAAGCGTTTGGGCGGCGGTTTCGCGCGCCGCGCGAACTCCCTCCCTCTTCGAGTTGGATGGACAATTGAATGTAGCCGCTTTTCAGCCCCCCTCTCCGAGTCCACCTGCCTTGGCGACCATTTATGGGGCTCAAAACCTCACGGCGGAAAAATTGCTGGCCTACGAGGTGGGCTACCGGGTCGCGCCAACCAGGAATTTGTCCTTCGACATCACTGGATTCTACAATGTCTATGAAAATTTAATAGTCCCGGTTGCCAATCCCACGGTCATTCAAACCAGCCCATCCCCAACGCATCTGCTCGTCTCCTCCACCTATATGAACGCGGGCTCTGGCGATACCTACGGAGTCGAACTGTCCAGTCAGTGGCGCGTCCTGGAGTACTGGAGACTGACGGCCAGCTATAGCTGGCTGGGAACCCGATTGACGCCCGTTTCGGACTATCCGCAAAGTCCGCGGCAACAATTCCAAGTTCGTTCCTATCTCAACCTGCCTTACCACTTGCAATTGAACGGCGCGATCTATGTCGTGGACCGTAGCACCGCGCCCGCCCCTGGGACGGCTTTCGACGACATTCCTTCTTACGTGCGGGCCGACTTGGGTCTGCTCTGGAGTCCGCGCCAATGGTTGGAGGTTGGCATTTGGGGGGCGAACCTGCTGCAAAATCAGCACGTGGAATTCGCCAGCCAGGAAACCCCGGCCTTGACGGAAATACCGAGGAGTGTCCTGGCCAAAGTCACCGTACGGTTTTAGCGCTCCCATCCATGAAAACATCCCGATTCAAGGGCCGGAGGCTGGGAAGAATCCACTGGTGGGCTTATGTCATCGCGTGCAGTGTATGCCTCGGCCTTTGGTGTGGCTTTTGCCTGGTTAGTCGAGCCGATGGGTCTCTGACCGTCTTACAGGTCAAGGCGCTTTTCCTGCTGAACTTCATCAAATACGTCGATTGGCCGCCCAATGCGTTTGCCGGCAGCAACACCAACGTCACCATCGGCCTCTATGGCGAAAGCAAACTAGGCGAGGCGTTGCGAACCGCCGTGGCAGGCAAGGCCGTGGGCGGCCGCACCATTGTCATCCGTCAAATCGATGGCACCGATGACTTCAGCCCATGCCATGTTCTATTCATCAGCGATTCAGAATCATCCCGGATGCGCGGCATCTTGGATAAAGCCAGCCCGTTGCCCATTCTGACCGTGGGCGAGGACGAAGCTTTCGCGCAAAACGGCGGCATCATTAACTTCGTGCTCAAAAATGGAAATGTCCGCCTCGAAATTGATCTCGCGGCGGCCAGGAAGGCTGGGTTGACCATCCATTCCAGGTTGCTGGCGGTGGCCGACATGGTGAAAGGCAAAGCGAACTAGCACTATGCGCATTTTCCAACACACATCCATCCGGCACAAGCAGATTTTCATCATCTTGCTGATCACCAGTGTCGCTTTGCTGCTGGCCTGCGCCATGTTCGTCACCTTTGAAACGATTGATTTTCGCAAGGAGATGGTGTGGAACCTTTTCACCCTGGCCGGAATCATCGGCAACAACACCGCCGCCGCGCTGGACTTTAATGATGCTCAATCCGCCAACGAAACGCTCTTGGCGTTCGAAGCGCAACCCAACATCATCGGCGCCTGCGTCTATTCCCGGAGCGGAAACATTTTCGACAAGTATGATCGTCCCGGGCAGGGAATCACTTTCGCGCCGCCCCCAAAACCCCAGGCCTACGGATCTTCTTTTGCCCGGGACAGGCTGGCCTTATTTGAGCCGATTACTTCCAAAGGCGACGTCATCGGCGTGATTTATTTGGAATCAAACATGCAAGGCTTGCGTTCGAAACTGACGCAGTTTGCCTTTATTACGGTGGCTGTATTCCTGTTGACACTCCTGGTCGCCCTTCTCTTGTCAGCGCGCCTGCAACGATTTATTTCGGAGCCGATTCTAGATCTGGTGCGAACGGTCCGCGCCGTGGCGCAAGAGAAAAATTATTCCATTCGCGCGGTCAAACGCAGTACGGATGAAATCGGAGTCTTGATTGACCGCTTCAACGAAATGCTGGCGCAGATTCAACAGCGCGATGCCGCGTTGGAGGCCGCGCGCGACCACCTCGAAGCGCGCGTCGAGGAACGAACCCAGGAACTGGAGACCATCCACAAGCAACTGGTGGAAGCATCCCGCCAGGGCGGCATGGCGGAAATCGCCACCAACGTGCTCCATAACGTCGGCAATGTGCTCAACAGCGTCAACGTCTCCACAGGCTTGATCGTGGAGCGAGTCAAGCAGTCCAAGACCTCAGGACTGGCCAAAGTCGTGGACTTACTGGGGCAGCACGCGCATAACCTTGGGGGCTTCATGACCCATGACTCCAGGGGCAAACATCTGCCGGCTCATTGGCGCAACTCTCCGAACATCTCATGGCCGAGCAGCGGGCTATCGTCAGCGAATTGGATTCCTTGCGGCGCAACGTCGAACATATCAAGGAAATTGTCGCCATGCAGCAGAACTACGCGATGGTCGGCGGGGTCAAGGAAATGATCAACGTGGTGGATTTGGTCGAGGATGGCATGTGCCTCAATGAGGGGGGGTTGCGCCGCCACGGCGTGGAGGTCGGGCGCGAGTTTGAACCTGTGCCGCCCATGAACGCCGAGAAGCACAAAATCCTGCAAATTCTGGTCAACTTGCTCAGCAACGCCAAGTACGCCTGCCAGGAGTCGGGGCGCGCGGACAAACGGCTCAAGGTGCGCGTGGCCAACGGTCACGGCCGCGTCAGAATTTCCGTCACGGATAATGGAATTGGCATTTCGCCGGAAAATATGGCGCGCATTTTCAATCACGGCTTCACCACCCGCAAGCATGGGCACGGCTTCGGCCTCCATAGCGGCGCGCTGGCCGCCAAGGAAATGGGCGGTTCGTTGACCGTTCAGAGCGATGGCCCCGGCTTGGGCGCGGCCTTCACCTTGGAACTACCCTGCCCAAAACGGGAGCACGCCCATGAATCTTGAGCCAGCCGACAAAAACCGGCGCGTGCTGGTCATTGATGACAATCGCGCCATTCACGATGATTTTCGAAAGATTTTGTCGCCTGGCGACGCCACGGCCGCGGCCTTGGACCTTACGGAGGTGGCCGTGTTTGGAGATGCCAAGGCGGCGGCGCCGCAAACCCAGTTTGAAGTGGACTCGGCCTATCAGGGACAAGAGGGCGTGCTGATGGTCAAAAAGGCCCTGGCCGCAGGGCGCCCTTACGCCATGGCCTTTGTGGACGTGCGCATTCCGCCTGGCTGGGACGGGGTGGAAACAACCAGGCAGATTTGGGAGTTGGACTCCGACCTGCAAGTGGTCCTCTGCACCGCCTACTCCGATTATTCATGGGGTGAGATGTTTGAAAAGCTTGGCCGTCGCGACGGGTTGCTCATTCTCAAAAAGCCCTTCGACACTGTCGAAGCCTCCCAATTAGCCAACGCGCTCACGGAGAAATGGTGGTTGCACGCGCAATTCCGGCGTAAAATGGAAGAGTTGGAGAGCCGCGTCGCCGAGCGCACCCACGAGTTGCAACACACCAATCACGCCCTGGAGACCGAAGTGGTCGAACACTGTCGCGCCGAAGAATCATTGCGCTTGCTCGGATCCGCCGTCGAACAGTCCAAGGAGTCCATCGTCATCACAGATGCGCAACTCGATTTGCCGGGGCCAAAAATCCTTTTCGTCAATCCCGCCTTCACCAAGATGACTGGCTATTCGGCTGAGGAAGCCATTGGCAATACACCTCGCATCCTACAAGGGCCGCGCACGGACCCAACCGTCTTGAGCCGGCTCCGTCGAACCCTCCAACGCGGCGAAGCCTTTGAAGGCGAAGGCATCAATTACCGTAAGGGCGGGGAGGAATTTTACCTGGAATGGCAAATCGCACCCATCCGCGGCGCCGGCGGAAACACCACGCACTTTGTCGCCGTCCAGCACGACATCACCGCGCGCAAACGAACCGAAGAGGCGTTGCAGGAACGAGCGCAGTTGGCGGGGCTGGAAGTGGATGTCGGCACGGCCCTCACACGGGGCGGAACTTTGGCGGAAATGCTTCGGCTGTGCAGTGAAGCCATCGTGCGACATTTGGACACGGCGTTCGCGCGCGTTTGGACGCTCAATGAACGGGAGCAGATGCTGGAGCTGCAGGCCAGTGCCGGCCTCTACACGCACCTCAACGGCCCGCATGGACGCGTGCCCGTCGGCAAATTCAAGATCGGACTCATTGCGCAAGAACGCATGCCGCATATGACCAACCAGGTGGTGGGCGATCCGCGCGTCAACGATCAGGAATGGGCCAAACGCGAAGGCATAGTCGCCTTTGCCGGTTATCCTCTGGTGGTGGATGATCGTTTGCTCGGTGTGGTGGCGATGTTCGCTCGTCACTCTCTTACCCAAACGGCCCTGCAAGCGTTGGCCTCCGTCTCCAGAAACATCGCCGTGGGCATCGAGCGCACGGGCGGAGGAGCAGTTGCGGTGCAAGACCGCGCTCCTTGAGGCCCAGGTGAATTCGACTCTGGACGGGATTTTGATCGTTGACCAGGATCGCAAGACGATTCTCCAAAACCAGCGTTTTGTTGACTTGTTCAACATGCCCCCGCACTTCGCGGAGCAGGGAGCCGGCGACAACCGGCTCCGGTGGGTCGCAAGCATGATTAAAATTCCAGAGCCGTTCATCGAAAAGATTCTCCACCTTTATGCTCACCCGATTGAGGTCAGCCGCGATGAGATGGAGCTTCGGGACGGAACGATTCTGGACCGGTATTCCTCTCCCGTTGTCGGCCAAGATGGCAAATGCTACGGCAGAATCTGGACCTTTCGCGACATCACCGCGCGCAAGCAGACCGAGAATGCCTTGCTGGAAAGCAATGAGAAATTCGGCCAGTTGGCTGAAAACATCAGCGACGTATTCTGGATAACATCCCCTGACATGCAACAAGTCCATTATGTCAGTCCAGCCTTTGCGCGGATTTGGGGCCATTCCGTGGAAAGCCTTTACGCCAATGCGCGAGTGTGGTCCGACGCCATACCGCTGGCGGAGCGTGAGCGCGTCTTGGCTAGTTTTGCACGGCTCATCGCCGGCGAGCAGAGCGTGAGCGAGGAGTTTCGAATCGCACACCCGGGCGGCGAGATGCGCTGGATACACAGTGCGGGTTTCAAGTCCGCGATGCCACGGGCAAGGTCATTCGATTGACGGGCATCGCCAGCGATATTACCAGGCGCAAACAATTCGAAGCCCAGTTATTCCAATCTCAGAGAATGGAAACCGTCGGCAAATTGGCCGGCGGTGTCGCGCATGAGTTCAACAGCATCCTCACGGCCATCATCGGCCAGAGTGAATTGCTCCTGGGCGATCTTCCCGCGGGCAGTCCGCAGTCCAAAAGTGCGACCGAAATCATCCGGGCCGCCGTCCGTGCCGCCGCGCTCACACGGCAACTCCTGGCCTATGGCCGCAAGCAGATTCTTCAGCCGGAAAGCCTGGATCTGAACCAGGTCATGGCCAGTATGCAAGGGATTTTTGGCCAACTCATGGGCGCTGATGTGGACACCCAGCTCCGTCCAGGCCCGGGCCTCAAAATGGTCCATGCGGACGCCGGACAGATTGAACAGGTCATCATGAACATGGCCATGAACGCGCGCGACGCCATGCCCAACGGCGGCAAACTCACTTTGGAAACCAGCAACGTCTCCTTCGAGCAGGAAAGCGTGGGCCGTTATCCAGAATTGTGCGCGGGCGACTATGTCATGCTCGCCATCACCGACACCGGCGCGGGCATGAGCGAGGAAGTCAAGGCGCGGGCATTCGAACCGTTTTTCTCCACCAAAGAGGTGGGCCAGGGCTCGGGTTTGGGATTGTCCACCTGTTACGGGATCGTCAAACAAAGCGGCGGTCACATCAGCGTCTATAGCGAACAAGGCCGTGGCGCCACCTTCAAAATTTATCTGCCCCAAGCACAACACCAGGCCAAGATTCCCATGCCACGTCTGAATTCCCCTGATTTGCCCCGCGGAACCGAAACCATTCTGCTGGTCGAGGACGATCCCGCTTTGCGCGAGATGGCGGGGACATTGTTAAAGCGGCTGGGTTACACGGTTTTGTCGGCGGCCAACGGCATCGAAGCCTTGAGCCTCAAACGGCAGGCCACTACCGGACACATCGATGCCTTGTTTACCGATGTCGTCATGCCCCACATGAGCGGCAAGGAATTGGCGGACCGTGTCCAGGTATTGTATCCGCACACTCGGATTCTTTTCACCTCCGCCTACACCGAGAATGCCATCGTCCATCAAGGCATGTTGGACAAAGGCGTGGCCCTCCTCCAAAAACCGTTCACGCCCTCCGCGCTGGCGCATAAATTGCGCGAAGTGCTCGATCAACCGCGCCCTCCGAGGTTGGACGCCGCGCCGACCACATTTGGATTAACGAGAATCTCCTCCAAGCCAGGAGTACCCAGGGACTGATCATGGTTAAATGGATACAGAACCAAAAACTCTCGGCCTCCACACGCGTGGTCGTTCTCATCGCCCTTTATTTCGTGGGCGGATTGGTCGGCAAGAAAACCACTTTTCTTTCCGGCAGTGTGGTCCTGGTCTGGCCGCCGGCGGGCATCGCGCTGGCCGCCATTCTGCTCTTCGGTTACCGATTCTGGCCTGGCGTGGCTTTGGGAGCGATTCTATTTTCGACCATGGATGGAAGGCCCTTTGGATTCTTCACCCTCGGTACGGCCATTGGCAATACCATGGGCGCCATCGTCTGCACTTTCCTGCTCAAAAGAATCACCGCTTTCGACAATGCGATGGAACGCACTCGGGACGTGACCGCCTACATTGGGCTGGCCTGTTTTCTGGGCACCACGGTCAATGCCGCCTTCAACGTCGTCAGTCTCGCCTACGGTGGGGCGGTGGCATGGGACAATTTATTTCCCATGACGCTGGTGTGGTGGGTGCCCAATGCGCTGGCCGGGCTGGTGGTCGCGCCCTTCCTCATCACTTGGGCCACGCCCACGGCCACCCGCTGGAACGCCAGGCTGATTGCCGAAGCCGTCATCTGCGGCGCAGGTTTGGTCGGCGGCACCCTGTTTTCCTTCAATTCATGGTTTGTCTATGGGATTCAAAATTATCCGCTGGCCTATTTGCCGTTTCCTTTTCTGGTCTGGGGTGCATTGCGCTTTGGCCCGCGCGGCGCCACTGCCGGAACCTTGCTGGTCTCGGCGCTGGCCATCTATTCACTCCTCCACGCACGAGGGCCCTTCGTCACCAATACGGAGAAGGACAGTCTGATGCTCATCGGCAGTTACATCGGGATTCTGGCGGTCACTAATATGCTCCTGGCGGCGGCGGCGACCGAACGCCGTGCGGCGGAACGCGCGGTCTCGGTCAGCGAAAAGCGTTTTCGGGCGGTGGTGGAAGACCAGACGGATTTGATTTGCCGGTTCAAGCCGGACGGTTTGCTCACTTTTGTCAATGATACTTTCTGCCGCTTCCATGCCAAAAGCCGCGAGGAGCTGATCGGAACTAACTTCTTTCAAACCCTCTCCGAGGAGGATGCCGCCGTTCCGCTGAGCTACATCAACTCTTTGCCGGCAGATGAACCGGTCGTTTCGTTTGATCACCGCCTGCATTCGCCTGACGACCAGCTCGTGTGGCATCAATACCGGATCCGGCGCTTGTTTCAAGAAAAAGACGATACGCGGGAGTTCCAGGCTGTCATTCAGGACATCACGCAACGCAAGCAATCCGACCAGGCCTTGCGGGCCAGTGAGGAAAAACACCGTTCGCTCATTGATCATATTCCGGACGTGGTTTGGACCGCCGATCTCAACCGGGAACTGCTTTATATCAGCGGCAATGCCGTCAAGGTGCTGGGTTACAGTTCCGCGGAACTTCTTGAGCAAAGCGGGCAGCTTTGGTTGGATCGGATCCATCCGCAAGACGCCAAGCATGTCAGCCACGCCTACCAGAAACTTTTCTCCGATGGCGAAAAGTTCGACGTGGAATACCAGATCTGCCGGAAAGACGGCCAGTGGATCTGGTTGCATGACCGGGCGCTGACCACGCAGCCACGCCAGGGCATCAGGTGTGCCGACGGCATTTTTCTGGACGTCACGCAGCGCCGCCTGGCCGAAGCCGCCGCTCAGCACACCAAGGAAGCGGCCGAATCCGCCAACCTCGCCAAGAGCCAGTTCCTCGCCAACATGAGCCACGAGCTGCGCACCCCGCTCAATGCCATCATCGGCTTTTCGGAAATCCTCTCCGACAAAACTTTTGGCGATCTGAACGTCCGGCAACTCAAATACAGCAACAACATTCTCAGCAGCGGACGCCACCTGCTCCAGCTCATCAATGACATTCTCGACCTGGCCAAGGTGGAGGCAGGCCGGGTGGAGTTGATGCGCAATACGTTCGCCGTCACCAAAGCGTTGCACGAGGTGCAAACGATTGTTAAGACGCTGGCCAACAAGAAGGGCATCAGCCTTGAGTTTGAAGTCGGGGCAAACCTTCCCGTGCTCTACGCTGACGAAGCGAAGTTCAAGCAGGTCATGTACAACCTGCTCAGCAACGCTATCAAGTTCACCCCGGATGGCGGAAGAGTAACCGTGACGGCCGCTTTCCAAAACGAAGCCAACGGAGATGCCAGGGCAGCGTCGAACATTGCGCTGGCGGGTGAGGCCCTGCGCGTGGCGGTCACCGACACCGGCATCGGAATTCAAGCGCGCGATCAGGCGCGCGTTTTCAAAGAGTTTGAACAAGTGGACTCCTCCTACGGCCGGCGGCAGCAAGGTACCGGCCTGGGGCTGGCCTTGACCAAAAGGCTGATCGAGCTGCATGGCGGGCGGATCTGGGTGGAGAGCGAAGGCATCGAAGGCAAGGGCAGCATCTTCACTTTCCTGATTCCCCTCCCAAATCCCGAGGCCAAGCCACCTCCAACTCCTGACAAGACCGACTCGCGCGAGGACACCATCCGGCCACTCGTTTTGATCGTGACGAACGATGCCGCAAGCGAACAACTGGCGGGCGATTATCTGACCGGTGTTGGTTATGGTATTGAGGTGATTCCGCAAATGGAGGCGATCGTCCGCACGGTCAAGGCCAAATCCTTTTATGCGGTTGTGATCGATCGAAAACTCGCGGATCACCATGGAGAACAGGAATGGCTCAAGTGCAGCTCAAAGATCCCGCCCAGGATCCCACTGGTCATTTTTTCCGTTGATCGCGATGGCAGGCCGGCATTCAGGTTATGCGGCGATGAACGGTTGAGTGCCAGGCTCGTGGACGCCATTCGCCGCTCGGACAAAACCGCCGGCAAAGAACTCAAAACGGTCCTCATCATCGACGACGAGCCCGCTTTGCTGGAACTGCTGACCACGACCCTCCTGCAAGAAGGTTTTCGCGTTCTTCGCGCGCCGGATGGCCGCAAGGGTGTGGCCTTGGCCACGACTTATCAACCGGACGTGATCATCCTGGATTTTACCATGCCCGAATTCGACGGGACCAAAGTCGTGGAACAACTGCGCGCCCAACTACGCACCAAAGACATCCCCATTCTGATCCAAACGGGCACCGTGCTCAGCGAGGAGGAACGCCAACGCTTGGCCGGTCACGTGCAGGCCATCACCTCCAAAACGGAACGCGGAAGTCTGCTGGCCGAATTAGGACGCCTTGACACCGTGCGCGCCGAGGCCCTCTTAACAGAAACGAACCCATGACCCGAAAAAGAATACTCATCGTCGAGGACAACTTACTAAACCTTGAGCTGGCCACCGACCTGTTGCTGGCAAACGGCTTCGCTGTTTTTTCGGCGCAGACGGCTGAAGAAGGGTTGCGGATGGCGCGGGAGATTTCCCCGGATCTGGTGCTGATGGATTTGGGTTTGCCCGGCATGGATGGACTGGCCGCGGCCAAAGCTCTCAAAGCCAACCCCGCCACACGCCACCTGGCCGTCGTCGGACACTCCGCCCACGCCATGAAGGGCGACAAGGAAATTGCCCTCAGTGCTGGCTGCGATGGTTATCTGACCAAGCCCATACAAACCCGAACATTCGCGGAGACCATCACGCGCTTCATTGCCTCGGCCAGCGAGCGTCAAACAACCAGCAGCCCAAGGTAGAAAGAATTTATGCCAAGTGAAATCACAGAACTCAAACCCATGCCCACCGGGTCCATGCGTTCTCCCGGCTTCGTACTGGTGGTGGATGACGAAGAACAAAACCGCACTCTGCTGCGTGATCCCTTGGAAGCGCGCGGTTATGAAATTGCGGAGGCCGAAAACGGCGTGCAGGCCTTGCAGAAAATTGCCGAGCGGCCGCCCGACGTGATCTTGCTCGACCTGATGATGCCGAAGCTGGACGGCTTCGAGGTGTGCCGCCGTCTGAGAAGGGACACCAAGACGGCGCACATCCCGATTCTGATGATTACCGCCCTCTCCGACCGCAAGGAACGATTGATGGGCATTGAAGCCGGCGCGAACGATTTTTTGAACAAGCCGATTGACATTCAAGACGTGATCCTGCGGGTGGGCAATGCCGTCCATGCCAAACATCTCCATGACCAGCTTCAGCTCGAGCAGGGGAAGTCCGAGCAGTTGCTGCTGAATATTCTCCCCAAACCCATCGCTGAACGGATGAAAAAAGGGGAAATCAACATTGCCGACAGTTATGCCGAAGTAACCGTGCTGGTGGCAGATTTGGTCGGCTTCACCGCACTGTCAGCCCACATTGGCCCGGAGTAGACCGTCCAGTTATTAAACGAGATCTTTACCGCCTTCGATCTTTTGACAGAAAAGCGCGGCCTGGAAAAAATCAAAACCATCGGCGACTGTTACATGGTCGCTGGCGGCATTTCTCTTCCCCGGCCAGATCATGCCGAAGCCAGCGCTGAACTCGCGCTCGACATGCAGGAAGAAATTGGGCGATTCAACCAACAGTACAACACCTCCGTCCGCATCCGGATTGGCGTTTGCACCGGCCCGCTGGTGGCAGGGGTCATTGGACGCAAGAGATTCGCCTACGATCTTTGGGGTGAGACGGTCAATCTCGCCTGCCGCCTTGAGTCCACGGGCGCAGCCGGGAAAACTCAAATCGCCGAATCAACGCACGAATGGTTGAAGAACACATATCAATTTGCACCCAAGCACAGCGTGGACGGCATGGGACACGGCCATCTGTCTGCCTACTGGCTCGACAAACGGACACGCCATCCTGACGCGATTCAAACAAAGATACTTGACGTCACCAAAATAAACATGAGTTGAACACCTCGTAGAGAGAGAAAGGCTGTTATGCATACGATCCATTTGGCGAATAATAAAAAGTCCCTCCTCCAATCGACGGCCGCCCCCCTCAAGAAAGTCCGCGGCGCCGGACGGGCCGGGATTTCCAAACCACCCGCCCCGGCCTTGCCTCTGGGCGGCGTGCCCTCATCGGTGGAGGTTTTGGAGGAAGCAGCGCGGGCCGCCTTGCGCGTTTCGGAGATGCGTTGCCGCCGGCTATTTGAATCGGCGCGCGACGGCGTTCTGCTGCTCGATCCCGGCACGCGCAAGATCACGGACGCCAATCCGTTTATGATCGAACTGCTCGGCTCCACACTGGAGGAGTTTGTGGGCAAGGAGCTTTGGGAAATCGGTCTGCTCAAAGACCAGCACGCCGGTGAAGAGATGTTTCGCGTCTTGCGCAAGAAGAATTTTATCTGCTACAAGGAATTGCCTCTCCAGAGCAGCACGGGCCGGACCCGCGAAGTGGAAGTGGAGGCCAACCTCTATCAAGAAGGCACGCACCTCGTCATCCAATGCAACGTGCGCGACATTACCGCGCGCAAGCAAGTCGAGCAGGAATTGTTCGCCGCCAAAGATGAAATCAGCCGGCAAGCCGCCGAGTTGCGCCAAAAGGTCGCCGAACACACCGCTCAGCTTCGCCAAACGATCGCTGAAATGGAATCCTTTTCCTTCAGCGTCTCCCATGATATGAGCTCTCCGCTTTCGGCCATGCGGGGTTTCGCCGAGATTCTTTTGCAAGATCATTCGACCCAACTCGACGCCGATGGAATCAAATATCTGGAAAAGATCGACGTGGCGGCAAACCGCTTGGACACCTTGATTCAGGAAGTGCTGGCCTACACCATGGTGCTCGGCGGCGAAGTAAAAATCGAAGCAGTTGATCTGGACTCCTTGGTCCGCCAAGTCATCGAAACTTACCCGCAGTTGCAGACAGGCCAGGTCGAAATTCAAATCGAAGGCGCGCTGCCCAAAGTCATGGGCACCGAGGTGGGCCTGGTGCAATGCCTCTCCAACCTGCTCACCAACGCCGTCAAATTTATCGTGCCGGGAGCCAAACCCCGGGTCAAAATCCGGGCCCAAGCCATGGGGGCGGACGTCCGGCTGTGGGTCGAGGACAACGGCATCGGCATCGCCCCAAAAGATCAGGTCCGCATCTTCCAGATGTTCGCTCGGATCGACCACCCCACCGCCTACGAAGGCACGGGCCTGGGCCTGACCATCGTCCGCAAGGCGGTGGAGCGTATGGGCGGCCGGATGGGCGTCGAATCGGAGGTCGGCCAGGGCAGCAAATTCTGGATTCAATTGAAAGGAGTCAACCTATGAGCAACACCGTGTCTCGCACCATGAACACCTACAAAAATTCACAAACCCTTGCGCCGGAAGGCGCGCCACCGCCAGGCCCGGTAAATTCCCGCTGCCGCATTCTGGTGGTGGACAAGAACAGCGATCTTCGGCTTCTCTACGCCGATGCTTTGGCTGGTCCCGGCTGCCGCGTGGACCTCGCCGAAAATGGCGCGGCCGCCTGGGAGGCACTTCAGGCCCGCCACTACAATCTTCTGATCACCGAGAATGAGATGCCGAACCTGACCGGCGATGAACTGATCAAGAAGCTGCGTTCCGCCCGTATGGACCTGCCGGTCGTCCTTGTCGCGGAAACTTGGCCCGATCACGAGTCGGCCGAAAACTTGTCGCTTCCATGTGCGGCCACGCTGTGGAAACCTTTTGCCCTGGATGCGCTGCTGGACACGGTCAAGAACGTCCTGCGCGCAGGCGTCCCCATAGGCAAGTCGCCCTTGGGTCTGCCGGCCAACATCCAAGGCCAGGAGCCGGAGCAAGACGGGGAATTCCTGAATTCCTCCTCCAATCCCAGGACAATCCCGCTCGCCCCATCGCTGTCACCTTTTCGGTCCGCAGCAAGTGCGATTACAGCTAGTACCGGCACCGAAATCAGACTCGAAAAAATGGCCTTAACCATGCAGGACGGCCTTCCAGTCGTGGGAGACCTCCTCCAACCGGACAAGCTCCAGGCGGTTATGGAAACGTTCGCTGCGGAGGAACCGCCGCCAAAACAAGGAGCGCAACCCGCCCATCGAAAGTGCCTCACGTGATCAAAGCCCTTCTCAGAACAAAGCCATTGACCTTCGGCGATTTCGTGGCTGGTTTTACCAGGCCTGGGCGAACGCAGGGGCGGAGGAATTGTTCGGCTCGCCAATGAGCTGCACGTGATCGAGTTTCGCGGAACGAAACGTTTCATAATTTCTTGAACCCTAAGTGACGATGGCCATAAATAGGATGATGGCATCGTATTTATGCCCATCAGCACTTAGGGTTATACCCCATGGCACCCGCCAGCTCTCCGGTGCATTGTGGCGGTGGGAAATGGAACACTCTTCCAAATGCGTGAATACAGCCTGGCGCTGGGCGTCCAATGGATGCCCGATCCGCTGGCCGGAGAAACCGCGCCCATCCCGTTTTGTGGGAGCAAGCCGGTTCCCAACGCGCCTCGCTCCCCGGAAGCGAATCATCTGGCCGATGAGGATAATTCACCAATGAAAAACACAAACATATAGAAACGAGAGAAAAATATGAACAAACATACAGAAGAAACCAGTCCTGACGTGGGCTCGCTCGCTGAAGATGCGCGCGCCTTATTGGCCGCCACCGCCGACGTGGCCGGAGACAAAGTCGGGGAAGCCCGCAAGCGCCTCGCCGCCGCGCTGGATAGGGCCAAGGACTTCGCGGGACGTGTGCGGGACAAAGCGGTCCAAGGCGCCAAAGTGGCTGACGAGGCTGTGCATGAACACCCCTATCAAGCCATAGCCATCGCTTTGGGTGTCGGTGCGCTCATCGGCTATCTGGCTGCGCGCCGGTGCTCCCGCAACCATGATTGATTAGGTTATGGCAGAATCCACTGCCGGCTTCAGCGAATTGGCCACGAACTCCAAACATTTTGCGCGGCGCTTGCTGACCATCGGGGAAAATCGGCTCGAACTCTTAAGGGTGGAACTTCAGGAGGAGCGCGAGGGGCTCCTGCGCGCTTTCCTTTTGGCCCTTGGCGTGGCGGTGTTCGGTCTGCTCGCGGGCATGACACTGAGCGCCGCCATCGTCCTTTGGTTGTGGCCAAGCGCACCCGTGGCTGCCCTCCTGAGCTTGACCGGCCTCTACGGAGCAGCCGGAGTTTGTCTTTGGTGGCGGCTGACCGGACTTCTGCGGGACTGGCAGACACTCTCCGCCACACTGGAGCAACTTCGAAAGGATCGCGCATGCCTGGAAAAAGTCCTCGCCTGAACCCGCTCCAATCACGCAAGCAATTGTTGATCGCGGAAAGCGAACTCAATCGCGCCCAATTGGTTCAGGAATGGGAGACGTTGGCAGAGGGAGTGTGGTCGGTCGCCGGCCGTGCCAAGTCCTTCGCTTCGATCGCCTCGTCCGCCGCTGTGCTGGTGGCGGGCCTGGCGGCCTACCGGCGCCGCAAGTCCGCGCCCCCCGAGCCGAAACCTTCCTGGTTACAGACGATCCTCAAAACCGCGAGCTTGGTTTCCACCATCTGGCTGGCGTTTCGCTCGCCGCGGCGCGCTCGGGACTAAATTTAATACCAACACATTTGAGCAACGGCTGGGGCCTTGCCATGCGGGCAATTTGTGGCAGATCATGGCAGCGGGTGAAATTCAAATATGATGTCGTCATTTTAGGCGCGGGCCATAACGCCTTGGTGGCGGCGGCTTATCTGGCCCGCGCGGGATTGAGTGTGCTCGTGCTGGAGAAGAATGATTACATCGGCGGCGCGACCACGTCGCAGCGCCTTTTTCCGGATTACGACGCCCGGCTTTCGCGCTATGCCTATCTGGTCAGCCTGCTCCCGGAGAAAATCATTCGTGAGTTGAGCCTCAACCTTGAGTTGCGAACCCGCGCCACCGCCTCCTTCACCCCGTACCTCCGGAACGGAGTGCCGGGCGCTTGCCTGCTCAGCAACCATTCGGAGGACGCCGGACGCGCCTCGCTCCGCGCGCTGACCGGCAGCGACGTTGAATTCGACCGCATGCGCGACTTCTACCGGCTCTCCCAGGCGTTCGCCGGCCAAGTCTGGGATACGATGCTAAGCCCTCTTCCTGCCAAAGACGAATTGCGCCGCCGCTTCACGCTGGATCCATTGCATCGCGAGGCGTGGCGCAGTTTGGTCGAGGAGCCTCTGGGGTGCGCCATCGAAAGGCGCCTTCAGGACGATCTGCTGCGCGGGGTCGTTTTCACCGATGCCAAGATCGGTCTCTTGACCCATCCGCACGATGAATCCCTCCTGCAAAATCGTTGCTTCCTCTATCATACCATCGGCAATCGGACCGGTGAATGGAAGGTGCCCGTGGGCGGAATGGGCAGGGTCGCGCATGAATTGACCCAGGCTGCGGCACGGCACGGCGCCAGCATGATGACAAACGTTCATTTGAGAACGCTCGACTTGACAAGCTACACCCGGACAATCGAGTTTGAGATGGGCAAGCAACGGCAGACCGTGGAAGCACGGTTCGTTCTTCTGAACTTTGGCCTGAACATCCTGGCCGGCCTGTTGGGACGGCCCTACCAGCCCGATGCCACGCATGAGGGATCGGTCTTCAAAATCAACATGCTCTTGCGCCGGTTGCCCCGGCTCCTGGCACCGCTGGCGGACGCGGCCACGGCGTTTTGCGGCACTTTTCATATCGACGAAGGTTATGAGCAAATGAAGACGAGCTGCCAGCAAGCATCGGACTTGCGCCTGCCCGACCGAATTCCGTGCGAGGTATATTGTCACACGCTCACGGACGACAGCATTCTATCCGCCGAACTGCGCGCACGGGGTTTCCACGCCATGACCTTGTTCGCGCTGGATACGCCGTGGCGTCTGTTCCGCACCAAAAACGAAACCATGCGCCAAGCTGTCAAACACAAGTGTCTGGCCGGATTGAATCGTTGGCTCGCCGAACCCATTGAGGATTGTCTGGCCCTCGCGCGGAACGGCGCACCGTGCCTGGAAGCCAAAAGCCCCGTGGATATCGAGGAAGAACTGGGTCACTTTCGGGGAAACATCTTTCACGGCGCGTTGGCTTTTCCATTCGCCGAAACACCCGAAGCGGCCGGCTCGTGGGGTGTAGAGACGGAATTCCCGAACGTCTTCCTTTGTGGTGCCAGCGCCCGCCGCGGCGGCGGCGTCAGCGGCATCCCGGGTCACAATGCCGCAATGAAAGTGCTAGAAACACTCCGGCGCGCCAGCCCCAAATAAAAGAACAAGCGGAGTGGACGACGCAAACAACAGGAAAGTGCCTTGCAGTTATCTTAGCTTTCATTGGCAATGATCGGGGTAGTTGGTTACATCACCAGCAGCCCAGACGCCCGGTATAATAGTCTCAAGGAATTTATTGACATGAATCCCGCCATTCACAGATTTTGTGGTGGCAGGAATTGGAGTGGTCCCATCCATGGAACTGGGCACTTGATTTCCGGAGGCCAACACGATCTGGCACTCATGATTCTTCTGCGTCAAAGCAACCACCTTCCTTCGCGGCATAGCCAGCCACTACGCCCCCAACCCTAGATGACGATGGGAAAGGTCTACATGGTCTTGGATTGAAAACTGCGTTACAGGGAACGCTTGCCTAAGACCGCTGTTTGTTCATGGCCGTGATGAGCTTCAAATGCTCGTGCACAACCGGAATGGTTTTATCCACAAAGCTTTTGATATCCGTGTCTTTCGTTGCGGCAGATTCGGCTTTAAAGGCCTTGGCATCCGTTTTGTGGTCTTTGATCATACAGGAGATATAGGCATTGTCGAAGTCCGAACCTGACAGGGCCGACATTTTGTCCACCATCCCCTGATGTTCCGAATCCAGGCTGTCGGGCAAGGATACGCCTCTTTCCGTGGCCAGCGCTTTCAAGTCGCCATTGATGCTGGTATGATCCTTGACCATCCTCTGGCCGAATTCCCTGACATCCTCGCGCGTCCCGCTGGTGGAAGCCAGCGCACCCAATTTAACCTCGGTCATGCCCCCTTGGGCGGCCGACTGGATAAAGTTGTTGTCGGCCGCGCAGACCGGCGGCCCCGCGTTTGCGCGTGCGGGCGTCATCAACAGTCCCACCGCCACTAAAGCCGTGCCCAGTGTGGCTGAGGCTGATTTGGAAATGAGTTTCAGCCCCGGCTTGTTTTGCTCAACCGTCTGCTGTAATTGTGTATTCGCATTCATGAGTAAATCTCCGTTAATTATTGTTATTTGTTTTCGACATTACCAAAGAACATACACGGCTGACGGAATGCGTGCTATGGGGTATTCCACCCATAACCTTTGAGTCGCTTGATAGTCAACACTCGCCTTCTGTCTTTCCGTGACGCCCAGGACTTTATGGCCTGAACAGGGATCCGCGGTCGTCAGGACGTGAAAAATTTGGAGAGAACTACATCGCACTGGCGGGCAAGGGAAAAATCCTTGGCGGTGATTCCACCCTCATCCTGCGTCGAGAGCCTCAGCGTCACCTTGTTAAATCGAATATCGATGTCCGGATGGTGATTGCTTTTTTGAGCTTTCCTGGCGATCCGGTTCACAAAATCGATGCTATTGAGGAATCCCTCAAACTTGAACGTCCGAACAATTGCTTGAGCGCGCTTTGACCAACTCGGAACGGCCTTCAAGTGAAGACTGACCTGTTTGGTGGTTAGGGCTGCCATAATTTTAATGGGTTCTCTTCCGGCCGGAGCCGCTCTTCTTGCCGCCACCGGTGAGTTTGTTCACCGTGGCCCATGCCCGCGCTTCCGCTGTTTTCGCACTGACTCCCTTTTTCTCGTAGCCAGCCTCGATGTGCTCCGCTTGGCGCTTCTGTTTGTCGGTGTAGCTGGATTTATCGCCTTGAGGCATGGTTGCCTTTCAGGTGGCTGCGCCCGTTGTGTTCGGCGGGCTTTATGGCGGGAGGCACATTGATGTCCAACGCGGCGCTCAAATCAATTTCATGGTCCTGCTCCTGCAAAATGATCGCCCGCAAGGTCTCGCTCAAGGCGAATTCCCCCATCGCTTCGGCTTGGCGGATGCGCTCGCGGTAGCGGCCCACCGTTTTCCGTTCATTCTCCAAATCTGCACGCAGCATTTCGACCGGGTCATTGGAAGTTTTAACCGGCTTGGGCGTCACGCACGGCATGCCGCCCAGATAATCAATCTGTTTGGCAATTTTTATGGCGTGAGCCAGTTCTTCTCCAGCATGAGCTTCCAACTCCCGCGCGATGTCCGTGTAGGCGGCGCCCTTGAGCACCTGGCTGTACACCGTGTAGGCAATAATCGCCTGGTATTCGCCCGCCAGGTCTTCGTTCAGCAGTTGGATCATTTGTTCGCGAGTGATATTCAATCCTGTCATAATAGTGAGAAAACATTAAGCGATGGCCTGAGACTTTCCAATGGGGTAAAACCCTACCTTGGAATGATCTGGAGGATAAGAAGCGGCAATGGATCAGCATGGTCGGGAACAGGAAATGCATGTTGTGCGTCAAGCGCAACCCGAGGAGGAAAAACGAAGGAAAACCGGCGCCAAAACTGATTGCCGATTTCGGCGCGTTGCTTAAGGTTGTTCGCCATGAACGTGAAAATCATTTACTATCTGGACGTCACCTCCTCCTGGTGTTACTGGGCCGAACCGGCGTGGGTGGAACTCAAACACGGCTTTGCCCATCAACCGGTGGAATTCAGTTGGCGCATCGCCCTCCTCGATGAATCCGCGCTCCCGGCCTCGAAGGAGCAATCGCAATGGTTTTACCGACGCAGCGGCTCCGTCATGCGCTCGCCCTTCATGCTCAGCGCCGGCTGGTTTGAGGCCGGCCAGAAGGAATACCTCGCGGCCAACTGCGTGCCCGAGGCAGCCAAGGATTTCGGCGTGACGGACGACCGCGTCCGCCTGGCCATCGCCACCGCCGCCTTGCGCGAAGGCCAAAAAATCCTCCAATGGAAAGTCTCCGCGGGCGTGGCCGCCAAAGCCGCGGGTCTGGATGCCAAGAAGCTGCTGGCCAAAGCGCAATCCGCGGAAATAGAAAAACGCCTGCGCGCCAGCACCGCCGAATTTCACGCCTTGCAGGTCACACAACGCCCCGCCTTTGTTTTGACCAGCAACATCGGCGACCGCGCTGTTTTTTCCGGCCTGGCCAAAGCCGCCCCCATGGCCGCGACGATTTCCGCGATGCTGGAGGACGCCGCGGCCTACGCATCCCACGCCGCGCATTTTGGAGCCTCTCCGCCAGGCTGTATGGAACCATTAGGCTGAAGACCCCACGAAAAGCGCGCGCGAAATGGTTGCGCTGGCAATCGGGTTGGCGCAAACATGGGGCATCGAACAGAACGCGCCCATATCCCATCTGGCAGACCACCCGGATCAAGCCCACATGGCCCGCCGGGTTTTGTTCTCGTTCTTGCTGACCTTCATCGCGTCGCGCGTGACGGTCTATCTGATCATGTCGCGAACGATCCCGGACCTCTATCTGCACCTGGGGGGAAACCATATCCATCATTTGAATTACGGCATTTTCCTGCTCGTGGCAGTGGGTGCGCTCCTGCTGTTTCGCGATCCAACGGGGCGGGAATTGAAAATCTCCGCCGTCGCCTACGGCATCGGACTGGCGCTGACGTTCGACGAGTTTGGCATGTGGGTGCGGCTGGATGGCTCGACTTACTGGCAGCGCGCCAGCCTGGATGCGGTGGGGGTGCTGGCGGCGGTGCTGGGTTTGCTGGCGTTTGCGCCGAATGTGAAACGGTTTCGACCCCATCACTGGTGGAGCACGGTCTTGCTGATGGTGCTGGTGCCGCTGTTTTTCGCCATGATGATCCATTCCTCCAAATACGCCCAGAAACGATTTGGCCCACTATTCGAACACTTGGAGGCGGGTCAGCCGAAATGAAGAACGCGCCGTGCGGCGCTTAGGCAATGGACAACAATTCCACTTCGCAGATCAGGGTGGCGCTAGCAGGAATCGCTCCTAGATTACTTGATTCGCCCTAGGCCAGTTCTGTGTCTTTGAAACTCGTTTGACACGCGGCTCATTGCGCTCATACTCGGTTCATGAATTTTCGGCTCGTGAAATTTCGCACTTTTGCCCTTGGTCTCGCTTGTCTTTCCTTCGCCCAGGCCGGACTTCATGGGGCCGGCCTCTCTGATCGAGAGCAGAGATGGCTGCGCGCGGCGGAGCGGCATGAGCGTGCAGGTTGGATTTATCTCCATGTCGAAGGCGGGCCGCGCGAGCGCGGTTTTCAGCATGGCTATCTGCTGGCCAGGGATATCGCGGAATGCCTCCGGGTGGTCCGAGCGCATTGGCGGTACGACAGCAGCATGGAGTGGTCCTGGCTCATCGCTCACACCAAAGGGTTCATCGAGCCGGGCATCGACTCGGAGAACCGCGCTGAGTTGCAGGGCATCGCCGAAGGGATGAGCGCCGCCGGCTTTCCGACGACTTACGACGAGATCGTCACCTATAACGCCGAGCTCGAAATCGAATTGTATTGGTGGCCGTTGGCCGCGAAAAAGCTGACCGACAACATCGACGTGGTGAAGAAGCCGAAGCAATCGTGCTCCTCCTTCATTGCCACGGGCCGGATGACCAAGGACGGCGGCATTGTCCTCGGACATAACACAATGGGCGACTACGTTGAAGCGGTGGCTAACGTGGTCATCGACATCAAGCCCGACCAAGGCCATCGCATTCTCATGCAGACGCAGCCAGGCTGGATTCACAGCGGCACGGATTTCTTCATTACCGACGCCGGCTTGGTTGGCTCAGAAACCACCATTGGAGGATTCAAGCATTTTTCGGAAAAGGGCGTCCCGGAGTTTGTCCGGATGCGCCGGGCGACGCAGGACGCCGCCAGCATTGACCAATGGTGCGCCATCATGAAGAACGGCAACAATGGCGGTTATGCCAACGCCTGGCTGCTGGGCGATATCAATACCGGCGAAATCGCCCGCCTTGAACTCGGTCTCAAATACATCGGGTTCGAGCGGACCAACGACGGCTTCTTCATCGGCTCCAACATCGCGGAGGATCCGCACATCCTGCGGCTGGAAACGGACACGCGCGACGACGATATCCGTCTCTCCGATGTTGCCCGCCGCGTCCGCTGGAAGCAATTAATGAAGGAAAACGCCGGCAAAATCGATTTGGAATTAGGCGAAAAAATGGAAGGGGACTGTTACGATACCTGCCTCAACAAGGAAAGCCCGGACAGCCGGACGCTGTCGGGACACTTCGAACTCGAACCGGAATCGACGGCCCCTGGCGGCGGGGATGTTCCCTTCCATCCCAATGGCACGTTCGACGCCAAGGTGGTCGATTCACGCATGGCCAAAGCGATGAGTTTCGCGGCGCGCTGGGGCTCGGCCGACGGGTCTTCGTTCGACGCGCCGGCGTTTCTGGCCGCGCATCCGCAATTCGATTGGATGGAGGGATACCTCAAAAGCCGCCCGGCGGAACCGTGGGTCGAATTCAAGGCCGGTGAAGGCCCCTGATGGAAGGCTGCGCCGCGCGGGTCGAATTATGATTGTCAATATAAATGGCATCTTGCTCTCACGGCTCAAGGCCGGTCTTCCTCTCCTCACGCTGCTGGTCGCGCTCACCGGCGCGGCCGCGCCGGGGGCGGCCTATCCGAAGGCCCGGCGCGACGACGCGTTGGATGACTACAATGGAGTCAAAGTCGCCGACCCCTATCGCTGGCTCGAACGGCTGGACTCCGCCGAAACGCGCCTCTGGGTGCAGGCCGAGGCGCGTCTCACCGGCTCGTATCTGGCCGGCATCCCCGTTCGGCAGTCCATCGAACAGCGACTGACCGCGTTGCTCGATTTTGAGAAATTCGGTCTGCCGTTCCACAAGGGCCATCATTACTTCTATACCCATAACACCGGTCTCCAGCAGCAAAGTGTTCTCTTTGCCAGCCTCGGTCTTGACGGCACGCCGGCGATCGCCTTCGATCCGAACGCGCTCTCAACCAACGGCACCCTCGCCATCGTCGGCTACCTGGCCAGCCCGGACGGCGGGACGCTGGCTTACGGCGTGTCGCAAGGTGGGTCGGACTGGACGGATTGGCACCTCCGAGATCTCGCTTCGGGCAAGGACCTGCCCGACGTATTGAGGTGGACCAAGTACTACCATCCGATTTTCAGCACGGATGGCAGAGGTCTCTACTACAGCGCGTTCCCAAGCCCGGTGCCAGGGCAGGAGCTCCGGGAGCGCGACCTCCGCGATGCGGTTTATTATCATGTCCTGGGCACACCGGCAGACGCCGACCACAAGCTCTACGAGCGGCCCGATCACGCCGATTGGCAGTTCGAACCGCACCTAACCGGGGATGGTCGCTGGCTGGTGCTCAGGGTTGGCGAAGGAGAGGTCGGAGACAAGGGGCTGGAAAATCTTTATGTGATTGATCTTCAGGCGCCAAACGTCGCGATCAAACCCCTCGCCGAAGGTTTCGACGCCAATTACATCTATGCGGGCGCCGATCATGGATTGCTCTACTTCGAGACCACGGTCGCGGCCCCGCGTGGACGAGTTGTTGCAATCGACCCTTCGGCCACTGGTCGTTCCGATTGGAAGGAAGTGGTTCCGCAAGGCTCGGACACCATGGATGTGGACGCCGGCAGCGTGACGCTGGTGAATCATCAACTCATCGTCCGAACGTTGCACGATGTCTCCAGCAAGGTCACCATCTATGGGCTGGATGGCCGCCTACGGCGCGAAATCAAGCTGCCTGGCCGCGGCACCGCCGGAGGATTTGGCGGCGAACCCGATGACCTGGAAACGTTCTACTCCTACACGGATATGGTCACGCCGCTGACGGTTTTTCGCCTCGATCTGGAAACGGGCGCTAGCACCGTGTACCGCGCGCCCAAAGTGCCCTTCGATACCAGTGCTCTGGAATCGAAACAGGTCTTTTATCCGGCCAAGGATGGCACCCGCATCCCTATGTCCCTGGTCTATAAGAAAGGCATCAAGCTTGATGGCAAGAACCCGACCCTGCTCTACGGTTACGGTGGCTTCGGGATTTCCCTGCTGCCGCATTTCGATGCCACCCGGCTCGTCTGGCTGGAACGCGGGGGCATCTTCGCGGTGGCGAACATTCGTGGCGGCGGCGAATATGGCGAGGAGTGGCATCGGGAGGCTATTCGCGCGCGCAAGCAGATTGTGTTCGACGACTTCATCAGCGCGGCCGAGTGGCTCATTGAGCAGGGTTACACTTCGACGCCCAAGCTGGCCATCGAAGGCGGCTCCAATGGCGGCTTGCTCATCGGCGCCTGCGTCACCCAGCGCCCCTACCTCTTTGGCGCGGCGCTGGCCTACGTCGGTGTGATGGACATGTTGCGCTTCGACCAGTTTGGCCAGGGCGCAGGATGGGTGGGCGATTACGGGGTGCCGCGCAACCCGGCGGATTTCAAAATCCTCCGCGCCTACTCGCCCTATCACAACGTGCGTCCGGCCACCCGCTACCCGGCGACACTCGTCATCACGGGCGATCATGACACCCGGGTCATGCCCGCGCATTCGTTCAAATTCGCCGCCGCCCTTCAATTCGCCCAGGCCGGTCCCGCGCCGGTGCTATTGCGCGTTCGTCTATCCACGGGCCACGGCTCCGGCCCGACCACCAGCCAGGTCGTCGCGGAAAAGGCCGATGCCTACGCCTTCCTCATGCAAAACCTCGGCATGGACGTGAAATAAGCGCCCGTGTTGATTCTCGCCCTCCCGCTTAGTTAGCAATGGATCTTCAATGGCGATCCCATCGCGAATGAGACAAATGCCGCTCTCATATCACCCAAGACGGCATCGCCGCCTCCCAAAGCGGCCGCATCACCAACAGCATGTACAGTGAACTGCAAACAACCGTCACCGGGCCTGGAACGTTGACTTTTTGGTGGATGGTTTCCCCTGAGGAATTTTTCGACGGCCTCTCCTTCTTCATTGGATCGGGAACTAACTATGCCGCGACCATCTCCGGCGAAGTCGATTGGGAGCAAGAGACATTTCTCATTGGCCCAGGTTCCCAAACGCTTTCATGGATTTATGCCAAAGACCCGGACGTCACCGTCGGCCAGGATGCCGGATGGCTCGATCAGGTCAGCTTCATCCCCGCGTTGCCGGCGCAACTGGGCGTTCCGACGCTTTTGTCGGACGGCAGCCTGCTCTTCAACGTCTATACGACCAACGGCAACAGCCTTGCATTGAGTGATCCGTCGAGTGTGCTATTTGAAGCGAGCAGCAACCTGATTGGCTGGATTCCGTTGACGAACGCCCTGACCCTGACCAATGGCAGCGCACTGTTGCGCGACCCCTCAGCCAGCAATGACCCGGTCCGTTTTTATCGCTTGATGCGACAATAAGCGCAACTTTTTAGGCGCGGGAACCGCAATTTTTTTAGTTGCCATCGGCTTGGGCGTTAAAGGCTTGATGAATCGCGGAGCGCCGGTTAATGGAGATGGCCGTGAAACGCAAATTTCGAGCTTCGCGCGATGTCATTTTCCGAACCAACAATTGGGCGAAGGCCGCGAATTGTTACGGTTCGGTGCTCGGCCTGCCGGTCACGCACCGGAGCGAAACGCTCATGGATATCTTCGATAAGCTTCAGGCTCTCCTCCGAATAATCCAAGACACCACGGCCTCGAGTGCGCGCGGCGTCAACAGCCTGCTGGGCAAATCCCGCAACCTGGTTTGCGAAATCGTCGCATCCGAGTTTGGCTTTTGCTTGCCAAATAGTTTGTCAAATAGTCCCATAAATTTGTGATTTCCGGCCAGGAAATATGGCCCGCCGCCGCAAAATCAAGCTGGTAATGAGATTGAATTTGACGGCGCGTTTTTTAAAGTTCATTTATGATTGCTGATTCCGACCGTTACGCCAGGCCGTGCCGGGCTTGCCGCGTTGGCTGTTTGTCTGTTACGATCCGCACATGGCAGAACGCAATAATCCGGCAGGACAGCCTCAACACCCGCTCGCCGTGACGCGGACGGAGTTGGTTTGGGAGGGCAAATATGACAGCGCGGGGAACCGCGTTGCGCCGTTGCGGGTGTCGTTGCCATTTCAAACGGTCGAGACGGTCAATGAATCGGCGGCGGATCGGCGGCACACGATGGAGCTTTTCGGGCAGCACCGGCCATCGGAATGGCGCAACCGGCTGATTTTGGTTGTCGTCAGCCGCACGACAACAACTCGGATCGGTCGCCCGGTCGGCCTTGATGCGCCATCGTCAAAAACCCGAGACGCCACCCCGTTGCCCCCATTGACACCCGCCGCTCGCTCCATCGATCTCATTTTCTTTTTGTGGACTAGGAGCGTATGCCACGAGACGGATGCCCGGCTGTCGGAACCCCTCCCAATCAAGGCAAATCCCAGGTGGTCTTGCAGTTGAATTCAACGAGCTGAATTCCAGACTGAAAATTGAATTGCTTTTGTCAGGAAACCGTGCTGACTTTTCTCATGGTAGACACAGCACCAAAGCCCTTTGTTTTTGTATTAATGCCCTTTGAAGCGGCATTCGACGACGTTTACAAATTAGGCATTAAGCCTGCTTGCATAGATGCGGGGGCCTATTGCGAACGGGTCGATGAGCAACATTATGACGGTTCCATTCTTGCCCGCGTATATAACCAAATCGCAAAAGCCGACATCATCATTGCCGATATGACGGGCAAAAATCCAAACGTCTTTTACGAGGTCGGATACGCCCATGCTTTGGCAAAGCAAGTTATTCTTGCCACGGAGAGTGTTGTGGATATTCCTTTCGACCTAATGCACTACCCGCATATTGTGTATGCAAAAAGCATTGTGTCTTTGAAGGACCAACTCGCAACCAAAGTCCGCTTGAGCATTGAGAACCCCCAAAGGAGAGTTGAGGCTGTTGCAAAGAATCTTAACCTTTACATTGGCGGCAAACTTCTCTATGAAGGCTTCCAGATTACCTATCCGACGCCAATTAAAGCAATGTCTCTTGAAATTCATAATCCCACTTCTAAAACTGTCCCTTCAGGTTCAATTCGGATTGGACTAATCGCCACCAACGGTTTTGACGGCGATACCGCTTATTTTGTCAAAGCCGTACCCTTACCAGATAACCAGACAATGTATTTATTTCCAAACTTAGAAACTCTTTTCCCATTTGCTTGGGAAAGTCTCGGATTCCAACTTCTACCTAGCGACCTTCACAATCCCTTCACAGAAGAAAGAGAGCAATGGGTTTTTCGTGTCTTTTCTGAATTTGGCTTGATGGATTATCCTGTGGCGGTGATGACGGGTTACAGCCGTGGTATCAGGCGAGCTCTTTATATGGACGGGCACGTGCTTCCGATCACGTTTCGCAATAAACTGCGTTCACTTCCTGAGTGAATATGGATCCTGGAACATCCCGTCAGCCACAACCACCAGTCCAGTGAGGTCAATTTATAGTTTTAGCGAATGCACGGAAGTAGGAAAACGCTATAGTTTGCCCCCTAAATGGATCGGTTCCTCACAGTGACTAATTCTGGTTTTACAGATTGGGTGGAATGATGCAAATTCCCGACATGGCGCGGAAAGTTCGCTGGCAATACTGTGACGACACTCAAATCAAATGTCGACATGCCCGAAGCCTTTGACTTGACCAAGAACCAGGCTTCAAACCAACTCGACAGCACATCTGCGGAGGTCACCGAGGAAGCAAACGCACAATCGGAAACGCAATCTGAAATTGCGGCTAGACGGAACAGCCAAACCCCTCAATATTCGAGAGGAGTGGGAATCAAGGTTTGAATTATTGTCGACTTCCAACTCCCTGCCGCGCCACCACGGTATCGCCCACCGCGTTAAAGACTTCCAGGGTATAACCCGGTTCCTGGCTGGGACGTATCAGGAGGAGTTTTTGGCGTTGCTGAAAAGACATCGCATCGAATATGAGGAGGGGTATTTGTGGGATTGAATCAGCCGTCCCTTCGGGACTGGAGGTCTGCTGCGTTGGACCCGGCCTTGAAACGCCGGACTATTGTCAGGATGTCCCTTCGAGACGCAGCGAAATAGGGCCGGTAAACGCCAAGCGAAGACTCACTCATCTTTTGGAAAATGCCCGACCGCCGACGCCAAGAGGCGAATTGCCTCCGCGTCTTGGCATTCATTGAACTGCTTTTGGCCGCTGTTTTGGCACATCATGTTGTGCCTGGCAAGCGCCAACTACTACTTATGGTGTACGCAAAAAAAGCGTGTTTTTCGCCGAAAAGTTATTCACATGGACAGCGGATGTCCAACCTCTGGGCGCATACTGGGCGCGAAAGTTGAATTAAAACGTGAGCGAGAAAGAATGGAATATGAACAGGATGCCGATGGGCAAGAAGGCCTGTTCGTCCCAGAGCAACATTCCGCCAAGAGTTGCGGCGCGGCAAATGGCCGCCGGAACTGCGCGCGCCGCTCTTGGTCTTGGGCGGACGTCTGTGGATGGCGCAGGGGCGCCAAAGCTGTTCCTGGCGAACAAATTTGCCGGACCGCGGTTTGGAGGAGTCCGGCCACGGCAAAGGGCGACTGGGCAAACCAAGTTTAACGGGCCGGCCATGGGCTTAAATCGCAGCGCTGACTCACTACAGCACTACAGTTTATTCGAGCTTTTCGGATTTTGGCTGTTGGGGCGATTTTTGATTGACACATGTTGGGCAGATATATTCGCTTATTTCCGATGGAGAAACAGCCGTGGCACGGCATTGACCATTTTTGACCGCGCGTTTTTTAAAGTTCATTTAGGAGAGGACTTTGAACTTGTAGCCCAACGACCACCCTTTTTATTCTAGTATGTGCGCGGCATTTTGCTATTAACGGTCTTGTTCCTTTCTTCGTACGCAGGCTGCGATCAGCATCCCGCGACGCCCGCTCCCACTCCCCAACAGGCACGGACGCCCAGTTCGATTGGCGAGGATCATCCGGCCAACGGCCAGGTCTGGCGATATTCATACGAAATCGTGAACACCTTCCCGCACGATACAACGGCCTTTACCCAAGGATTGGTCTTCCTCGACGGGAAATTGATCGAGAGCACTGGCTTGAACGGTCACTCAACCTTGCGCGAAGTCGATCTCCTCAGCGGCCGGGTCCTGCGGCAGGTGCCTGTTCCAGACCGCTATTTTGCCGAAGGTCTGGCCGTCCTGGGCGGCAAGGCCTATCAATTGACCTGGAAGGCGCGGAAGGGATTTGTCTATGACGAGGCGACTTTTCGCCTCGAACATGAATTCACTTACACCGGTGAAGGTTGGGGCCTGGCGACCGACGGCCATTGGCTCATCCTGAGCGATGGCACTGCGCAAATTCGATTTCTCGATCCTGCCACCTTCAAAGTCCAGCGCACGATTCAAGTTGCCTTCGGAGGCCGTCCGGTCGATCAGTTGAATGAGTTGGAGTACATTCAAGGAGAGATTCTCGCCAACGTCTGGCGGACAGATTACGTGGTGCGCATCGACCCGTCCAACGGCGCGGTCACAGGCGTGATCAACTTCGCCAGGCTGCTGCCGCCCGCGGACCACAACACCAACACCGATGTCCTCAACGGCATCGCTTACGACAGCGCCGCCGACCGCCTCTTCGTCACCGGGAAATGCTGGCCCAAGCTGTTCCAAGTCCGTCTGAAACGAGTGCCGTAGTTCGGGGCTTCGCAAGATTTGCTTCGCGACGCGTTATCCTCCCAATTGATGCTTGAGACAGGCGACCATTTCCGTCAACACCACCGGCTTGGCCAGGAAGGGATTGTACCGGTTCAGCGTGAATG